>DASVRL010000396.1:0-23653 GCA_036388635.1 Pyrinomonadaceae bacterium
TTCAACTCTCAGAAACAAGCTCTCGACTTTCGGGAACAAGCCCTCGACCCTGAAAAACGAGTGCCCAGCCCTCAGCAACAAGCCTTTAGCCCTCAGAACAAACCGCATCGACCCGAGCGCAACGAGCTTAGCCCTCAGAACTAAAGCCTCAGACCTTCGCCACAAGTCTTAAATATTCCCTTCGTTGTTGATTATTTTTATGCTACGATTACCGCCGATTTAATCAATTTATTCCGTGACGGAGAAAATCTCATGAAAATATTCATCAGTTGGTCAGGTGAAAGAAGCCGCGCTGTCGCAAAGGCATTAAACGATTGGCTGCCGAAAGTTATTCAAGCCGTAAAACCTTTTTACTCGCCCGAAATAGAAAAAGGCGCGAAATGGAGCAATGAAATTGACGGCGAGCTCGACGGAACGAGTTTCGGAATTATTTGTCTGACGCCGGATAATCTCGAAAGCAAATGGATTCATTTTGAATCAGGCGCTTTATCAAAAACGCCGAATGCGAAAATCTGGACATATTTGCATGGAATTAAAAACGAAGATGTGCCGCCACCTTTAAGTAAATTCCAACATACTATAGCGGAGAAATCGGAAACGTTATCATTGGTAAAATCGATAAACCTCGCTCTCAGAGAAGTCGGCGGTGAACCATTAAATGAAAATTTTTTAGAAACTATGTTTGAAACCTTTTGGGCATCACTTGAAGAAAAACTTAAGGAAACTGAAACACTTTCTGGAAAAAATCCAAAGAATGCTGCTATGTTATCGGAATTTCATCGTGACGAAAGAGACATTTTAGGTGAGATTTTAGAAATTGTGAGAAATCAACAGATTCAATTAGATAGATTAAATAGTAAGTTTGCTGTATCAGGATTACCTAGCATAGCTGAAGAATCAAAACCTACATTTGCAATCATTGATTTTACACGTAAATTATCAATTGATGAGAGAGTAGAGGTAGTGAATGCATTAAAGGAATTTAATCCGGTTTACATAAGGTCAGAAATAGTGGAAGGAAAGGAAGAGAGGTTTTATTTGCAAATAGTCGTTATCAACACGGCAACCACACGCAGAATCAGAAACACCTTAATTCACCGCTTGCCAATATCAATTTCCGAATCAATTCAAAATATTAGGATTACAACTGTATGAAAATTTTATATACAAACGGTTGTTTTTATCTAGACTTTTGAAGAATTTTATAGCTATTCAAAATATTTAGTTGACATTCAATAGGAAATTGCCTTAAGCCAAGCTCATTTCGAGTTCCGGTTTGGCTGGCTCGCTGTTGCCGTGAAATTCGTTGACGGCTTCAATCATTGCGGCGACGATTTTCTTTTCGAGTTCGTTCCAATCGCCTTCGACGCGGCAGCCGGCGGCGTTTTTGTGTCCGCCGCCGCCGAATTTTTCGGCGACGCGGGCGACGTTGATGCCGTCTTTCGAGCGCAGGGAGACGCGGTAGATGTTCGGAAAAGTTTCGCGCATATAGACGACGGCTTCGACTTCTTTGGCGGCGAGCGGGATATTGACGAAGCCGCTGTTGTCGCCGTCGACCGCGCCGCTCTTTTCGGTCATTTCCAGCGAATGCCGCATCCAGGCGACGCGTCCCGATTCGTCGCGTTTGACGGTGTCGAGAACCCGCCGCATTAATTCTATGCGGCTCCACGGGTAGCTGTTGTAGACGGCTTCGGAAATTTGCGCGGGACGCACGCCCGCCTTGACCAGCTCGGAAGCGACTTTTAAGGTGCGCTCGGTGGTGTTCGGGAAATGAAAAGAGCCGGTGTCGGTGACGAGCGCCATATAGACGCATTCGGCGATTTCTTTGGTGACGCGCCCGCCGATCGCCTTGCAGAGATTGTAAATCATCTCGCCGACTGCCGAAGCGGTCGCGTCGATCCAGTTGACCGTGCCGAAATGCTCGCTCGTCGCGTGGTGGTCGATGTTGACGGTGAATTGATTTTCGAGATTTTTGATGCCCGGTCGCGTGATGTCCGAGCATTCGATGACGAAAACGGCATCGTAATGATAGTCGATTTCGGAAACGGTTCGGATTTCGCCGGCTCCCGGCAGCGACAGATACGAAGGCGGGATCGAATCGCGGACGATGACTTCCGCCGTTTTGCCGAGCGAGCGCAGCAGCCAGCACAAACCGAGTGAAGAGCCGATTCCGTCACCGTCGGGTCTGACGTGCGTCGTGATGGCAAAATTCTGCTTATTTTCAATAAGTTCTACTACTTGACTTAGCATTTCAAAAGAGCCTGGAGATTCCGGACAGTCAAGAGAGCCGCGAGTCAATTTGATTTTGACTCTCCGAACTCTCCGAACTCTCCGAACTCTCCGGACTATTTTCCTTTATTTCTTCTAAAATTCGGTCGATGCGCCCGGCGCGCTCCTCGACCGTGTCGCGGATAAAATGAATCTGCGGCGCGTGACGCAGGTTTAAATTCAGAGTCACCTGCTGGCGCACAAATTTTTCGGCGTGATGCAGAGCCTTCATCGCTTCCCGAATCTCGTTTTCCTCGCCTTCGACGAGAATAAAAACCTTCGCCTCGCGCAGATTGTCCGAAAGGCGTACTTCCGTCACGGTCGCCGATTGCACGCGCGGGTCTTCAAGCTCGTAACCGACAATCTCCATAATTTCTTCGCGTAAGGTTTCCGCAAATCTTTCTGGACGACGCATACTTTTAAAGGGTAAAGGCGAAAGGTTAAAGGCGAAAAATTCTTTACTTTAACCTTTCGCCTTTACCCTTTATCCTTTTAGAGTTCTGTTGCCGCGACTCTTTCAATCACGTAGGCTTCGATTTCGTCAGCGACCTTGATGTCGTTGAAATTGACCAGACCGATGCCGCATTCGAATCCGGTGCGGACTTCCGAAACGTCTTCCTTAAAGCGCTTGACCGAATCGATATCGCCTTCCCAGATGACGACGGCGTCGCGAATCAAACGCGCCCGCGCCTGGCGGCGAATAACCCCGTCTGTAACGCGGCAGCCCGCGATGGTGCCGACGCGCGTGATTTTGAAGACTTCCTGCACGAGCGCTTTGCCTAAGATGACCTCTCTTTCAATGGCGTCGAGCATGCCGATTTGCGCCGCTTTGATTTCTTCTTCAATCTTGTAAATGATTGAGTGCAGGCGAATATCGACGTCTTCCTGTTTCGCCACTTCGGCGGCGCGCGATTCCGGTCGGACGTTGAAACCGATAATGACGACCGCCGTCTGCGTGTTGTCGGCTTGCGTCGCCGAAGCGAGAAGGACGTCGGATTCGGTAATCGCGCCGACGCCGGAGCGAATGACGCGAACCTTGACTTTCTCGGTCGAAAGCTTTTCGAGCGTGCCGCGCAAAACTTCGACCGAACCCTGCACGTCGGCTTTCAGAACGACCAAAAGTTCTTTGACCTCAGCCTGACCGAGCGATTCGATACCGCGCTTGGTGGTTTTCAGCATCGCCGCCTGCCGCGCCTTCATCTGGCGCTGACCGGCGATGGAAACCGCCTGGTCGAGATTGGCGACCACCTGAAACGTGTCGCCCGCCTGCGGCATTCCCTGAAGACCGAGCACTTCGACCGGCGTTGCGGGAACGGCTTCCGTTACGGCTTCGCCGCGGTCGCTGAACATCGCGCGAACTTTTCCGTTGACCTGCCCGACGATAAACGGGTCGCCGACGTGCAGAGTTCCCTGCTGAACCAGAACCGTCGCCACCGCGCCGCGCCCTTTATCGAGCTTGGCTTCGAGCACGACGCCTGACGCGCGACGCGTCGGGCTGGCTTTCAGTTCCATAATATCGGCTTGCAGCAGAACGGTTTCGAGCAATGTATCGAGATTTTCGTGTTTTTTCGCCGAAACCGGAATCATTTCCGTGTCGCCGCCCCAATCCTGCGGCTGTAAGCCAAGCACGGCGAGTCCCTGTTTGACTTTGTCGGGATTGGCGTCCGGTTTATCAATCTTGTTAATCGCGACGATAATCGGCACGCCGGCGGCTTTCGAGTGTTCGACCGCTTCGACCGTCTGCGGCATTACGCCGTCGTCCGCCGCCACGACCAGAATCACGATGTCGGTCGCTTTTGCGCCGCGCGCGCGCATCAAGGTAAAGGCTTCGTGACCGGGAGTATCGAGAAAAACGACGCGGCGCTGTTCTGCCGAATTATCGGGATTCGGCACGAAAACGCTGTACGCGCCGATGTGCTGCGTGATTCCGCCGGCTTCGCCCTCGGCGACATTTGCCTTGCGAATCGCGTCCAGCAGCGAAGTTTTGCCGTGGTCGACGTGTCCCATCACGGTCACGACCGGCGCGCGCCCCAACTCGACGTCGTCCGAATCAGCCGCGATAAGTTCCTCGAATTCCTGCTCGACGACCATTTCTTCAAACGGCACGAAGCTGACGCTGTAACCGAATTTTTCGCCGAGCTCGTGCGCGAGCTTTTCGCCGATGGGCTGGTTGAGCGTGGCAAAAACGCCGCGTTTAATCAGCAGCTGAACGACGTCTTTCGGCACGATGCCGAGTTTTTCGGCAAAGTCGCGGACGGTCGCGCCTTCGACCAGACGCGCCTGTTTCATGTCACTCTGGTCGCTTTTGCCGACCTGGTCGAGAATTCGCTCCTCAATCGAGCGCGGACGCTGGATGTCAAATTCTCTTTCCTCAAAGCGATTGCCGCCTTTCGCATCGTTGCGACGGTCGCCGCCTTTTTTCACGCTGCCGCGACGTCCCTGCTTGCGCGTGTCGGGCGGCGGCGTGTAAACGGTCTGCGGCGTGGCGGTCTCGCCGGGCGTGCCGCGAAATTCGGGTTTTCTGCCGTCTCTTAAATTCCGGCGGTCGCGGTCGTTGGTCCTGCCGGTCGGCTGAGCTTTTTCGATTTTTTGCTGCGGCGGCGGGGTCGGCGCGACGACGCGCTCGCCCTGCTTCATACCCGATTCCAAGGCTTTTTTGTTCAGAACGAGTTTTTTGACCTGGGTTCCGGTCGGGCGCACGACTTCCGGCGACGCCGTATCCGCAACGGGCGGCGCGACTTCGTCGGCAGCGGCGGCGGCGGCGGCGGTAGTTTCGACCGCAGGAGTTTCGACGATTTCCTCGACCGGCGGCGGCGCGACTTCGACAGTTGTCTCCTCGACCGGCGGCGCGGCTTCGACAACCGGCTCGATTATTTCTTCTTCGACCGGTATGGCGGCGGGCGCTGCCGTTTCTTCTTCAACCGTCGGCGGAGGCACTCTTTTGGCAAGCTTAATCGTGCGATTGCCTATTCTCGGCTTTGCTTCTTCGACTAGTACGGGTGTGATAGTTTTTTCTTCCTTCTTTTCTTCTACCGGTACGGGCGGCGGGGCGACTTCGACGGCGGCGGCGGCGGGTGCTTCCGCTTCGACGGGCATTTCTTCGATTGCCGGCGCAATGGTTTTCTCTTTCTTGATGACTTTGATGGTTCGCACCGGCGCGACTTCTTTTTTCGGAAAGTAACGGTTGCGGATTTTTTCCGCCAGTTCTTTACTCACCGAATTTGAAGGCACACTGATATCCGCCCCTTCGCGCCGCAATTCTTCGATGATGCGCTTTGTGTCCTGTTTTAATTCTTTGGCTAAGTCGTAAACACGAACTTTATTGCCTAATAGAGTCATATGGTTGCTTTCTCTCAGTTCTTAACCGCGGTGAGTTTGCCAAAGAGAAAGCGGAAAATTATTTAACTTTTCACCGCACCGCGTTCTCTGTTTTCACTATCATTGTTTCGCTTCTTCCGCCGAAGCGGCATCGCTTTCGGTTTCTTCGGTATTCGAGTCTTCGGTCTCCGAAGCTTCTTCGATATCCGATGATTCTTCAGTTTCCGAAGTTTCTTCCGCCGCGGATCCGGCTTCGACCGGCTCTTCGCCCGTTTCATCCGGAATCGCTGCTTCGGCTTCGTCGCCGGACGGCTCGCCCTGCTCATCATCCGGAGCGGCGGAGTCTTCCTTAGCCTTGACGACCGCCTGCGCCGAACTTAAAATTTTCTCAGCCTGGTCGAGGCTGGTGTCGAGCATATCGACCAAATCGTCGACCGACATCGCCGCCAGCGTTTCGACGTCGGTGATTCCCGCTTCTTTCAAATCGTTGGCTTGCGCCGGCGTCACGCCTTCGAGCGCGGAAACCGGAACGGCTTCGCCCGAAGCCATCATTTTGCCCATCTGCTGGGCGATTTCTTTCTTGATGACTTCTTCGCTGACAATATCTATGTCCCAGCCGACCAGACGCGTCGCCAGCCGCACGTTCTGACCTTTTTTACCGATTGCCAAGCTGAGCTGGTCTTCGACAACGATGACTTCCATCTTGCGCTTGTTGATGTCGACGATGCGCACCTGGCTGACTTTCGCCGGAGAAAGAGCGTTTGCCGCAAACACGGAAGGCTCTTCCGACCACTCGATAATGTCGATTTTTTCGCCGCGGAGTTCCTTGATAATCGACTGCACGCGCGAGCCTTTCATACCGACGCACGCGCCGACCGGGTCGACGTCTTTTTCGTTCGACGCGACGGCAATTTTCGCACGGTCGCCCGGCTCACGCACGGCGGATTTGATCACGACCGTGTCGTCGTAAATTTCCGGCACTTCCATTTCAAAAAGCCGTTTCAGGAGTTCTGCCGAAGCGCGCGAAGCAATGATTTGCTGACCTTTCGGGTCTTTCGTGACTTCGGCAATTACTACGCGGATGCGCTCGCCCTGGTTCCAGTTTTCGCTTCTGACCTGTTCGCGGCGCGGCAGAACCGCTTCCAGATTGTTGCCGAGGTCGATAATCATATCGCCGCGCTCGAAGCGCTTGACCGTGCCGTTGATCAACTCGCCTTTGCGGTCGATATACTCGTCGTAAACTTTTTCGCGGACGGCTTCGCGCACTTTCTGCACTAAAATCTGTTTGGCGGTCTGCGCGGCGATGCGCCCCAAATCTTCGGTCGGCAAAGGCAAGAGCAGCATATCGCCGATTTCGATTTCGTCGCCAGCCATTTCCTGCGCTTCCACGAGCGAAAGCTCGGTCTGCGGATTTTCGACCGCTTCGACGACTTCTTTCTGGGCGGAAATTTCAATCATTCCCTCGTCGTTGTTCCAATCGACCTGGATGCTTTCGCCGGTTTTGTCCTGCGCTTTGAACTGCTTTCGCGCCGCGGCGCGAACCGCGTCCTTCATCGCTTCGATAATCATGTCACGGTCTAAACCGTGTTCCGTGCATAATGCGTCAATGCTCTGCCCGATGCTTGATGTCATATTTCGTTTTTTGTCGTTCGTTCCTGTCCCTTGCAGCATTTAAAACTTGCGAAGGACTAATGACGAAGGACTTATTAATTCACGCTACTTTCCGCGCTTGAATTCTTCGTCTAAATCAATCTCTAAATTAGCTTTTGCTACGAGGCTGTAAGGGAAACTGACTTCGCCGTTGGTTTTGTCTTCGAAGATGATGTTTTCGCCGTCAATATCTTTGATTCTCCCGCGAAAATTTCGTTGCCCGTTAATTGGCTCGTGCGTCCGCACCCGCGCCAGGTTTCCGCTGAACTTTTCAAAATCTCTCAGGCTGTAAAGCTCGCGCTCCAAGCCCGGCGACGAAACTTCCAGCACATAAGCCGAAGAAATAAAATCCTCCGCGTCCAAAACCGCTTCCATCTGCCGGCTGACCGTCGTGCAGTCGCCGACCGAAACGCCGCCCGGCTTGTCAATAAAAACCCTGACGGTCGGACTCTTCACCGTCCCGATGACATCCACGTGAACCAGCTCCAGATTATTCTTTCCCGCCGCCTCGGCGGCGATTTCCCGAACCCGTTCCGCTATGACCAGTTTATCCATTTCCCCAAGTCTATCGCCAAAATAAAAAGTGGGCGCGAACCCACCGAGAACGTCCCTGCGCCTTTCAGCAAACGAATATCATACACGATGGAACGGATAAATGGCAAGGAAGGATTGAGTTTGACTTATTCTAATTCCGTGTTGGCGGCGAAAGAAATTTTGAAGAATACGCAGTAGAAAAAAATCCTTTTTAATATTCCTCTTATATATCCAATCTTTTTACAATAAAAAGCGTTCCGTCATCATCGAGGCATTTGCTGGCGGAGAACGTCAAAACGTCCTGATGAATAAAATTAATCAGCTCTTTTGCCGTCAAATCAATTCCCGCCGCGACTCTGCGGGCTAAACGCTCGCGACCGTATTCTTCGCTGCTTTCGCAGGCGGCTTCGGTGATGCCGTCCGTGTAGATGACGAGAATGTCGCCGCGGTCGAGGCGCAGGAAATGCTGGTGATAGCGCATTCCGCGAAACATTCCGAGCGGCAGATCGCCGTACTCGACAAATTTATAATCGCCGTTGGCTTTGACGACAATCGGCGGATTGTGACCGGCGTTCGAGAAGACGAAGGTTTTATTCGTGGCGTCAAGAATGCCGTAAATCGCGGTGATAAATTGATGGTCTTCGATGGAATCCCAGAGCAGATTGCCGACTTTCGCCATCGCGATATGCGGCGCGTAGCCGATCTGCACGCCCGACCTGAGCGAGGCGCGCAGGAAAGCCATCAAAAGCGCCGCCGGAATTCCTTTGCCGACGGCGTCGGCGACGATGATGCCGATTTGGTCGTCGAAGATTTTCACCCAGTCGTAATAATCGCCGGAAACCTCTTCGGTCGGGAAAATGTAGGCGCTGATGTCGAAGCCTTCCAGATGCGGGTCTTCGTCGGGCAAAAGCTCGAGCTGCACCTGCCGGGCGACTTCGAGTTGTCCCTGCAGGCGTTTTTTTTCGACTAATTCTTCGTGCAGCTTTACCTTTTCGATAATGATGGCGACCTGCGAGGCGAGCATTTGCAGAAGCGCTAAATCGTCCTGGTTATAGGCGTTCAGCGCGTCGCTTTCGAGGTCGAAAACGCCGATGACTTCCTCGTTGGAAACAATCGGCGTGACCATTTCGGATTTAGTCGGCTGGCGCGCGTGAAAATAGCGCGCGTCCTGACTGACGTCGTGGCTGATTATCGATTCGCCCGTCTGCGCGACGTAGCCGATAAAGCCTTCGCCGAGTTTCAAACGCGGCTCGACCAGTTCAAAAGTTATCTCGTAGCCGCGATAGACTTTCGATTTGAAAATGTACGGATTTTCGCCGGTCGCATCGTGTTCGATAAGATAAATTCCCGCCGCGTCGTAATGAATCACCGAATCGAGCGTATCCATCACGAGCGTCAAAACCTCGTCCAAATCCAGCGAGCGGCTGATGGTTTTGGTGATGTCCAAAAGCATCCGCAGTTTGTCGACGACGGAAAGATTTTTGTTTATCGCAGTGTTTTGATTAACCGATTCAGACATTTTGATTTGGGATTCGCGATGCGGGATTCGGGATTCGTCGCCGGTTAAACTTCAAATCCGCCGCCCGCCTTCCGCTTTCTGAAATTATTTCAGCCGCTGACGACTTTTCTCGAATACTCGTCCCACAGGCGCGAGACTTTGATTCGATATTCGACCAGCTCGCGGCTGACGTTGAAATGACGCGCGATTTCTCTGGATGTTTTGCCTTCGTTGACCATCCGGCGCAGCGCCGCGTAAGGCACGAGCGCCGCCGCGCCGACCGAATAAGCTTCTTCTTCGACTTCCGCCTGGTATTCGCGCGCAATCGGCTGACCGTATTTATTGACGTTTTTTATCGCCAGACGGCTCGGTTTATGACCGAGAAAAACGTGGCAGATTTCTTCCATCAAGGTCGCGTTCTGGCGATTTTCGCCGTGCGTCGGGTTCAGGACGATAAGCTTTCTGCCGTCGGGCAGGGCTTGCGAGCAGGCGCCGCCGGACCAGGCGTTTTTGCCGTCGACGATTAAATGCCGCAGCGTGTCTTCGGTCAGAAAAGGCTCGATTTGTTCGAAGGTGACGACCAGCAGTTTGGCGTAGCGCGCCAGCTCGAACGGGTTCAAAGTTTCGTCCTCGCGCTTTAAACCGGCGAAATCTCTCAGCCCGAGCGCTTTTATTTCGTAATTTCTGCCTTTTTTCGTCGGCGGAAGCTTTGAAGTATCCACGCGTTGAATTATATAACAAATTTCGTTTAAATAGTGCCAGCGGCGAAACGATTTTCAACGCTCTTTTTTTTCGAATGTTACATTGATTTAACATCTCGCGCCGCAATTTGACTTATAATTTTAGGTTAATCGCGAGCGAGTCTATAATTAATCCCACTAGGCGGTCATCGGGAGCGCGGCGGGAAATTATGTTTGTAAAAAGTGTTTTTCGCCAAGACCGCCAAAAAGACTTGATAGCTTTAATGTTTTATCTCTGGTCTCTTGATCAATATAATTTTATTCTCTTTTTATGAGTCACAATAAAAAACATCGCCACCTGAAAGCCTTAAAAACGGAAAACTCCGCGCTGATTGTCGTCAATGAAAGCGCGCCGGTTTTATTTAACCGCGAGCTGAGCTGGCTGGAATTTAATCACCGCGTGCTGGAAGAAGCGATGAACGACGATTTGCCGGTGCTCGAACGCCTGAAATTCCTCGCCATATTTTCGACCAATCTGGACGAATTTTTTATGATTCGCGTTTCGGGTTTAATCGAACAGATTGAAGAAGATATCGTCGAGCCTTCGCCGGACGGGATGACGCCCTCGCAGCAGCTTCGCGAAATCAGCCGCCGCCTGCGCCCGATGCTCAAAAAACAGGTTTCCTATCTGCGCGAAAAAGTTATGCCGGAGCTTGCCGAAGCGGGCGTCACGGTCGAGTCATACAGAGACCTCTCGGACAAGGAAAAAAAGCAACTGGACAAATATTTTCGCGAAAACCTGTTTCCCGTTCTGACGCCGCAGGCGGTCGATGCCAGCCACAAATTTCCGTATATTTCCAATCTCAGTTTGAATCTCGGTCTGTTTATCGAGCCGGACAGCGAGTACACGCATAAAAACCTGAAACATCTTTTCCGGCAAAAACGCTTTGCCCGCATCAAGCTGCCGACAAACGTTTCGCGCCTGATCCCGATTGACGAAAAAGCCGGACGCTTTACGCTGCTCGGCGAGTTAATCGCCGCCAACGTGCATCACTTGTTTCCGAATATGAAAACCGGACCCTGCTACCTGTTCCGTGTCACGCGCGACGCCGACCTCGAACTGCGCGAGGACGAAGCGGGCGACCTGCTGCGCACGATGGAGCACGAATTGCAGCGCCGGCGTTTCGGTTTCGCGGTGCGTCTGGAAGTGCAAAGCACGATGCCCGAAAAAATGCTCCGGGTTTTGACCGAAGGCATCGGCATCAACGAGCAGGACGTTTATCCGATCGACGGTTTTCTGAATATTCCGGATTTGATGAAATTTTATTCAATCGCCAAGCCGCAGCTCAAAGACAGACCGATTCCGCCGGTCAACCTGTCGGTTTTTCAGGAAAACAAAACCATTTTTGAAGTTATCAAAAGGCGCGACGTCCTGCTCCATCATCCGTACACGACCTACAGCACGGTGACGGATTTTATCCGCGAAGCCGCCGAAGACGCCGACGTGCAGGCGATAAAAATCTGCCTCTACCGCACCGGCAAAGATTCGCCGATTGTCGAGTCGCTGATTCGCGCCAGTCAATTAGGAAAACAGGTGACGGCGCTGGTCGAATTAAAAGCGCGTTTTGACGAGGAAAACAACATCGAATGGGCAAAGCGGCTGGAAGACGAGGGCGTCCACGTCGTCTACGGCATTCACACTCTGAAAACGCATTCCAAAGTCGCGATGGTCGTCAGGCGCGAAAAAGACCAGTTGACGCGCTACGTCCATCTCGCGACGGGCAACTACAACCCGACGACTTCGCGAATTTACACGGATTTGGGCTTGCTGACCTGCGACGAGGAAATCGGCGCCGACGTAACCGACCTTTTCAATTTTCTGACCGGCTATTCGCAGCAATCCGATTATCGTCAATTGCTGATCGCGCCGATAAATTTGCGCGAAAACCTGCTTGCGCTTATCCGGCGCGAAGCGGCAAACAAACTGGAAGGAAAAAAAGCGCGAATCGTCATCAAAGTCAACAGTTTAACCGACGTCGAAATAATTCACGCGCTCTATGATGCCTCGCAGGCGGGCGTGGAAACGGATTTGATCGTGCGCGGCATCTGCAGTCTGCGTCCCGGCGTTCCGGACGTTTCGGAAAATATTCGCGTGCGCTCCATCGTCGGGCGATTTCTGGAACACAGCCGGATTTTTTATTTCGCGGCGGGCGGCGACGAAGCGGTTTATATCGGCAGCGCCGATTGGATGCACCGCAATCTCGACCGCCGCGTCGAGGTCGTCGTGCCGATCAAAGACGCCGGTATCAGGCTGTATTTAAAAGACGTCGTGCTCGGCGCTTACCTGCGCGATAACGTCAGCGCGCGGATTTTAAACCCGGACGGCTCTTACCAGAAAGTTTCCGCCGAAGATTCCGAGCCGTTCAGCTCGCAGATGTTTTTTGTCGGTCAGGACACGGCAGTTTGAAACGATAAACGGCGAACGCGGAACGCGGAATTGCAGTTTTACCAAATCGAATTCCGCGTTCCGCGTTCATCATTCCTCGTTCAATCAAATCTGGCTTCGAAGACTTTGCCGTTCTGTTTTCCGAACTTCGTCGCCAGGCGCGGATAGCCGCGCGGCTCGGGTTCGAGGTCCTGGATTTCGAGCAGCTTTTCCGCTTCTTCGATGTCGTTTATCTCGCCTTCGATTTCCATATACAAACCGAACGGAAGGTCGTCCATCACGACTTCGACTTTATCGAAATGCCACGTCCGGCGCCGTTTTTCGTACACGACGTCGAGCCTGTAGCCGAGTTTTTCGATGATGCTTTCGGTGGCGGCGACGTCGGCGACCTCGGTTTCGAATTCGATTTTGTGTTTGATGTCGTCGTTGCTGCGGAGGCGCTCCTTGTAAGTTAAAATCGCCGTGTCGCCGATTTTTCTGAGACGCAGAAGGGCGTTTCTTTCTTCGAGCAAGTTTCCGCGATGAAGATAATTTTCCTCAAAATCTTCGCGCAGAAACTCGGCTCCGAGTTCTTTCAGCTTCGCAATTATTTTCGGTCGCCGCTGGTCGTCGAGACGATATTTCTTTTCGATTTCAATTGCCATTATGAGATTAAATTGTAGAATCCGCGCGGAGAATATTCAAAATTTCTTCGCCGTATTTTTGCACGCGTTTTTCGCCGAAGCCTTTGATGCCCAGAAAATCTTCGATTGTTTCGATGCGCGCGGCGGCAATCTGCATCAGCGATTCGTTTTGCGCGATCATATACGGCGGCAAGCCGTCCTGGCTGGCGCGGTCGTTGCGCCACTGTTTCAACAGGTTAAATGTATTTTCCTGTTCGGGCGTCAGGATAATCGGCGCGGGCTTTTCGGCTTCGGCGGCTTTGGCGGCGGATTGTTTGACGGGCGGCGCACTTTGAGCCGGAATATCGTCTTGAACCGGAATTTGAGCGCTCGAAGCGTTGTCGTCGTAAAAGACGAGGACAGACCAATATTCGTTATTAACGATTGAAGCGAAGGTTTGGCGCACGGCGATTGATTCCAGAAATTTATTGAGCTTTTCTTCCTCGAAGTTTCGCGCGTCGTCCTGCAAATGAATTGTGAAAGTTTTGCATTTCATCGCTTTTTTAACCGCAAAGACAAAAAAAGCACGAAGAAAAAATTAGAACAAGCTTATATTTTTTTATAGCCTTGTCCATCACAATAAGAACAAGGTGTCTGCTTATACATACCTGTTGCGTTTAAAGCTAATTTGTCAAGAAAACTTGTATTACCATAAGCAACCTTTCTACAAATTAGACACGCATCATCGCCTCCTCCCAAAAGACCTCGGCGGCAAATGCCGGGTTCGGTACCTTGGTCATTTGAATTACAATGAGAACACGGAATAACAGCTTGATTCGAAAATCCTGTTGGATAAACTGGCATAAGAGAAATCCCCTTTCCTCATACTTCTTTGTATTCCGAATCGACGTCTTCGCTCGATAAAGCGACGCGGTAATTCTTCGACTGCTTTTGCTTGGTGATCAGCAAATCGTCTTTGGTTTTCAGCAAATCCGCGCGGTTGTAAACCGAAAGCTCAAAATTATAGCCGTGCGTGATGGCGTCTTTCGGGCACGCTTCGACGCAGAAACCGCAGAAAATGCAGCGCCCGTAATCGATGTTGTAAACCTTCGCATAGCGCTCGTCGCGCCCGATGCGGTCTTCATACGGGCGCGGGTCGTCCTGCGCTTCGATATAAATACAGTCGGACGGGCAAGCCGCCGCGCACAGATAACACGCCACGCATTTTTCCTTGCCGTTTTCATCGACGTGGAGCAGATGCATCCCGCGATAGCGCGGCTGGACGGTGATGGGTTCGTCCGGATACTGCACGGTCCATTTTTCTTTCGGAATTTGTGAGAGCGTAATACTCATTCCTTTTATCACGGCTTTTGCCGAGTTGATGACATCGCTTATTATTGACATATTTTTTTTGTAAAACTTTTCACAATATTATAACTTGAAAAGCCTGCCTCATTCCAACGCTGAAGCAGGCTTTGATCGATTTGGACGACGGAAATTTTACAAGCCAGCCATCATCAAAAGCGCGCATTGGACATAATCAGCAAAGCGTAGATAACGAAAATGATAATGGTCAGCACCAGATTGATACCGCCGAGAATCATTCCCGCCATCGCCATCCCGCCGCCGCCGTATTCCGACGGATTGTTTTTGATATTGTTTCGCTGCATATAGCCGGTAATGATCGCCGGAATCGAGCCTAAAACGCCCAGACACAGAAAACTCAAAACTCCCAGCACCAAGGAGACGACCGCCAGCGTATTATTCTGCCCGGCATTGGTGGGCGGCGGCTGAAACGGCGTATTCGCGCCGAGATTCTGGTCTTGCCAGTTCTGCACCGGGACGGGCGGCGGATTCCATTCGGCTTGCGGCTGCTGGCTGGCGAACGGGTCGTTGCCGAGCTGCCCCGAAGGACTTTGCGGCTGCGCAAACGGCGATTGGTCAAATGGCGTCGGCTGGCTGCCGAACGGCGATTCCGGCTCTTTATAGGGCGGCGGTTTCGGCGCGTCGAAGGGCGGCGGCGCAGGCTGCGGCGCGTCAAACGGCGACGGCGGCTCAAACGAAGATTTCTGTTGTTCGAAAGGCGACTGAAACGGCGAACCGGTCGGCGGCTGACCGAACGGCGAATCGCTGATTTTCGGCTCGTTCGGCGTACTCGAAGATGAACCGCCGCTGCTGCTGATGCCGCCGCTGCCGAAAATGTCGGCGCCCGAACCGGACGGCGGCTGCGGCGACAAATCTCCGAACGCGGGCGGGTTCAAATCCGGCTCGTTGAATTTCGGCGGTTCGGGCACGGGCGGCTCGTTTGCCGGCGCGGACGAATCACCTTTTTTCCAATCCTCGGGCGAGACGACCATCGTTTTCATCGGGTCGACGGGTTCGTCCGGCAGCTGGAGAATGTCGTTGTCTTTCGATTGGTCGGCAGCGCTGCCGCCAACCACGGTTTTAAACGGGTCTTCCGCCATCGGCTGACCGACCACCGTTTTATAAGGGTCTTCCAGCAGCGGCGCGGCTTCCGCCGTTTCGACCAGCGGCGTGCCGTCCGTCTGGCAAAAACGCATCGAATCAGCAAATTCTTTTTGACAAGTCGGGCATCGTTTCATTTATTCTTCGTCCTTTGTTAAAAAGTTATCAGAGTTGCAGGAAGCTGCAGGTAGTTGCAGATAGTTTTTAGGAATTGACCGGAAAATGCGAGCTGCCGGCAACTACCTGCAACTATCCGCAACTATCTGCAACTTCCTGAAAACTACCCGTAACTGCCTGAAACTCTGAAACTTTTATACCCTGATGCTTAAACTAATTCAAGTTTGCTGAAGAAATATGCGATTTCAATCGCCGCATTTTCTTCCGAATCCGAGCCGTGAACCGCGTTTTCGCCGATTGACGCCGCAAATTCCTTGCGCAGAGTGCCTTCCGCCGCTTCCGCCGGGTTGGTCGCGCCCATCAAATCGCGCCACTCACGCACGGCATTTTCCTTTTCGAGCGCCAAAACGACGCACGGACCGCTCGACATAAATTCCGTCAGCTCGCCGAAAAACGGTCGCTCGGTGTGAACGGCGTAAAAGCCCTCAGCCTGTTTTTGTGTCTGGTGAATCAGCTTCATTCCGCGAACCCGAAAGCCCGCGTCCAGAATCTTCTGCAAAATCGCCCCTTGTTTTCCGGCGCGCACCGCGTCCGGCTTGATAATTCCGAATGTTAAATTGCTCATTGTTTATTAATTTTCTTTTTCCTTTTAGATTTATTTTGTTCCTTCGGCAATTTTTCCAAAGGTCTGGTTTGTAAAAATTTATCCCACGCTTTTGACCTTGATTCCAATTCGATTGGCGGCGTATCTCCAAAACACCCTGCTAAACCACACTCATCGGAACTGCGTCCTTTTAGAGCGACGTCCAACTGCATTTTGCTCGCGAGAATATAATCCTTAACAACGTATTTTAGAAATCCGGAGTTGTCGTTTCCAAATGTAATTTCATATTTTGATTTCGGTAAATAAATCCAGTAAAACCCCTCTTCATTCGTAAAACTTTTAAACTTCTCGCCTTCTGAATTTATAAACCCCACATTGATGTTCGGAATCACCGCGCCGCTTTGGTCATAAACAGTTCCGGTCAAAACCGCTTTTTCTGTCGTTTGAGCATTTGCGACAAATGCGAAACCAATAATCAGAACTAAAATTTGCAAAACTTTCATAATTGCTTTGTTTGAAACTGCTCTTTTAGTTCTGATGAAATGCGCGACGGTTTCGACGTTTCGCGGTCGAGCATACACCAGATTGTCCGCGCCTTGACGAGCAAATCCGCGCCGCGCCGGATTTCGGTAAATCGATCGCAAGTGACCGCCGTCCATTCGCCGACCCAGGTGGTCGCGGTGATTTCCTCGTTTTCAAAAGACTGACGTTTGTAATCTACTTCGTGGCGCAGGACGACCCAGACGACTTTCGACTGCTGCTCAGCACTCGTTGCGTGAAACCAGTGCGCGACGGCGACCTCCTGAATCCACCGCACGTATGCGACGTTGTTGACGTGTCCCTGCTCGTCGATATCGCCCGGCTCGACGCGAAACGAATGCGCAAACTTCATTGCAGATTGAGCGTCAAAGCGCCGAGCTGCGAATACATCTTCATAAAATCGAATTCGTTCCAAGCCTCGGCGATTTTGCCGTCTTTCAGCCTGACTATCGTCATCCCGGTAAATTCGAGCGGTTGATTGGTCGGAGATACGCCCAAACCTTCGCCCGTGTGCGTTCCGCTGACCCGGCAGCGAGCCGCGATTTTATCGCCTTCCGAAACCGTATCTTCGACCGTGATTTTCAAATCGGGATAAGCTGAAATAAACGTGCGGAATAAAGTTTTGTAGGCTTCGACGCCGCAAATCGTCTTGCCTTCCGCATCGGTCAATCCGTTGGCAACGACGTCTTCGACACACATTTCGTCGATCGCCTCTTCGCTTTTTTTGTTCCAGACTTCCTCAAACCAGCGATGCATAAAATTTGCGTATTCTTCAGCCATAAATCCTCCAAGCCGGCATTGTGCCGAATTATGAGTGTCGAGCAGGCTGAATTTTGAGTTTGCGGCACAACGACTCACTCAAAATTCAACGCTCTTTCTAAATGGATTCCTGAATCGCTTTACCGATGTCGGCGGGCGATTCGACGACGCGGATTCCGGCTTCCTGCAAAGCCTTCATTTTCTCGGCGGCGGTTCCTTTGCCGCCTGAGATAATCGCTCCGGCGTGTCCCATCCGGCGTCCCGGCGGCGCGGTTTGTCCGGCGATAAAGGCGACAATCGGTTTCGTCACGTTATCGCGGGCAAAGGCGGCGGCATCTTCTTCGGCGGTTCCGCCGATTTCGCCAATCATCACAATCGCGTCGGTTTCGTCGTCAGCCTGAAAAAGCCTTAAAGCGTCGGTGTGATTGGTACCGATAATCGGGTCGCCGCCGATGCCGATGGCGGTCGATTGTCCCAAGCCGAGAGCGCTTAATTGCCCGACGGCTTCATAGGTCAGCGTTCCCGAGCGCGAAACGACGCCGATTCTGCCTTCTTTATGAATATGTCCGGGCATAATCCCGATTTTGCATTTGCCGGGCGAGATGACGCCCGGGCAATTCGGTCCGACGAGACGCGTGTTTTTGTCTTCCAGATATCTTCTGGCTTTCACCATTTCGGCGACCGGAATGCCTTCGGTGATGCAGACGACGAGCAGGATTCCGGCGTCAGCCGCTTCCATAATCGCGTCAGCCGCAAACGCGGGCGGAACGTAGATGACCGAAGCGTTGGCGCCGGTTTCGCGCACCGCGTCGTCCACCGTGTTAAAGACAGGCACGTTTTCGTGCGTCGTGCCGCCTTTGCCGGGCGTGACGCCGCCGACGATATTCGTGCCGTATTCAATCATCTGCTGCGTGTGAAACGTGCCTTCCTTGCCCGTAATGCCCTGCACAATCAGGCGTGTATTCTTATCAACTAAGACGCTCAAATTCTTACTCCTTTGAATTAATTGAAGATAATCAAGCAAATAGAATATTGAAAAATCGGTGGCTTGTCACGCACGGCTTTTTGATTAGCATATAAAATGTTGTTGCTAAGTGTTTTCAGTGCTAAACTTCCCTATCTTCAAGTATCCCGAAGGAGAAAATTTATGCTCCGTTCATTTTCCCGCCCACTCGTTTTGATTTTCGTATCTTTGTTTCTTTCCGCCATTCCGGCGCGCCCGCAGCAAACCGATTTGACGTTCGGCAATAACGGAGTTGTCTACACGAGTTTTCTGAACCCCGGCGGCGGGTCATCTAAAGAACGCGCGGTGAAAGTGTTTTACCTACCCGACGGAAAGCTTCTGGCGGTTGTCCATCAGCAGGAAGTCTTTTTTAAAAATCCGCCGAATGACAGGACATATCTTTTCCGTTATCTCAATAACGGCTCGCTTGATACGTCAGCCAGCCCAAACGGGATTATCGGCAGCCACAGCAATTTTGTGGCGACCGACGCCGCCCGTCAACCAGACGGAAAAATCGTCGTCGTCGGTTATAGATTTCAAGACCCGCAGACGCAGCAAGGTCAGGATTGGAAAATCGTCCGTTTTAACCCGAACGGCTCGATAGACACGACTTTCGGCACCAACGGCGTGATCGTTCGCGGTTTCGGCGCGAATCTCGATTTCGCCACCAACGTAGAATTACAACCGGACGGCAAAATCGTCGTCTCCGGTTATTCTTCCACGCAAGCTTCCGGCGGCGTGACCGTGACGGTCGTTGCCAGATTCAACCCGGACGGAAGCCCGGACGCGGCGTTCGGTCCTTACGGCGAAGGCTTTTTCGACAGCTATGACAACGGTCACCTTTCCAGAGAATTAGTCGTTCAGCCAGACGGAAAAATCTTAGCGGCGGGCAATAGCGCGTCGACAACGAGCGACGTTTTTCTGGCGAGATTTAATTCAAACGGCGCGGTCGATACGGCTTTCGGCGGCGGCGGCTATCTGACCTTGAGTTATCACAGGCAGGAAATACTTGGCGATGTCGAGCTTCAGCCGGACGGAAAAATTCTCGTCCTCCTCGGTTCGATTTTTCCCGTGCCCGGCGCTACCAACCAGCGGGAACAGGTATCCGTTTTGACGCGTTTCGACGCCGGCGGCGCGAAAGATTCGAGTTTCGGCGCGGGCGGCGAAGTTTTCATCAACACGTCGCCGCCGACATGGTCTAATCCATTCGGCTCGTCGTCGGGTTATGAAAACGCCCAAAGCATCGCCCTGCGCAGTAACGGCAACATTCTGATTTCCGGCGTTCGCCTCGATACGTTTCTTTTTAGTTATATGTTCAGCATTCTGCAATACAGCGCGAACGGGCAGTTCATCAGTAAAAATTTTTCGCGCCGGACAAGAAACAGCGAAATCATCACAACATTAATACCGTACCCGCAGGTAATCGAAGGCTCGTTTGAACAACCGGACGGAAAAATTTTGCTTTACGGCATAAACGGCGATATCCACTTCGGCGACCTTGTGCTGGTACGCTATGTTTCGGTTTCCGCCGTCAATAACGCCAACAACTTTTTCAACTATGACTATTACAAGGAGGACGAGATTGCAGTCTATCGTCCGAACGCTTCCGGTCTCGGAACCTGGTTTTTTTTCAGGCATTCTTTTGGCAATCCTTTCCAGCTTGATTACGGCGCTCCTGGCGACCAGATTGTGCCGGGCGATTATGACGGCGACGGCTTACAGGACTTAGCCGTTTTTCGTCCCGCGACGGGCGAATGGATTACCAGAAAAATTTATCTCAATGCCTGCGCGCCGATGGATTGCGCGGAAACCGTTCAGTTTGGCGCGAACGGCGATATTCCCGCGCCGGGCGATTTCGACGGCGACGGGAAATTTGACCGCGCCGTTTTTCGTCCGTCAGACGGCGATTGGTATATTTTGTTCAGCTCGACGGGCGGCTATACCGGCTTTCATTTCGGGCAAAACGGCGATAAACCCGTCACCGGCGATTACGACGGCGACGGCAAATCCGATGTCGCCGTCATCCGGCGCGAAAACGGAAAAATCTTGTGGTATATTTCGCAAAGCTCCGACAATCAATTCGTTGCCTTCCAGTTCGGAAACAGCGAAGATAAAACGGCGGTTGCCGATTACAACGGCGACGGGCGAACCGAAGTCGCCGTCTGGCGACCGTCGAACGGCACTTTTTATGTGCTGGCGAATTACACGGATTTTTCCTTTCTACAATTTGGCGCCAACGGCGACGTTCCGATGCCGGCGGATTTTGACGGCGACAAAAAGGATGATTTTGCGGTTTACACGCCGGCAAACGGGGCACACAATTTTATCCGGTCGTCCGACGGAAGCGCCGGCGGAACTCAGTTTGGTCTTCCGACCGATATTCCGATGGCTTCAGCCTATGTCAGATAATCGAAATCGGAAAAACTCCGCGAAACGTCGCGGTCAATCCATCGACTTTTATTAAGGATATCCGAAATGACTTTTTCAATCTTTCAACGCTTTTGTTTAGCCCTAACGCTTTTGGTTTTCACTGTTTTGCCAAATCCGGCACAGCAAGCCGACACCGGCTTCGGCACGGGCGGCTTTGTCAACACCGGTTTCGGCGGCGGCAACCCGTTCGGACTCAACCACGACCGGGCGGTCAAAGCGTTTTATCTGCCCGACGGCAAAATTCTCGTCGTCGCCAATCACCGTCACAATCCGGTTAAATCGTTCCCTTCCAACACGATGCGGCTTTTCCGCTACACGAATGCGGGCGTTCCGGATACGCCGACCCCGACTATTCCCAACAGCGGAACTATCGGCAGCAGATACAATTTTGTGGCGACCGACGCGGCGATGCAGCCGGACGGCAAAATCGTCGTCGTCGGGTATACGTTTCAAAACCCGGAAAACGAAACGGGACAGGATTGGGCAATCGCGCGTTACAACCAGGACGGCACACCTGATATGGTCGGCGGTGTCGAGTGGTATATCACTCGCGATTTCGGAAACAATGTCGATATTACGACGGATGTCGAATTACAGCCGGACGGAAAAATCGTCGTTTTGGGAACGTCTTTCAATCAGACCTCGATCAGTCTCAAAGGCACCGTTGCCAGATATAACCCGGATGCCACGCCCGATTCTTCATTCGGCTCGAACGGCGAGGGATATTTTCAGCTACAGGATGTCGGCTCGCTTTCCAAAAGACTAGCCATTCAATCCGACGGCAAACTTGTATTGGCGGGTAATACTCCGCCGAACGACACGACAGCCAACGTTTGGGTCGCCAGATTAAACGTGAACGGCACGTTCGACACTACGTTTGACGGCGACGGTATTCTTGTTGTGAATAACGACGGGCAGGAAATCTTAAACGACCTCCGGCTCCAGCCCGACGGAAAGATTCTCGTCCTGTTCGATTCAAATGTTGATGTGACCTGCACGCCGCAGAACGTACGTGAACGAATTTCCGTTCTGGCTCGTTTCAACCCCAACGGTTCAAAAGATTTGAGCTTTACGCCAAAGGGCGCGGTTTTTATCAATACGACGCCGTCTGTAAACTTCGGCAACCAATTCGGCGGCAACGAATCGTGGCAAAGCATAATTCTGAGAAATAACGGAAACATTTATATTTCCGGCAGCACCGTTCAATATCTTATCTCGGACAATCAAAGAAGAAATGTGTACGGCGTTCTGGAATACAGCGCCAGCGGTCAGCTTCTTAATAAAAATTTTTCCCGTCATACCAGAAGCGAACAAGTCGTCTCGCTGGCAAACACTTTGCCTTTTTACGTCGCCGGCTCGATTGAGCAGCCGGATGGAAAGATTTTGCTCTACGGCGCTCACAGCGAATCGGGAGGAACTACGTACAACGTCTCACTCGCCCGTTATCTTTCGGTCTCCGCCATCAAAGACGCCAACATGTTTTTCGACTACAACTTTGACAACATCACCGAATACGTCGTTTATCGTCCGCACCAGTCCGCTTTCGGCACGTGGCATTTTCTCAACGGCAGCCAGTATTACTCGCGCGATTTCGGCTTAAGCAGCGACATTCTCGCGCCGGGGGATTATGACGGCGACGGCATGCAGGATTTAGCCGTTTTTCGCCCCGCGACCGGCGTGTGGTTAACCAAAAAAGTTAATACTTTCGGCTGCACGGAAACCGTTCAATTCGGCGCGAGCGGCGACATTCCCGCGCCCGGCGATTTTGACGGCGACGGCAAATACGACCGCGCTGTTTTTCGTCCCTCAGGCGGCGATTGGTATATTCTGTTCAGTTCCGGCGGCGACACCGCCTTCCATTTCGGACTGAACGGCGATAAGCCTGTCGTCGGAGATTACGACGGCGACGGAAAATCGGACGCGGCGGTGATTCGCCGCGAGAATGGAAAAATGTTCTGGTATATCCTGCAAAGCTCCGACAATCAGTTTGTCGGCTTGCAGTTCGGCATCACGGAAGACAAAACCGTTGTCGCCGATTATAACGGCGACGGGAAAACGGACATCGCCGTCTGGCGTCCGTCAAATGGAACGTGGTATGTCCTGGCAAACTACACGGATTTCTCCGCCGCGCAGTTTGGCGCAATCGGCGACATTCCCGAACCGGCTGATTACGACAACGACCGCAAAACCGATTTCGCCGTTTTTCGACCCAACGGCGGCGTGCATTATGTTTTGAATTCATCGAACGGAAGCTACACCGGCGTGCAGTTCGGCGCGGCGACCGACGTTCCGATTGCCTCGGCTTACGTCAGGTAAAATGCCGGACGCGGCAAAACAGATTTAAGAGATTTCATTGACTGGAGAAATTATGACAACTTCAATTTTTCGCCTTTTCTGCGCGGCAGTTTTGCTTTCGATATTTACCGCTCTGCCGAATTTGGCTCAGCAAGTCGATTCGTCCTTCGGGACGAACGGCTTTGTCAGCACAAATTTTACAGGTCCCAATACCAACGCAAATAACAACGACGTCGCGGTCAAAGCTTTTAATTTGCCCGGCGGTAAAATACTGGTTGTCGCCAACCACCAACACAATGCAACGGATATAGGCATTTTTAAGACGATGCGGCTCGTCCGTTACACAAATGCGGGTGTGCCGGACGGACCTCCGGGCAATAACAGCGGAACTATTGCAGCCCGAGACGGTTTCATAGCAACCAATGCGGCGATGCAGCCGGATG
>DASVRL010000397.1:0-5010 GCA_036388635.1 Pyrinomonadaceae bacterium
CCTGACTGCCGAATTGATTTGCCGTAAACGAATTATTGCTGCTGTTGAGGCGATACCAGGTGCCGTTTGAAGGGCGGAAAACGGTTAAATCGGATTTGCCGTCGCCGTCGAAATCTCCAATCTGGGGCTTGTCTTCCAAGATGCCGAATTGCGCCGCAACAAATTGATTATTGGAGCTGTTAATTCGATACCAGCTTCCAGCCGACGGTCGATAAACCGAAATATCGGCTTTCGCGTCGCCGTCGAAATCTCCCGGTACGGGCAAATCTCCGCTGCTGCCGAATTGGAGCGCCGTGAAAGTATTATTCGATGAATTCAGACGATACCAGCCGCCCGTCGAAGGTCGGAAAACGGAAACGTCGGCTTTCGCGTCGCCGTCGAAATCAGCCGGAGCGATTAAATCGCCCGCCGCGCCGAATTGCACGGAAGTCAGAGAATTGTTTGAACTGTTTGAGATATACCAATTGCCTTCGCTAGGACGAAACACCGCAATATCCGTTCTGCCGTCGCCGTCAAAATCAAACGGCGAGCGCAGCGGCAGTCCCGAAGCGCGCCAATCGGTGATAGATTCGCCGGCGGTGTTATTAGTCAAGCGAATAACATTGTTGCCGTCGGCATTCATCAGGTAAATTTCGCCCGTTGCGGTGTTGCGCCGGCTGACGAAGGCAATTCTGGAACCGTCCGGCGAATATCTTCCGACCGCATCGTAAACATTATTAATCGTCAGGCTCAATAAATTATTTCCGCTGGTTCCGACCGTCGCTATTTCAAAAGTGTCTATGCCCCCGCCGATCGACTGTAGAAGAACTTTATTTCCGGCGGGCGAAATCTGGAACGGCTGGAAAAACTGCGGAGCCGCCGCATTCGTCAGCGCCAGTTGATTGGTTCCATCCGCGTCTACGATAAACGCGTTGTAATCCAGAGACGAGTTTTGTGCCAGATAAACGATTTTATTGCCGTCCGGCGTCCATATCGGGTGGTCATCGTCGCCCATATTGTTAGTCGTCAGATTGTTTTGTTCCGTGCCATCGGCATTCATTGTAACAATATCGCAACTGAGATAATCGGCATTGCAGCGTCCGAAGGCGATTTTGCTGCCGTCCGGCGACCAGGTGGGAAGATGGTCGTTGAATCCGCTATTGGTAATACGGGTTTTGTTGCTGCCGTCGGGGTTCATCGTCCAGATTTGGTCTGTGCTGCCGACCTCGGCTCGGACGTAGAGAATTTTCTGTCCGTTCGGCGACCAATACTGTTGAGAGTTGGCGACGTTCGGCTCGGAAATAAGAGTTTGATTGGTTCCGTCCGAGTTCATCACCCAGATTTGCAATACTCCGCCGACGTTTTTTATGTAAGCGATTTTTTGACCGTTCGGCGACCAGCGGGCGAAACTTTCCATCTCCGGCGTCTGCGTCAGCCGTTGTTCGGTGGTTCCGTTTTCACTAATTTTAAAAATGTCCTGCGAACGGCTAAAAAGTATCGGCATCTCGTCGGCGACCGGCACCGGCGCGCTGGTCGATTCAATGCGGGCGTTCGTGACGCGCGCCTCGTATTTTAAATAAGCGAAAATGCCGATTGAAAAAGCGACCAGCGAGCAGGCGATTGAAAATCTGACGGCGAAAGCTCTTATCTTTTTCGATTGAAGATAGTTATCCATTTTGCAACTCCGTTTGTATGCTCAAGTTTTGCGTCGGGCAGCAGTAAAAAGATGGGCGGTTTATTTACAGGAAGATTTTTAAAGAAACTTTCCTTCGGGAGAATAAAGTAATCTAAATCGGCAAACCTGAAAATACGTAAATATATATACTTTGCGCAGGAAAAGTCAATATTTTTTTCGCGGCGCGCCGGTCGCGTCCGCCGACGGCAAACAATTTTTGTACTCCCGCGACAGCAGCCCGCTCGCCAGCCGCGTTATGCTCGCCGAACTCAGCCAATAAGGCTTCGTCTCGGAATCTCCTGCGGCGGAAGTCCTTGATTGGAAGTTGAACAAATCTATTTTTAGCTTTAAAGGATGATTAGAAAAGTGGATTTGTTATAAAAATTATCAGACCTATCGGTTTGCTTTTACTGGCGGTCATAACCGGATTTCTCTCCGCTTCTTCGCAAGAAGTGTTAAAGGATATAAGCCGCTCCACCTATAAATAAGTTTCATCCGGATAGCACCAAGCCCAATTTTCTCCCTTTTCGAGCGATTTGATAATCGGGTGAGCGCATTGGTGAAAATGCGCGGCGGCGTGTTTATTTTTTGATGAATCGCAGCAACCGGTATGTCCGCAGGAGAGACAAATCCGCAGATGCACCCAGGAATCGCCGATTCGCAGGCAGTCTTCGCAGCCATCGGCGCTCGGGAAGACCGGACGAATTTCCGTTAAATGTCGACACACTGATTCGTCGATTTGAGGTTTAAATTCAACCGCTTTTTCCGTATTAACGAATTTGTTTCCCTCATTTTTATTTTCATCCGCCGCCATCGCGGGCAAAGCATTTGCGGAAACTGAAACAGCGTCGAAGTTCTTTTTGCCGGAATCATTTGGTATTCGAAAAATATCGGCATTGCGAATGAAGGCTTCCGTCGAACCGGATAAAATCAGTTCGTCGCCGGGATTGATAATAAAATCCTGAGTCAGGTCTTCCACGCTTTGTCCGCTGCGATTTATCACCTCTACATGTAAGCCGTCGTTTTCCAGAACGTTTAAACTCGAAAGCGGTTTACCGGCAAAAGGCATTGACGAACGGACGATGATAGTCCGGGTGTCAAAACAATCTTCGCCCGGCTGGCAGGCGAAAACGGATTTATCAGTCGATTGTCCGGCGTTAAGAAGCGCCGAATAGCCGTTTTGTCGGGCTAATTCTTCGTAATTATCGATTTCCTCGGACGCAATACGATAATCGCGCAAAACCTCGCCGAAAAGCTGGACGATTGATTCGAGTTCTTCGGCAATGACGACGTCGGCTCCGGCTTCGTTTAAATGTCCGGCGTCCGAGATATAACGCGTTCTGACCACGATGCGCATCGTCGGATTCAGCTGTCTGGCGACCATCGTCGTCCGGTGCGCCATTGATATGTTGTCGTCGGCGATGACCATCATTTTCGCTTTGGAGATGCCGACCGCGTCCAGCAAAAATTGTTTGCTGTAATCGCCGCGCACGACCGGCATCTCTTCCGATTCAGCTTCGTTGGCGCCGTCAGGATTCAGCGTCGTGATAATAAAGGGAATGCTCGAACCGCTCAGAACCCGCACCAGATAACGCGCCGCCTGACCGTATCCGGCGACGATCACGTGGTCTTCGAGATCAAAGCCGTGAGAAGGAATTTGTTCCGCGATTTGTGTTTCATCAGGCAAGTTTGCCCTTTTAGATTTCTTATCGAGTTTTTCCGACAAATTACCGCCGGTTTTCATCAGAAAAGGCGTGGCAATCATCAACACGACCGTCGCCGCTATAAAAGTTTGCGAGCCAGCCGTTCCCCAATTCATCGGCGTTATGCCCGCTTCGCGCCCCGTCCTTTCCAAAACAAAAGAAAATTCGCCGATTTGCGCCAGCATTAATGCTACCGAGGCTAAGACCGGAAATTTGTAGCCTAAAATTTTAAGACTAATGGCGGTCGTTAAGATTTTAATTATTAAAACGACGGTAATCGCTCCCAAAACGAGCGGCAGATTGGAAATCAAAAAACTCAAATCGAGCAACATTCCGACCGAGACGAAAAACGTCGCGCTGAAAAGAATTTGCAGCGGCAGAGTCTCGCCTAAAGCGTGTTGGCTGAATCTGCTTTCCGAAACCAATAAACCCGCCAGAAAAGCGCCGAGCGAAAGACTGACTCCGGCAAGGCTCGTCAAATAAGCCGTCCCGAAACAAATCGCGATGACCGTCAGGAGAAAAAGTTCCGGCGAGCAGGTTTTGGCGACAACTTCCAAAACTTTCGGCATAATTCGCCTGGCAACGAGCAAAACGGCGGCGATAATCAATAATGCTTTGGTCAAAGCCCAAACGATGCCGAGCGCGCCGCCCTGCTGCTCGCCTTGCGCCCCGCCCGCCGCGAGCATCGGCACGACCATCACCATCGCGACAATCGCCAAGTCCTGAAAAATCAGCAGTCCGAGCCCGGCTTGTCCCGGTTCGGAATTCGTTTCGCCGGTGTCGCCGAGAATTTTCAGCACGATGGCGGTCGAACTTAAAGCGACTAAAAATCCGGTGAAAAGCGCAGCGCGCCAATCTATGCCGAAAATCATCAGCAAACCAGTCACGGCGAGCGCCGAAAGTCCGACCTGCAAACTTCCGCCGCCGAAAATCAGTCTTTGAATGCGAGCGAGTTTTTCCAGAGAAAACTCAATGCCGATGGTAAAAAGCAGCAAGATGACGCCGATTTCCGCGGTCGCGTCCACAATTTCCTGATCGCGCACGAGACCTAAAGCGTTCGGTCCGATTAAAACGCCTGCCAGCAGAAAACCGACAATCGGCACCAGTCGCAACCGGAAACTGATGTATGCAATCACCGCCCCGGCGACAATCAGTGCGACAATCTCGGTCAGATAATGCGGGACGGCTCCCGCAAATAAAAGTAGCAGCGAATCTGTTAACTGCATGATTTAATTGTTGCCAGCCGCTTTCCGGGCGGCGTTTCGCCAAATTCCATTCCGCCGAGCTTCAGCGCTTTCGACAATAGAAAACTTTCCAACGTCTCTTCCCTGCCGTGGTCATTTCCCTTAATGATTTGTCGCTTCAGCCTGCCGATGTCAGCCAGCGCCAGTTTTACCTGCTTTCCGTCTTCGTTTTCGATAACCGGAAAATACTCCGAGTTAATCTTTGTTTGAGTCGGCGCCGGTGTTGGCGTCGGGGCGGTTTGATCGTTAACCGAGCCGGACGAAAAAATCAGGACAAAGAAGGCGACGATTAATGCTCGATGCAATTTTCTCATAATTCAGATTTTTTATATCATACAATACATCTTAGCCGCACCAGCGAAATTTATGATGCAAACTATTTTCTTCCGGCAACACGCTATCAGGACAC
>DASVRL010000398.1:0-4442 GCA_036388635.1 Pyrinomonadaceae bacterium
AGCGCCATCTCGTAAAGAGCAAAGTCGTTGTTCGGGTTTTGCTGCAAAACCTCCTCGTATTTTTTAATGGCTTCGTCATATTTTTTCTGGTCGTGAAGCCTGATGCCCTGTTGAATAAGCTGCGTTTGCGCCTCGGTCGCCTCGGTCGGAATCAGCGTCGGCTTGCCGATTTTCTGCGCCGCGGCGGCAACTGAAAGCACAAGACAAAATAATATTGTCAAATAAATATTTTTTCTCATTAAATCCTCGATTTTTTATTTTATTGAAAAACTGCCGGCTCTTTGCTGCGTTAGTCTGTTATTTGATGCGTTAAACGGAAAAAAGTTCCAGTAAAAAAATTATTTACTTTCCTCAGTCGGGAAAAGCCTGCCGATTTCCGCTTTCGTCCAGTCGCAGAGAATCCGAATTTCCTCGTCCGACATTCCGGCGTCCGTGTGTATCCAGAGATACGAGGGCAGAGGCATCTCGCGCGTCTCGACCTGCTCGCAGACTTCTTCCAGTTTGCGTTTTTTGCGGCGGTCTTCGAGCTTCGACCACTCGGAAAAATTCAGGTGAGCGCGCCCGTCGTCAATATGGAAAGCCAAGCCCCACGAAAACGGGGAAATCTGCGCATACCACGGATAGACCGTGTTATGCGTGTGACAATCGGCGCACGAGCGGCTCAAAATCATTTTCACATTTTCCGGAATCCGGGTTGACGCTTCCAGCGTTTGCTCGGCGACGACCGGCGGATTCGTCATATCGGGACGAATAAATTGAATGACGATAAAACCAAGAAACAGAACGACGGCGATAATTTTTAAAATGCGTTTCATTTTATTTTAAATTATTTCAAACCGGAAATTTCTCCGTTAATATAATGTCATCGATTGGCGTCGCAAAATACAAGCACGCCGTTAAAATATAAAAGGTCGTCCGTTTGTCGAATTCGCAGATAAAATTGTAGCGGCACGCCGCAGCGTCCGTAGCGCGCGCGCCGACATCTATTTTCACGATTTTTATTTATAACTGACGCGCCAGATTTTCTTCGCGCCGTCGTCGGCAATCAAAAGCGCGCCGTCCGCATTGACCAGTAATCCAACTGGTCTGCCCCAGACTTCGTTGGAGTTTTCGTTCGGCAGCCAGCCGGTCACAAAATCTTCGTAGCCGTTTCCGACCAATTTTCCGTTTTGAAAACGCACGCGGATGATTTTGTAGCCGGTTAGCTTCTGCCGATTCCACGAGCCGTGCAGCGCGACGAAAGCGTCGCCCCGATATTCGGGCGGAAACATTTTCCCGTCGTAGAAAACGATGCCGAGCGCGGCTGAATGCGAAGTCAAAAGCACGTCCGGCACGATTGATTTTTTGACCGCTTCCGGATTTTCGCCCTTGCGGCGCGGCTCTTCGTTCTGCCCGATATACGCCCACGGGAAACCGTAAAACGCGCCTTCGCGCACGCTCGTCACATAATCGGGCACAAGGTCGTCGCCCAGACCGTCGCGCTCGTTGACGGCTGTCCACAGCTCGCCGGTTTTCGGATTCCACGCCAGCCCGATCGGGTTTCGCAAGCCGGAAGCGAAAAGTTTATAGCCGCTGCCGTCCGGGTTGTATTGGCTGACGGCGGCGCGGCGCTCGTCTTTTTCGGGCGCGACGTTGCCGGACGAGCCGATAGAGACATACATTTTTTTGCCGTCGGGCGAGAAAATAATATTGCGCGTCCAGTGCTGGTTATAGCCGCCTTCGGTCAGCTCGACGATTTTTTCGGCGTTGCCTTCGGCTTTGGTTTGTCCCGGTTTGTAGCGAAAACGCACGACCGCGTCCGTGTTCGCCACATAAAACCAATCCTGGTGAAAAGCCATCCCGAACGGCTGCGCCAGATTATCCGCGAAAGTGAAACGCTGCTCGGCGACTCCGTCCCTGTTGGCGTCGCGCAAAATAATAATCGCATTGGCGCGCGAATCCGCGAGAAAAACGTCGCCGTTCGGCGCGAGCGCCATCCAGCGCGGGTACGTAAAATTGCCTTCGGCGAAAACGTTGAGCTGAAAGCCTTTCGGCAGATTTAAAACGGCGTCCGGCGGCTGCGCGACGATTTTTGAAGCGCGAAAAGCGCTTTGCGTCTCAAACGGCTTCGGCAAATTTTCCGGCTTGATTTCGTGTTTCTGCGCCGCGCTGAAATTGACGACTTTCGGCAGATTTCCGGTATTTTCTCCGGTCGTCGCTTTCGGCTGGCAGACTGCCGTTAAAACCGTCAGCGGCAAAACGGCGAGAACGGCGAGAAAAATTTGTATTTGTTTTTTATTCATATATATTACCGTTATTCGGAATGGAAAATTTTTCTTTGTTTCAGGATAAACACTTTACGGAAGAAACGACAAGCGTCTTCGGCGAGCGCGGCGAGCGGCTGGCGCGGGAATACGTTTTAAAGAAAAATTACCGCCTCGTCTGCGCAAATTTCAAGACTCCGGTCGGGCGCAACCGGCTCGGCGCGATTATCACGGGCGAGATTGATTTAATCGCCTACGACGAAAATTTCCTGTGCTTTATCGAGGTCAAAACGCGCTCGTCCGACGAATTCGCGTCGCCGCTGGCGGCGGTCGATTTGCGCAAGCAAAGACAAATTATCCGCACCGCGCGAATGTATCGACGGATTTTCCATTTACAAGCGGCGAAAATCCGTTATGATGTCGTCAGTATCATTTTAAAAACGGACGCGAAACCGGAAATCCGGCTTTTTAAAAATTATTTCGGCGAGCACAAATTCGGGAAAAAATTCTGGCTGGAGGATTAATTTGAATTTTGAATTTCGAGTTTTTTAATTAACGATTTACTCAAAACTCAAAACACATAATTCAACAAAAGCGGAACATTCAGTTTCCGGTCGCCGTAATTTACCGGGTAATAATCCATAAATTCCTTTTGAGGTGTATAAAAAAATGCTGAAGAGTTTACTGTTTGCTTTGACTGTCGGTGCGGTTTTTTTAACCTTCACCGCTCTAGAGAGCTTTGCGCAGAGCAAAGATTCGATGCCGCCGCTGATTGACCGCGAAATCTTTTTCGGTAATCCGGAAATCGCCGGCGCGCAAATCTCGCCCGACGGCAGATTCATTTCCTTTATCAAGCCTTACAAAAACGTGCGAAACATCTGGGTCAAAGGCACGAGCGAGCCGTTTGAAAAAGCGCGCGTCGTGACGGCGGAAGCCAAGCGTCCGATTCCGAATTATTTCTGGAGCCGGGACGGAAAATACATTTTGTTTGTCAAGGACAACGACGGCGACGAAAATTTTAACGTCTACGCCGTCAATCCGTCGGAAGCTCCGGCTGGCGGCGCGGACGTTCCGGCGGCGCGAAATCTGACCGACGCGAAAAAAATCCGCGCCTTTATCTACAACGTCCCCGAAAGCGACCCGGACGCGATTTACGTCGGCTTGAACGACCGCGAACCGGCTTGGCACGACCTTTACAAAGTCAAAATCTCGACCGGCGAGCGCACGCTGGTTCGTAAAAATACAGACCGTTTGACCGGCTGGGTTTTCGATAATAAAGATATGCTGCGGCTCGCCTCGCGCTCGACGCCGAGCGGCGAAACGGAAATTTTGCGCGTCGATGCGGACGGAAAATTTACGAAAATTTATTCGTGCAGCGTTTTTGAGTCGTGCGGTCCGGTCGCTTTTCACAAAGACGACAAGCGCGTTTATATGCAAACCAATAAAGGCGACGGCGTCGATTTGATTCGCCTCGTTCTGTTCGACCCGGAAAGCGGCAAGGAAGAACTCGTCGAGGAAGACCCGATGAAGCGCGTCGATTTCGGCGGCTTGTTTATTTCCAACAAAACGAAAGACCTTATTCTGACCATCTACACCGACGATAAAACGCGCGTTTATTTCAAAGACAAGGCGTTTGAGAAAGACTACAACACCATCAAAAACCGGCTCGGCGACCGCGAAATCAACTTACAGTCTTCGACCAGGGACGAAAATCTCTGGATTGTCTCGTCTTTCAGCGACGTCGACCCCGGAACGGTCTGGCTGTTTGACCGCAAGACGAAAAATCTCTCGACGCTTTATCAGGTGCGCGAAAAAATTCCGCGTGAAGCGCTGGCGAAAATGCAGCCGATTCGCTATAAATCGTCCGACGGGTTGGAGATTCCCGCTTATCTGACTTTGCCGAAAGGCGTCGAGCCGAAAAATCTGCCGCTCGTCGTCGTGCCGCACGGCGGACCGTGGGGACGCGATACCTGGGGCTACAACTCGTTTGCGCAATTTCTGGCGAATCGCGGCTATGCCGTGCTGATGCCGAATTTCCGCGCTTCGACCGGCTTCGGCAAAAAATTCCTGAACTCGGGCAATAAACAATGGGGACAGTTGATGCAGGACGACATCACCTGGGGCGTCAAGCATCTCGTGGCGCAGGGCGTCGCCGACCCGAAACGCGTGGGACTTATGGGCGGCAGCTACGGCGGTTAC
>DASVRL010000399.1:0-6550 GCA_036388635.1 Pyrinomonadaceae bacterium
AAAACGTCAACGTCAACGTCGACGACCGTCTGACGATTGATGTCCAGCTGGAAATCGGTCAGACGGCGGAAGTCGATATTGTCGCCGACACGGAACTGGTCGAAAGAGGCTCGGTCACGACCGGAACCGTCATCACGCAGCGGCAAATCGAAGAGCTGCCTTTGTCGGAAGGCGCGGCTTACAATCTGGCGACGCAGGCGCCGGGCGTCTCTTATACGGGCAACCCGCAATTTACCGGACCGACGGCGAACGGCAATCTCGCCGCCATTCGCACCAACGGCGCCGCTGGCAATCAAATCACGCTGGACGGCTCGCCGAATCTGACCTTCGACGGCGGAGTCGCCTACACGCCGCCGGCTGACGCGCTGACGCAGTTTAAGATTCAGACCAACGCTTTCGACGCGCAGAACGGCTTTACCGCCGGTTCGACCGTCAACGTCGCCGTCAAAAGCGGCACCAATAAACTGCACGGCTCGCTGTATTATTTCAATCGCCCGGAAGCTTTGACCGCCAACAACTTTTTCGCCAACCGGGCTGGCTCCGAGCGCCCGCCGCGTCAATACTATCGTTACGGCGGACAGGTCAACGGTCCGGTTTACCTGCCCTGGATCTACAACGGGCGCGACCGCACGTTTTTTATGTTCTCTTACGAAAAACAGCTCGACGAGCGCGCCGAGCCGGAAACTTTCACCGTTCCGACCGTGCGGATGAGAAACGGAGACTTTTCCGAATTGCTGCCCGGCACGCCGATTTATGACCCGGCGACGGCATTTTTGGGCACCGGCAACAACGGTTGCGCTAGCGGCGTTGTCTGCCGCACGCCTTTTGCGGGAAATATCATTCCGGTAAATCGGATTAATCCGGCGGCGCTTGCCTTTATAAATCTTTACCCGCTGCCGAATCAGCCGGGCACTTTCGATAATTATTTTTCCAATCAGAGTCTTTCGCGCCCGTATGATTCGTATCTGACCAGAATCGACCATAATTTTAACGCCAATCATCGCATCTTCGGCAAGGTTTTCTACAGCAAGAGCAACGAAGACCGGTACAATTTTATCGGCGAGCCGGATTCCATTACGCAAGGTTTTGAAATCCGCACCAACAAAGGCGGAAACATCGACTACACGGCGGTGCTTTCACCCAGCTTCATCCTCGATATTCGCTCGAGCCTGAATGATTTCGTGCAGGAACGAACGCCGGCAAATCCGCGTTCCGCCGCCGACCTCGGCTTTAACGGAATCGCCGCCGTCAGCGAATCGACGATTTTCCCGCGTTTCGATTTTACCAACTACGATACGCTCGGCTCGGAGCGCGCCGATTTTAACGAAGGCTTGACGAGAAATTTCAGATTGTTTTCCTTGCAACCGACTTTGACGCAGATTTTCGGAAATCACACTTTGAAATACGGCTACGATTACCGCAAATTGTGGGAAAATCGCACGACGAACGGCTACAACGCCGGGCGCTTTCTTTTCACCGGCGCTTTTACCGCTCCGGCTTCAAACTCCAACGCGACGAACGTTAACGCGCTCGGACGCGATTTGGCTTCATTTCTGCTGGGCATCCCGACGGCGAATGCGAACAGCTTTATCGAGCAGGCAGCCACCTACGACGTCAGTATGAATTACAACGGCTTTTTCGTGCAGGACGACTGGCGCGTCACCCAGAATTTAACTTTCAATCTCGGATTGCGTTATGAGCTGGAATCGGGTTTGCGCGAAGCCGAAGGTCGTTTTGTGACCGGCTTTGACCCGACGGCGGCGAGCCCGCTGCGCGCCGGGGCGTTGACGAATTTCAACGCCAACGTGCCGGTGAGCGTTCCCGTCGCGGCGTTTCAGAATCTTTCCGGCGGCTTGCGTTTTGCCGAAAACGGCAACCAGTTCAACCAGGCGACCGACAAAAACAATTTTCAGCCGCGCCTCGGTTTTTCCTACGCGCTGAACAATAAAACGGTTATCCGCGGCGGCTTCGGAATTTTCACATCGCCTTTCCAGATTCAGCCGATTAACCAGGCGGGCTTTACCGCGAATACGACCTTTAACCCGTCAGGCAATAACGGTTTGACGTTTCTGGCAACTCTCAACAATCCGTTTCCGAACGGGCTGAATCCGGCAATCGGTGCGGGTCTCGGTTTAAATACCCTGGTCGGAACGACTCTCGGAACGACCAACGCAACCGGTCCGACCGCCACGACGCTTTACACATACGAGCGGAAAAATGCGAACTATACCAGATTCGTCTTCGGCGTCCAGCGCGAATTGCCCTTCGACATCGGCGTCGAAGCGACTTTCGTTTACTCGCGCGGCTCGAATTTGCCGGTTCTCCGCCAGCTGAATTATATTCCGCGCGAATATCTTAATAACTTTGAAAACGTGACGGACGGCGGAACGATTCTGAACACTATCGCGGCAACGCAGACTTTCCTGAATGCGACGGTTCCGAATCCTTTCCGCGGTTTAGTGCCGAGCAACGGGACTCTGAACGGAAACACGATTCAGCGCCGCTTTCTGTTGACGCAGTTTCCGCAGTTTCAGGACTTGATCGTCACCGAATATAACGGCAGCAACGATTACCGCTCGCTGCAATTTCAGGCGACCAAACGCCTGAGCGCCGGATTTTCGTTTAACGCTTCTTACACATATTCGCGCGAGCGCGAGAAAACTCGTCGCCTGAATCCGCAGGACGAAGAATTGACCGATATGCTTTCGGTCTTCAGCCGCCCGCATCGCTTTACGTTTTCGGGAATTTACGAGCTTCCGTTCGGACGCGGGCGTCAGTTTTTCAGCGAAACGCATCCGGTGATTGACGCCATTTTCGGCGGCTGGCAATTCAACGCCGTTTACGAATGGCAATCGGGCGAGCCGGTCGTCCTGCCGAACGTCTTTTTCGACGGCGACCCGAACGCTCTGGAAAATCTGCTCGGCGACAAGGACGATCAGGGCAGACGCTACGGAATTGACATTCCGGCGTTCGCCGTCGGCGGTTTCCGCGTGCTCGATAATCGACCGACGGTCAATAACCAGCCGAATCCGGCTTTCAATACGCTCGTCGTTCCCGGTTTCGGCAACAACTATACGATCAGCAGCCAGAACACGCTGCGCACGCTGCCTTATACGTTGAATAATTTCCGCAACCAGCCGTTTCAGAAATTCGACGTCGGCTTGACGAAAAATTTCCACATTCGCGAAGGAATGAAGCTGCAAGTGCGTGTCGAGGCGATCAACGTCCGCAACTGGGTTTACCTGGGCGACGGAATTCAGCTCGCGTCAAGCAACAACAGCTTCGGGCTGGTCGGCGCACAGAGAAACCTGCCGCGCGACATCCAGATCGGCGGTCGATTTACCTTCTAGCTGCTGCTGGTGCTGACGACCGGTAAAGCCGGTTTTACATAACACATAAGCCCTTTGCGGCGTCGAACCTCGAAGGGCTTATGTTGTCTTCACAAGGGATAAAAATGAAACTCTTTTGGCTGGTTGGCACGATTTTAATGTTCGTCGCGGCTGTCGCTCAGGCGCAGCCGGCGAAACAAAATCCGAAATCCGAAATCCGAAATCCAAAATCGTTTGATTTGACCGTCGCGGCGGACGGCACCGGCGACGTTAAATCCATTCAGGAAGCCATCGGCAGAGTTCCGGAAAACAACAAAAAACGTTTTGTCATTTTCATCAAGCCGGGCGTTTACAAAGAGCAAATCAGAATTCCCGCCAATAAGCCGTACGTTTCCTTCGTCGGCGAAAAAGCCGAAACCACAAAATTAACTTTTAATTTAACCAATAAAGAAGCCGGCTCGACTTCCGCGAGCTACAGCGTTTACGTCGGCGCGCACGATTTTTACGCCGAAAACGTGACGTTTGAAAATTCGTTCGGCACCGGCTCGCAAGCCGTCGCCGTACTTGTCGAAGCCGACCGCGCCGTTTTCAAAAACTGCCGCTTTTTAGGCTGGCAGGACACGCTCTACGCGAAAAACGGGCGGCAGTATTACGAAAACTGCTACATCGAAGGTCACGTCGATTTTATCTTCGGGCAAGCGGCGGCGGTTTTTGAAAATTGCGTTATTCATTCCAAAGGCGACGGTTACATCGCCGCGCCGATGCGTTTCGCGGCGGACGAGCCGAGCGGTTTCGTTTTCATCAATTCCAGATTAACCGGCGAAAATACGACGAAAGGCGTTTATCTCGGTCGCCCGTGGCGCGATTACGGCAGGACGGTTTTTCTCGAAACGGAAATGGGCGCGCACATTCGCCCCGAAGGCTGGCATCACTGGCAGCCCGAACGCGAAAAAACGGCGTATTTCGCCGAATTTAACTCGCGCGGCGAGGGCGCTAAAACGGAAATGCGCGTCAAATGGGCGCGTCAATTAACCAGGGATGAGGCAAAAGTTTTCCAGGCGGAAAACTTTCTCAAGGGCGCGGACGGTTGGAATCCGAAAAAAGCAGATGACGACTGGCAACAAAAAACCGCGCCCGTTTATAAACTCGTTTCGTGGAAAGACGTTTTGGAGCAGAAGCCGCTCTGGTATGCGGTCGACGAAGCGACGCGCATCGCCAATCAGGTGATTTTATATCAGCGCGAAAACGGCGGCTGGGAAAAAAACGTCGATATGGCGGCGATGCTGACGCAAGTCGAGCGCGAAAAACTTTTAAAGGAAAAATCTTCGACCGAGACGACCATCGACAACGGCGCAACGACGACGCAGCTTCGCTATCTCGCCAAAGTCGTCACGGCGAAAAACATCGAAACGCACCGAACGGCTTTTCTGAAAGGCTTGGATTTTCTGCTCTCGATGCAGTATGAAAACGGCGGCTTTCCGCAGTTTTTCCCGCTGCAAAATAATTACTCGCGTCGTATTACCTACAACGACAACGCGATGATTAACGCGCTTCGCGTGCTGCGCGATGTTGCCAAAAAGAAAGAAGATTATCTTTTCGTTGACGAGGAAAGAAGATTGAAAGCGGAAAAAGCGGTCGAAAAAGCGATTCCCGTTTTGCTGAAAACGCAAATTGAAATCGGCGGCAAAAAAACGGTCTGGGCGGCGCAGTATGACGAAAATACGTTAAAGCCCGCCGCCGCCAGAAAATTCGAGCCGGTTTCGCTGACGGCGGGCGAAAGCGTCGGCATCGTGCGCTTTTTAATGCTCGACGCCAAACCGAATCAAGCGACGATTGATGCCGTCGAAGCGGCAATCGAGTGGTATCGCGCGAACAAAATCGAAGGCATTCGCTGGGAAACCAAAGGCAAAGAACACAAGGTCGTCAAAGACGCGAAAGCGCCGCCGATTTGGGCGCGGTTTTACCAGATTGAAACGATGCGACCGATTTTTATCGGGCGCGACGGCGTCATCAAATACGACGTTTCGGAAATCGAAGCCGAGCGCCGGAACGGCTACGCGTGGTACGTCGAAGAGCCGAACGAGCTTTTGAACAAAGACTACCCGAAATGGAAAGAAAAAATCGCTAAAGCGAAATAAATTCGCATAAAAAATCACCTTTTTAAACTTAGAGCAAGAGAGCAAATTTACGATGAAAAAGTCTCCCATAAAAAAGTTTCGAGCTAAAACCTTAATTATAATCGTCCTGGCATTGTTTGGCGCGTCCGCACTGACGCTGAATTTTATCGCGCAGGCGGCAACGGTTATCGACGACGTTTTCGCCGACAGCAACAGCGCGAATCAGGATTTGCCGAACAATTCGATACAAATTTTTAAAGGTCGGACGGCGACTGCGCGCACGACGACGCCCGGCAACGCCGAATTCGATATGACGACGACCGGCACGAGCGCCGAAGCCTTCTGGGGATATTTCACTAATTCCGGCTCGCCCGTAACCTTAGGCGTCGGCGACAGCGTGACTTTTGCGGGAACTTTTACCTTAACGGGTTTTGTCGGCACTTCGCAGGACATTCGTTTCGGTCTGCTCGATTCGAAAGCGACGCGCAACACGGCTGATTTAACGGGCGGGCAAAACAACGCCGCATTCGGCGACGACACGGGTTATGCGGCGCAGTTTTACGCCGCCGGCACCGGCAACCCGTTTGTACTTTATCGCCGCGACGTGACGAACCCGCCGATAACAAATATTTTTAATTCGTTCACGAATGCGGGATTTACGGCTCTGCCGGGAACGGGCGCGACGGCGCGCCAGCCTTTGACGAGCGGAACGCCATACACTTTTTCCTATACAGTGACGCGAAATTCGGCGACCGAAACGCAGATAACGGTTTCGGTGACGGGCGGAACGCTTTCGAATCTGAATTACACGGCGATTGAAACGAGCGCCAGCCCGCACAACACTTTCGACTTTTTCACCTTTCGCATCGGCGGCAACGCCTTCGCGCAAAAATGGACTTTTAATCGTCTGAAAGTCGATTTCAACCCGGCAGCGCCCGTCATTACGACGCAGCCCGCGCCGCCGAATCAGACGGTTTCGGTCGGCAGTACGGTGAATTTTTCGGTCGGCGCGACCGGCAGCCAGCTTTCTTATCAATGGCTGAAAGACGGCAATCCGATTGTCGGAAACGCGACGGCGACGACGGCGAATTTGCAGTTGACAAA
>DASVRL010000400.1:0-2780 GCA_036388635.1 Pyrinomonadaceae bacterium
CGTGTCGAAAATCAATCGAGCGAAGATGAAATCCGCGAAAGCAAAAAACGTGAGCTGTTGAAAAAAATCCGGGAAGCTAACAAATTTCTCTGAAATTTACTGTTTCGAGACACATCACAGATTGAGGCGATTCGGCGGGAATCGCCTTTTTTATTTACTATTGCAAAGCGCGGCGCGACAGGAAATGCCGCGCCGCAGCGCGCCCATTCAGCGCAGCTTATAGAAGATTAAATAAATTCAATATTGAATTTAATCCAAATCGATTAACGTTCTTTCGAACGCTTTTGCGCAGGCAGGCGCCACGACATTCGTTTTCGTCATTCGATTTGAAATCTGAAATTTCGACTGCCGACAATACAGGATTTATTGCCTTAAATTACCCGTTTAGCCTATGATAAGAGGTGTTGTTTTTATAAGTCGAACCGATGTCCTTTAACGAATCAGAATTCTATATCGAAAACCGCTTTCGCGCTATTCTTGAGCAATCTCCGTTCAGCATCCAGATAATGTCGCCCGACGGCTACACGATTCAGGTCAATAAGGCGTGGGAACAGTTGTGGGGCGTGACGCTCGAACAGATTAAAGGCTACAACATGCTGGAAGACGAGCAGCTCGTCAAAAAAGGAATAATGCCTTCCATCAAGCGCGGATTTGCCGGCGAAGTCACCGAAATTCCGCCGATTCTCTACGACCCGGAAGAAACGATTCCCGAGATGAGCCGCCACGCCGAGCCGAAGCGCTGGACCAAAGGCGTTATCTACCCGATTAAGAATTCCGACGGAAAAGTGGTCGAAGTCGTGCTGATGCACGAAGACATTACCGCGCAGATGCTCGCCGAAGAAAATTTAAAAATCAGCGAGCAGCGCTACCGGACGCTTTTTGAAACCACGCTGGACTGCATTATGGTGGTTGACGAACAGGGCAAATATATCGACGTCAACGAAAGCCTGTGCCGCAAATTAAAAACCTCGCGCGAGCAATTAATCGGCTTTCATTTCAGCGAATATATGGTTCCCGAAAGGCTCGGCGAAGCGCGCAAAGCTTTTATCGCTCTGCGCGACACGGGCGTTTTCGAGGGCGAATTCCCGATGCGCGCCGCCGACGGCAGCATCATCGAATTCGAATGGATTTCGCGCGCCAATTTTATGCCCGGTCTGCACGTCTGTTTCGCGCGCGACGTGACCGAAAGCAAGTTTGCCGAGAAAGCCCTGCGCGAATCGGAAGCGCGTTATCGAAGCTTGCTGGAAAACGCCAACGACATTATTTATTCGCACGACCTGAAGGGCAATTATCTTTCCATCAACCGCGCGGGCGAGATAATTACCGGCTACAGCCGCGAGGAAGTTCTCGGCGGCTTGAACATCGCCCAGCTCGTCGCGCCGGAGCATCTGGAATTGGCGAAAGAGATGACGGCGCGAAAACTGAAAGACCCGCAGCCGACCATCTACGAGATTGACATTATCAATAAAGACGGTCGCCGCCTGACGCTCGAAGTCAGCACGCGGATTTCCTATAACAACGAAATTCCAATCGCCGTCGAAGGCGTCGCGCGCGACGTCACCGAGCGCAAGCGCGTCGAAAAGGAAAAGGCGCAGCTTGCCGAGCAGGTCGAATCTCAGCGCAAGCATCTGCAAGCGATGGTTTCCAGCGTTCCCGGCGTCGTCTGGGAAGCGTGGGGCGAGCCGGACGAAAACAACCAGCGCATCGATTTCGTCAGCGAATACGTGGAAAAAATGCTCGGTTACAGCGTCGAAGAATGGGTCTCGACGCCGAACTTCTGGCTGACCATCGTCCATCCCGAAGACAAGGAAGCCGCCGCGCAAAACGCGCTTGAAACTTTTAAGAGCGGCAAGCCCGGCATCAACGAGTTTCGCTGGATCGCCAAAAACGGGCGCGCGGTCTGGGTCGAATCGCAATCCGTCGCTATTTTCGACGAGCGCGGAAACGCGGTCGGAATGCGCGGCGTGACGATGGACATCACCGCGCGCAAACAGAAGGAAGCCGCCGAAAAATTTCTCGCCGAAGCCAGCACGACGCTCGCCTCGTCTCTGGAATATGAAACGACGCTCGCCGCCGTCGCGCAGCTTGCCGTTCCGCATTTTGCCGATTGGTGCGGCGTCGATATCGCGAATGAAGACGGAACGCTGAGCCGTCTGGCGGTCGCCCACATCGACCCGGAAAAAGTTTCGTGGGCGCACGAGATTTACAAGCGCTACCCGCCCGACCCGTCCGAGCCGCAAGGAATATACAACGTTTTGCGCACCGGATTATCCGAGTTTTATCCGGACATTCCCGACGAGATGCTCGTTGCAGGCGCGCGCGACGAAGAACATTTGCGCATAATGCGGGAAATCGGATTTCGTTCGGCGATGACGGTTCCGCTGAAAGCGCGCGGCAAGGTGCTGGGAGTTCTCACCTTCGTCAATTCGGAATCGGGCAAGCATCACACGCCGGACGATTTGGCTTTAGCCGAAGATTTGGCAAATCGCGCGGCGATGGCGATTGACAACGCGCAGCTTTTCCGCGCCGAGCAGCAAACCCGCCGCGCCGCCGAGCGGACGTCCGATTTTCTGCGGCGTTTGCAGATGGTTTCCAGCTCGCTTTCGCAAGCCCTGACGCCGAACGACGTCGCCGTCGCCGTTATCGAACAGGGCGTCAATTCGCTCGGCGCGCACGCCGGCACGGTCGTTTTGCTTAATAACGCGACCGCCGAACTGGAAATCGTCGGAACAGTCGGTTTTCCAGAGGAAGTGACGAAAAAATGGCAGCGCTTCCATTTG
>DASVRL010000401.1:0-1564 GCA_036388635.1 Pyrinomonadaceae bacterium
TTAAGACTATCTTTGCAATTGGTAATATTTTGTTTTTCATACATCAAACTTCTATTTTAAACAATTCCGCAAAATGCGCCGTAAAAAGCTGTCTGAGCAGCAATCTTTTATATTCCGCCGAGCCGCGCACGTCGGAAATCGGGCTGATTTCCGTTTGCAGAATTTCGTTTGCCCCGGAAACGGTCGCTTCGGAAATTTCCTTGCCGCGCAAAAATTCCGAAGTTTTTCGCAGATACAAGGGAACCGGCGCGACGCCGCCCGCCGACGCGTGCGCCGAGCCGATTTTGCCGTCTTCCATTTTCAGAGAAATCGCCGTGTTGACCGAAGCGATGTCTAAAAATGTGCGCTTGCTGACTTTCTCGAAATTGAAATGCGAAAAGCTTTTGCGAAAACGAATTTTCACAATGAATTCGTCTTCGGTTTTCGCCAGCTTTTTATAGCCGAGATAAAGCTCGCGCAAGGGAATTTCGCGTTCGTTGTCGAAACGGGCGCTCGCGTCCAGCGCCAGAAACCACGCGGTCATATCGCCGATCGGCGAGGCGTTGACGAAATTTCCGGCGAGCGTCGCCATATTGCGAATCGGCGTCGAGGAAACGAGTTTCAGATGTTTATAAAGATTCGGGAAAATATTCAGCATCACGGGCGAAACAAGTAAATCCGTCACGGTGGCGGACGCGCCGATTTCCACGAAATCGCCGTTTTCGACGATTCCGCGCAGAGCCGGATTGTCAAAAAGATTTTCCGCCCGAGCGTAAACCATCTCGTCGTGGCGCTGGACGTATAAATCCGTGCCGCCGCCGACAAAGAAAGATTTCGGATTCGGAATTTCGGATTGCGGATGGTTTTGATTTAGCTGCGAAAGCCGATTTTTGATGCCGGAAAAATATTCGGGCACGATGCCTTTTCCGACGGCAAAATCAAGCGGCGATTGTCCGTTTTTCTCATTCAGAGCTTTCGTCAGACGTTCCGCCGCGCGTTCGATTGATTTATAGCCGGTGCAGCGGCAGATGTTGCCGTCGATTGACGAAACCGCCGACTCGCTGGTTTTCGGCGTCTCGTCAAGGCAGAATCCGGTCAGCGACATCACGAAACCGACCGTGCAAAAGCCGCACTGCGTTCCGCTTTCATCGACCATCGCCTGCTGAACTCCGGTTAATTCGCCGTCCGGTTTATTGATTCCTTCGACCGTGACGATATGTTTGCCGCCGGCGTTTGCCAGCGGCATCAGGCACGAAGTCATCGAGCGATATTTGACCGCAGCGCCGTCGCCGCTGCCGAGTTCGCCGACCAGAATCGTACACGCGCCGCAATCGCCTTCGCGGCAGCCGATTTTCGTGCCCTTCAGATTCTGGTGGTAACGGGCAAAATCAAGCACGGTCGTGCCGGCAGGCAAATCGGTTTCGACGGTTTGATGATTGAGAATAAATTTAATCATAAAGCTAAAAGGCAGAAATTCGGATGCCGTCGCCGGCGCAAAAAACTTTGAATCTTTGAATGTTCAAAACGAAAAATTGCGCTCCTGACCACGCGCCGGCTTCTGCCTTTATTCATTAGAATCGTCGAA
>DASVRL010000402.1:0-4447 GCA_036388635.1 Pyrinomonadaceae bacterium
TTTAGAGATGAGCCGAGCGGCTTGCAGCTGTTCCGGTCGAAAGCGGATAAAAACTTCGGTTTGTTCATATTAGTTCCCAATCGGGATTCTGATGAAAAAGGGCTTTTAATGAACGTGACTAAAACCGTCGCCGCGAAATTATTTCCTAAACAGCCGGCGGATTATGAATGGAAGGACGGCAATGTGGTTCGGTTTGGCGATGACGAAACGCCGATGAGCAAAAGCCGGACGCGTTCGGAAACATTCCGAGTCTATAACAAAAATCATCTGTTGTTAGCCAACTTCCGGCACATCGAATTTGACCGGAAGAAATTCTTTGTCGGATACGTTATAGAAACGGCGACCGGCAAGGAAGCCGAAGAATTGTTTGCGGCAGAAGAAATTGCCGACGCCGGTTATCAAACCTGCGATGCGCAGATGAAGTTAATCTATTCGATAACGGGCGAAAAAATTAAAAAAGGCGATGCGCCCTGCGAAGTTACAATGGAAGTCGCGGCAAGTCCGTAATTTGATTTGAAAATCTTTAAAATTTTATGCCAGTCGCAACCGAAAATTTACCGGGTCAATTTGAAGTTTTAGACCAGTCTTTGGAATCGCAAATGACGATTTCGATGGGACCGCAGCATCCGTCGACACACGGCGTGCTGCGCCTGGAACTCGTTTTGGACGGCGAGATGGTCGTCCGCGCCATTCCCGACATCGGCTATCTGCATACGGGAATGGAGAAGCTTTTCGAGTATAAAAAATACCAGCAAGGCATCGTCATCACCGACCGGATGGATTACCTGAATCCTTTGGGGAACAATCTCGCTTACGTGATGGCGGCGGAAAAACTTCTGCAAATCGAGATTCCCGAACGCGCGCAGGTGATTCGCGTGATGATGTGCGAATTGCAGCGCATCGCCTCGCATATGGTCTGGCTCGGCACGCACGCGCTGGACATCGGCGCAATGAGCGTTTTCTTTTACTGCTTTCGCCAGCGCGAAAAGATTCTGAATTTGATTGAAGCCGCCAGCGGAGGAAGAATGACGCCGAGCTATTTTCGCATCGGCGGCTTGATGATGGATTTGCCCGCCGGATTCGACCGGCGCTGTAAACAGTTTCTGGAAGATTTCCCCGCCGCGGTCGCGCAGTTCGAAACGCTCGTTTCCGGCAATACGCTCTGGCAGAGCCGCACGAAAGACATCGGCTATATCAGCCGCGAAGACGCGATTGATTGGGGCTTGACCGGACCTTGCCTGCGCGGCAGCGGCGTCGAGCTGGATTTGCGCCGTCATAATCCGTATTCGGGTTATGAAACTTACGATTTTGAAATTCCGGTCGAACCGGATTGCGACGTTTGGGCGCGCTTTCGCGTTCGTATGCGCGAGCTTTACGAGTCGTACAAAATCGTCCGGCAGGCTTTGGAAAGATTAAAACCGGGACCGACGAAAGCCGACGCGCCGAAAATCGTTTTGCCCGACCGCGACGATATGCGAAAGCATATGGACTCGCTGATTCACCACTTTTTGATTGTCGCTGAAGGCTTTAACGTACCCGAGGGCGAAGTTTACCACGCCATCGAAGGCTCGAAAGGCGAGCTCGGCTGTTACCTGCGCTCAAACGGCGGACCGAAACCGGACAGAGTTCATTTTCGCGGTCCGAGCTTTGTCAATCTTTCGGCGCTGCCCGCGATGAGCGAAGGCGAAATGGTCGCCGACGTGGTGGCGATTATCGGCTCGCTCGATATTGTTCTGGGCGAGATTGACCGCTAGTCGATGAAAGGAGACAAAATAAATGTCGAAAAATAATCTGGCGAAATTTACTTTACTGATTCTTTCACTCGGTGTTTTGAGCGCGGCGAATGTTTTTGCGCAGACATCTTCGTGCGCGCTGCAAATTACACCGGAAACTTCGCCAAGCGCCAATCAGGTCAGCGGCGCGAGCGTTACGGCAGTGAACACCGGAAGCAGGCAAATCTATCGTTCCAGGCTGAAAAACGGCATGCCGTTTTTCGCCAGACTGCCGGAAGGCGAATACAATCTCACAGCCAGCAAACCGGGCTTCAAACAGTCGAGAGATACATATCGAGTTTTATGCGAGAATGCCGAGCGCGGCGTTTTGGCAATTTCTATTCCGATGGTGAGAGGAAACTCAAGACAAATTCATACGGCTCAAAATGAAGTTGCGCGCTGGATACCGGGCGTTAAGCTCGGAGACAGGAATGTCAGTCCGTCAAGCGAGGGCGGCGGCACTGCTATAACGAGCGGCGAGCCGTCATCTGTTCCGGTGAGACCGACTGATAGGGTGCGCCCTGTTCCCAAAATCATCTCCAAAGGCGTCCTTAACGGCAGCGCCATCAGCTTGCCCAGACCATCTTATCCGCCGGCGGCAAAAGCGGTTCGGGCTGCCGGAACGGTGTCGGTGCAGGTGACGGTTGACGAAGACGGAAACGTGATTAGGGCAACCGCCGCGGGCGGTCATCCGCTTTTACAGCAAGCAGCGGTAGAGGCGGCGCGCCAGGCGAAATTCAGACCGACACTGCTTTCGGGGACGCCGGTCAAAGTTACGGGAATTATCACTTATAATTTTGTCGCAAACTAAATTTTAGAAACTACTATGGCAACAGCAGTTCCGACAGATTTTACAAACCAGGTCGAATACACCGAAGAAGTGGCGCAGTTTTCGCCCGCCGTCGTCGAGGAAATGCGCTCGCATTTAACGAAATATCCGCCGGAAAGAAAGCGTTCGGCGCTGATTCCGCTGCTTTTCGTCATCCAGCGCGAGCGCGGCTACGTCGATAATCCGGGCGTCAATTTTCTGGCGAAGTTTCTGGAACTGGAAGTAACGGACGTCTGGGAAACCGTGACGTTTTACTCGATGTTCAACTTGCGCCCGGTCGGTCGGCATCACATCCAAATCTGCAAAACGCTTTCGTGCAAGATTATGGGCGAGCCGGAAATCACCGAGCACATCTGTCATAAACTCGGCATTCACGCGGGCGAAACGACGGCGGATAAAAAATTTACGGTTTCGCTGGTCGAATGCCTGGGAAGCTGCGGGACGGCGCCGATGATGCAGATCGGTTTTGATTATTACGAGGATTTGACGACCGAGAAAGTCGATAATATTCTCGATTCGCTTGAGTAAAATGCGAGTTTTTGTTGCGAGTGCAATTTTAGTTTTCTGCTCTCTGGCAGTCGGCTGTCAAGGATGGGCTTATCGAACGCGAACGGAAAATATGCTGCCGACGATAAGCGAAAACGATATGGCGATAGCCGAGCCGGGTTATTATAAATCTAATCCGGTAGAACGTTTCGATATTGTAGTTATCCAAGCGCCCGAATACGTTAAAAAACTGACCAAGGAAACGGGCGATGTCAGATTTATGAAACGCGTAATCGGATTGCCGGGCGAAAAGGTCGAGCTAAAAAAAGGCAAAGTTTTTATCAACGATGTCGAATTAAATCAGAATTTTGATTTTTTTCCTTCGAAAGACGATTTCAGACCCGTGACGGTTCTGCCCAATGAGTATTTTTTAATGGGCGATAATCGCGAACACAGCTTAGACAGTCGTTACTGGAAGCCGGCGACGATAAAAAAAGAAGATATTTATTCTAAAATAGTAGAAATTCGAAAAGATTATTATAAAGACAGATAGTCTATGGAAATCAAAGCAATCGGGTGCGAGCCGTTACAGCTCAAGCGAATGCACATCAAAGACGGGCATACGCTCAAGGTTTATCAGGAAACCGGCGGCTACGAATCGCTCAAAAAAGCGATGAATATGTCGCAGGACGACATTATCAACGAAGTCAAAGCGTCTGCCCTGCGCGGGCGCGGCGGCGCCGGTTTTCCGACCGGAATGAAATGGAGCTTCGTTCCGCGCCAATCGCCGAAGCCGAAATACGTCGTCTGCAACGCGGACGAATCCGAGCCGGGAACGTTCAAAGACCGTTATCTGATGGAGCGCGACCCGCATTCGCTGATTGAAGGGATGATTATCGCGGCTTTCGCGCTCGGCGCGACGGCGGGCTACATCTACACGCGCGGCGAATACAAATATCTGATTGATATTATGGACCGGGCGCTCGACGAAGCGCGCGAAGCCGGTTTTCTGGGCAAAAACATTTTAGGCTCGGATTTTTCGCACGAAATCTACACGCACACCGGCGCGGGCGCATACATCTGCGGCGAGGAAACGGCGCTTTTGTCGAGTCTGGAAGGTTATCGCGGGCATCCGCGTATGAAGCCGCCGTTTCCGGCAGTCGAAGGCGTTTACGCCTGCCCGACCGTCGTCAATAACGTCGAAACGCTGACGGCGGTTCCGCAGATTATCGAAATGGGCGGCACGGCGTGGCGCGATTTGGGCACGGAAAAATCGGGCGGGACAAAACTCTGGTCGGTTTCCGGTCACGTGCGTAAACCCGGCGTTTACGAGCTTCCGATGGGCTATAAAGACATGGAA
>DASVRL010000403.1:0-8684 GCA_036388635.1 Pyrinomonadaceae bacterium
CGATGAAGATTTGAAAACATTTGAGGAAAAAGGCGAAAAACCCGCAAAAATAAAACGAAGTCAAAATAAAACGCCGAGCCGAACAGGTTATTAGACACGCGGCGAAAATTTTTACACAAATACGGTCTCAAAAACGCCTGTTGACGATACGACGAAGAGCGATATTATGCGTCTCAGAAACGACCCTTTTTGAGACGCATAAAAGTTTGCCAAAAAGCGTCTCAGAAACAAAGTTTTCCGAAACTTGTACGTTTAACCTTTCAAAACAGTTAAAATGCAGAAATTTCCAAACCCGGCTTTCAATGTTTTTACGCTCATTTTGGGAGAGCTTTAGCGGCGCGGCGAAATCTTCCAAAGCTCTCCGTTTTCCTGGTCTGTGACAATATATAAGGCTCCGTCCGCTCCCTGCCTGACGTCGCGAATTCGCTGATTGCGTTCAGTCAGCAAATGCTCTTCTCCGGTGACGCGATTGCCTTCGATAACCAATCGCACCAGTCGCTTTTCCCTGAGCGCTCCGATAAAGAGACTGCCGCGCCAGTTTGGAAAGGCGTCGCCCGTATAGAACTGCGCGCCGGACGGAGCGATGACCGGGTCCCAATAATAAACGGGCTGCTCAAATCCCTCGCGCGCCGTCACGGCATTCGGAATCGGCGCGCCGGAATATTCCTCGCCGTATGTAACCACCGCCCAGCCGTAATTCTTCCCCTTCTCAATCAGGTTTAATTCGTCGCCGCCCTGCGGTCCCATATCCACTACCCAGAATTTTCCCTGCGCGTCGAATGCCGACGCCTGCATATTTCTGTGACCGAGCGTCCAAATCTCCGGCAGCGCGTCTTTTCGTCCGACAAAAGGATTATCGGGCGGCACAGTGCCGTCGGGTCGAATGCGGATGGTTTTCCCCATATGACTGTTCAGCTGCTGCGCCTGCGGACGGATGGTTATGTTCGAGCGCTCGCCCAGCGTCACATACAACATTCCGTCCGGACCGAAGGCGAGCCGCGAACCGAAATGCATAGTGCCTTCATAAGTCGGCAGGGCACGAAACACCACTCGCACCTGTTCCAGTTTCGAGCGGTCTGCCGATAAAACTCCGCGCGCCACGCTCGTAGCATTGCCTCCTTCGCGAGGTTCCGAAAAACTCCAATAAATTGTCCGGTCGGAAGCGAACGCAGGGCTTTGCGCGACATCGAGCAAACCGCCCTGCCCGCGCGCGTCGACCGGCAGCAGACCGCTGATCGGCTGCCCCAATTCGCCTTTGGCGGAGACGATACGCAAGCGACCCGGTTTTTCCGTCACCAGTAAGTCGCCGGTAGGCAAAGGCTCGACCGCCCAGGGCTTTTCCAGTCCTCTGGCAAGCACTTCCACATTGAAAGCCACGTCCGACTTAACGGCGCAGCCGCGCGTCTGCCCGGCGAAAGCCGGACGCTGCTCGGGCGCATTTGCCTGCCGGTTTTCAAGCGGCGTGCATTTGCTTTGAATGTCGTTCGGGCTGGGAGCGGTATTCGGAGAACTCTGAGCACAGGCTGCGGCGACGACTATCGTCAAAAGGCTCGTAATAATAAAGGCTGTTCGGACACGGTTCATGGCTTAACCCTCCTTGTTTATAATCTCTATAATTATAAGTATGAACGATTCGACAAAGACGTGTCCATTCCTGATTGCGTTAGAATTAAGCTCAAAGCAATAATAAGCTTGTTTTTCTGAGACGTCTCAAAAGTCGTCACGAAATCGAAGTTTATACGCCTCAATTCCCAACAACGACAAAACACATAAAATTTTAACGCAGGTAAGGAGCGACGTTCGTAGGCGCGAATGGCATAGACCGAACTTTAGATGGCGAAGACTGTGGGCTTTGAGCGACTACTCCGACAAAAGATGTCAGGAAGATTAACAAAAGGGACGGAAACATTAAAAGTAATAGTTTTATTGCTTTGCACCAATACCCAAGATTAGCTGCATAAAACCGATTTTTTATGAATAAACCAGAAGTTTAAGCAGCTTTATGCGTCATTTTCCGGGTATTGGTGCAAAGCCTAGTTTTATCATCTTCTCAAACCGCCGCTGAGTTCGCGCTCAAAAGGATTAAAGTACGGGTCGCCTCAGGATTTCAGCCAAGGACTGCAATCGGGCGGCGTCTGCGCCGTTCTTGGTCAGTCCGGCGCTCTTCTCCAACGACGGCGCCAGGCTTTTGAGTTTTCCGACCTCTTTTCGATTCAGGTTTGAACTCTCAGCTTTTTGAATTGCCTGCCGCAGGTCTGCGATTTGGGCGGTCGGCATAGCTTGCGAACGCTCCAACTGGTCAACGTAAGCCTTCGCCACGACCAACTGTCGCGACCACTCGGTTTTCTCCTGGTTCTGCACATTCAATTCAGCCACCCGAACCGTTTTCGCGGCGTCGATCTCGTTCTGAGTAAGGTACTGCGTCGGCGTCAGCTCAAAGATATCCAAGCCGCGCGCAATCTCTGACCCGTAAATGTGTCCATTGTACCAGTAAGCAGACCAGAGTCCGCCCATCACGAGCATCTTCGGATCAATCGCCCCGCGATCGAAATAGGCAATCTCAACCGGACGCTCCGGATCAGTAAAGTCCATAACGGAGATGCCGCCCTGGTACCAGGCTTGCACCTTGATGTCTCGACCGGGAACCGGAATGAGCGAGCCGTTGTGCGCAACACAGTTCTCGCTGTCACCTTGCGCAGCCGGCAACTTGTAGTAGCTCGCGAAACTCAGCTTGTTATCAGTCAAGCGGAAAACCGCATTGGCGCCCCATTTGTTCGGGTCGTTCGCGCGACATCGCGCCCCCAGCCCGCCGCCCCATTCATCGGTAAAGACGACTTTTTTCCCATCATTCGAAAACGATGCCGAGTGCCAGTATGCATAGTTCGGGTCGTTTACCGCGTCTATCCGCTTCGGATTGACCGGATCTTTGATGTCCAGCAGAATGCCGTTTCCCGAGCAGGCGCCGGCAGCGAGTCCAATCGCCGCGTACACGGTAATATCATGGCACTGGTCGGTTTCGGACGGTCTGGTCAAAGAGTTGTTATCGTGTGTTCCGCCGTTGTTCAGTCCGTTCAAAGCGCCGGTTCTGGGATCCATAAACACTCTCGGACTCGATACTACCTGAGCGTTTTGCGGCGCCGCCAACGGTACCTTGATCACTTCAATGCGAAAGAGCGCCGTGTTCGGATTTTTGTCCGGCGGTCCGTCAGAGCAGCCCGCCAGCTCTTCGCCGGGACGGACGAAAGAAGTTCCCGAGACGTAGATGTAGGCGTTGTTCTTATCATTCGGAGAGACTACCAGCGTATGCGTGTGCGAGCCGCGGCAGGTTTGCACCGCTGCCACCTGTTTTGGATTCTTAATGTCGGTGATATCGAAAATCCTTACGCCGCGGAAACGGTCTTTTTGCGCTGCCGGCAAACCCTGATTGTTCGCCTGTCCCGCCGCGGGCGGCGGCTCGGGCGGAAAACCCTGTGGACCGCAATCGAGTCGCCCGTTCGGCATCTCGACCGACATAAAGAGCAGGTTTTTGTAAACGGACACGTCGCCCTGCCCGCCCGGACACAACAGGGAAGTCAACAATCTGGTCTTTGCCGGACTGGAGATGTCATAGATATTGACGCCGTAAAAGTTTCCCTGAAACAGGTGGTTACCCTGGAAGGCGATGTCCGAATTGGCAAAAGCGAGTTGAGCAAAAACCAGTTGCAGCGGCTTTGGCATTTGCGAGGTGTCGCCAACGCCGAGCTGACCCAGTGTCTTCTGCACCTTCGGATTATCAGGATCGTCGGAGCCGAGTTGGAACGCGTCCGGTTTTTTGAGCAGCAGAAGGTGTTTTATGCCCATCGCCGCTTCACCCGCGTCGTACATTCCCGGCGACAGTTTGGCGCGCGGGTCGTTGGCATCCGAACCCTTCATTCCCGCCGGCAGAGCCGGTGCCGATTCAAGATTTTGCGCCATCGTCCCGGCAGCAAAACACGAGCATAAAACAAGGAAAGCTGTTAGTAAACGAAAAGTGAAAGTGTGTCCTCGATTCATCGTTTCTCCTCTAAAGGTTTTTCACCTAGCAGGGTTTGCATAATCTTAATCTCAGCGCGTTGACCGCTGTCTACATCGGATGCGAAATTGAACAGTTCGGCATCCTGCCCGGCGCCCGGCGTCTCGAACAAATCCTTTACCATCATCAACGCACCGTTATGGTGTTGAATCATCCCGGTCAAAAACAGTCGGTCAAACGCCGCGCCCTCGGCTTTTCTTAAGGCGTTCATCTGCTTTGGAGTAAGCATCCCGGGCATAAGCATTTGATGATGGCTCGCCATATCGTGACCCGGCATATCCATGTTCGACATTCCCGCCGGCATCGGCGGCGATACGGGCTCTCCTCTGGTTTCGAGCCACCGTTTCATAAACTTTATTTCGTCTGACTGTGATTGGCTGATGCGCGCTCCGAGCCGCCGGAGATCTTTGTTCTCTGTACGCGACTCGATCAGCGCCGTCATCTCAACCGCTTGCGCGTGGTGCATAATCATTCCCTGCATAAACTCCACATCCTTCGGTGAGCGGGGCGGCAGCGTCGCCCTCGTCGATGGCGGCAGTATTCGGGTCGGCTGACCCGGCGCACCCGGCTGCACCACCACCGGCGCCGACTGAGTATCAGTTTGTTGTGCGCAGACTGGCAGCGATAAGAAGCCTGTGAGCGCAACGGCGACTATGAGCCAACTTCGCGAGGCTGCAACACCAATCAATGACCGCAAGTTTTGCCGGACACTGAAAGAAAACGACTGCATCGGCGTTGAGTAATCAAGCATTGAGCGATTAATTTACCACAAATAAGAGACGGTTCGCCACTCCATAAGCGCGGCGTCCGCCAAGTGCGCCGGGCGACGAACGTAAACATTTACGTCAACCTCGAACCTTAGACCCGCAACGAGCGCGACGAGAAAATCTACGGCGCAAACGAATCACGGTTTCAATCGAAAATCATTGACTTGAATCAAAACTGGTTGACACGGATTTCCGGGCTCTAATTTATTTTTAATTTAGTCGAATAATCTACTCAAAGGGCAGCCGCACTGGTTAATAATCAGCCTCGCTCTGTGCTATGATTGCGCCGATTTATTTATCTTACTGGGGAGACGAGCCTCGATGTCGCCCGTATCGCCGATGGAGTTTTGTATGAAAATGCCGGGCAATTTCTTAAAAAGCCTTTTCTTCGTTTTTGTCTTTTCCTTTTTAGCCGTCTTGATTTCAGGCTGGCAGTTTGCGCCGGAAACCGAATCCGCCGGACAAAATGCGCCGGACGAGGAAAAACTCCAAAACTACGATATTCGCGCCGATAAAAGCCTGCCGGCGCGCGCCGCAATCGAAAAATATATCGCGGAATCGGGAAAAAGCGCCCGGCAGATTTCCGCCGCCGGAAAAACTGCGCTGAAAGCCGCTGAAAAACTGCGCGCGGCGCGCGGCAATCTAAAAATCGAATATAATGAAGATTTACGCGTTCCCGAAATCATCTCGCCCGGTTACGGCGTCAGAGCTGATTTCCTGACCGCGCCTTCCGGCAGAAAAAGAACCGAAGTTTTAAAAGATTTCCTCCGGCAAAACGCCGAGCTTTTCGGCGTTAACGACGCTCAGATTTCCGAGCTTCAGACGACCGCCGATTACACCAACCCGAACGGCGTTTTGTCGTTCGTTCATTTCGAGCAAAAAATCGGAAACATTCCCGTTTTTCGCGGCGAAGTAAAAGCCGGTTTTACCCGAAAAAACGAAATCGTTCGCATTATTAATAATCTCGCGCCGAATCTCGATTATGAAAATTTAAGCGCGGATTTCGGAAATGCCGGTGAAGCCGTATTGAATGCGGCAACGCACATCGGCGTCGCGGCTGATGAATCGGACGTGAAAATGATAAATTCCGAGTCCGACGATTTGAAAATCACTTTCGGGCGCGGTCGGTTCAGCGATAAAACAATCGCCGAAAAGATGTATTTTCCGCTTACTGACGGCGTTGCCCGCGCCGCCTGGCGCGTCCTTTTATGGACGAGAAACGAGGCTTTTTACGTGATTGTCGATGCCGCGAGCGGCGAGCTTTTGTGGCGCAAAAACATTACCGAAAACCAAACCCGGGCGGCGACTTTCAGCGTTTACGGCAACCTGACCAGCCCGCTGAAAACGGCGGACAGCCCGACGCCGCTGACGCCGAGCTGCCTTTCGCCGCTCGATTGCCCGCAGCCGCCGCTCGCCGCGCGTCAAAGTTTTACCTTAATCGGAAACGAACCGCCTTACGCGTTTAATAATCTCGGCTGGATTCCCGACAACGGTCTTTCGGGAATGCCGAACCAGAGCGATAATATTACGGACGGAAACGCCGTCGAAGCCGGTTTGGACAGAGTCGCGCCGAACGGCGTCGACGCGCCCGTCGCCGGAAACCCGAACCGCGTTTTTAGTTTTAACTATAATCCCGCGCCGGGAAATCCGCCGCCGGGCGAAGACCCGCTGCTGCCGGAATATCAAAAAGGTTCGGTGACACACGCTTTTTACGTCGTTAACCGCTGGCACGACGAAATGTATCTTTTGGGATTTACCGAACAGGCGCGCAATTATCAGCATTTTAATTTCGGTCGCGGCGGCGCGGAAGGCGACCGCATTTCGGCTGAGATTCAGGACGCGGGCGGAACGAACAACGCCAATTTTTCGGCGACGGCGGACGGTGTGCGCCCGCGGATGCAGATGTATCTGTGGACGAACACGACGCCGAATCGAGACGGCGCGCTGGACGCGCAGGTTCTCGTACACGAGACGACGCACGGTTTATCGAATCGCCTGCACGGCAATTCCAGCGGTTTAAGCACGCCGATGGCAGCCGGATTGGGCGAAGGCTGGTCTGATTTATACCCGCTCTCGATGTTGTCCGAACCGACGGACAATGTTTTCAGCGTCCACGCCGTCGGAGGTTATGCGGCAGCCGGACTTTCGCCGGGCACCGGCAGTTATTATTACGGCGCGCGCCGTTTTCCTTATGCTCTGAAAGCGGTTGTCGGGCAAAACGGTTTTCCGCACAATCCTTTAACGCTCGCCCATCTGAATCAGGGCAACTGCTCGACCTTTAACAGCGCGTTTCCGCCGCGCTTTACTAATGCCGGCTGCGGCGCGGCGCTTTTTATCGGCGAAGTATGGGCGACCGCTTTATGGGAAGTGCGCGGACAGTTTGTCCTGCGGCACGGCTCGGTCGAAGGAAACCGGCGTGCTTTGCAGATTATCACCGACGCGATGAAGCTTTCGCCGCTTAATCCGACCATACTGCAATCGCGCGACGCTGTTTTAGCGGCGGCGCAGGCAAACTCACTCTCGCCTGAAACCGGCACCGACGTCATCGACGCCTGGCGCGGGTTCGCTCTTCGCGGATTCGGAACGGGCGCGCAAATTCTCAGCACAAATCCGGTTAACGTCGTCGAGTCTTATAGCATTCCTTCGCTCTTCAACAACGCTGCGCGCCGCGCCGATTTTGACGGCGACAGAAAGGCAGACGTCTCGGTTTTTCGTCCTTCGGACGGCGTTTGGTATTTGAATCAATCGACCAACGGTTTCGCCGCCGCACAATTCGGAATTTCTACAGACAGACCGGCGCCGGAGGATTACGACGGCGACGGCAAAACCGATTTCGGCGTTTTCCGCGACGGCAACTGGTATCTGCTGCGCTCGAATACCGGATTCATCGCCGTTCAGTTCGGCGCGGCGGGCGACATTCCGCAGCCGGCTGATTTTGACGGCGACGGAAGAGCCGAACTGGCTGTTTTCCGGCGCTCGAATGGAAGTTGGTATGTCTTGAATATGGCTAATACTCAATCTACCGGAGTTCAATTCGGCGCCGACGGCGATAAGCCTGTGGTAGCTGATTACGACGGAGACGGAAAAGCCGATTACGCCGTTTATCGCCCGGCGGACGGCGTGTGGTATCTGCTCAGAAGCCAAGCCGGATTTACGGGCGTGCAATTCGGTATCGCCGCCGACAAACCGGTGGTCGGCGATTATGACGGCGACGGAAAAGCCGACCAGGCGGTTTATAGAAACGGCATCTGGTATCTGTTGAGAAGCACGCAAGGTTTTACCGCCGTGCAGTTCGGCATCGCAACGGATTTGCCCGCGCCGGCTGATTACGATGGCGACGGGAAAACCGACCCGGCTGTTTACAGAGACAACACCTGGTATCTGCTGCAATCAACCGGCGGATTTGCCGGACAGCAATTCGGAGCGCTCGGCGATAAGCCCGTTCCCAATGCTTACGTGTATTAATAAATTGAACGTCAGATTAATTGAAAAAAAGCGGGTTAGGAATTAATTTCTACCCGCTTTTTTTCCGGCTCGGCAAAAATTCCGGGCGGCGGGTATTTCTTCAAATTACCGTTCCATTATACCGACCGGCTTTTCCGGATTTGCCGGAGTATCGCTGATAAATTTATCCGGCTATTTCAGATTCGGTTTTCGCCGGAAACACACATTCGTAAATTGTCGCCCGAGATTGAATATTTACCGGTCACGCCCGGTATTAACAAAAGGGAGTGACTAAATGAATGTTGATAAGATAAACTTTCTCAATGCCAGCTTGTCCAAATTGTGAAAACTCAGAAAAGCAGATAAAAAACGGAAAGAGTCGCTGCGGCACACAACGCTATTTATGCCGAAATTGCGGCAAA
>DASVRL010000404.1:0-2197 GCA_036388635.1 Pyrinomonadaceae bacterium
TATTTTGTCATGGAGCTGGTCGAGGGCAAAAATTTTTACGAATACTGCGACGAAAATCGTCTTAATTTAAGAGAAAGGCTCCGGCTTTTCTCGCGCATCGCCGAATCGGTCAATTTCGCGCATCAGAATTTCGTCATTCACCGCGATTTAAAGCCTTCGAATATTCTTATCACGGCGCAGGGCTTGCCGAAGCTGCTTGATTTCGGCATCGCCAAACTTTTAAATCCCGACAATCCGAACGAAGCCGTTTCGCAGACTTTCACGCTGATGCGCGCGATGACGCCGAAATACGCTTCGCCTGAACAAATCAAAGGCGACCCGCTGACGTTTGCGACCGATATTTATAGCCTGGGAGTTCTGCTTTACGAAATCCTGAGCGGTCATCGCCCGTATGTTCCGGCTGGCGCGCAGGCGCACGAATTGGCGCGCGTCATCTGCGAGGAAACGCCGGAACTGCCGAGCGCCGCGATTGCGAAAAATGATAATAGCGTTTTGGACGATTATAAAAATAAAACCGCTTCGCCCGTCGATTTAATCGCCGAAAAACGCGCATCGACCGTCGAAGAATTACAAAAGGAATTGACGGGCGCGCTCGACAGCATCGTGATGAAATGTCTGGAAAAGCGCCCGCGCAAGCGTTACGCCGGCATCAAGGATTTAATCGCCGACCTCAACGCTTATCTGACGGGAAACACTTTAAATATTCCGCTTTACACTTCGCGCGCGCCGGACACCTCGACGACGACCGCCGGCAATGCGGTCGCCGTGCTGCCGCTGAAATTGATGGGCAAAGGCGACGCCGATTATTTGAGTTTAGGCTTGGCGGACGCTCTGATTTCGCGCTTGAGTCAGGTCAAAAGATTCACCGTGCGCCCGACGAGTTCGGTTCTGCGCTACGGGCAGGAAGAAACTTTCGACCCTTTGCAAGCCGGGCGCGAGCTTAATGTAAATTACGTTCTGGACGGCTGGATAAAACAATTCGGCGGACGCATCCGCATCTCTCTGCAGCTTCTGGAAGTGCGCGAGGGCAACGTCGTCTGGGCTGGCAAATTCGACGAAAAATCCGGCGACGTGCTGGAAATCGAAGACTCGATTTCGGCGCAGGTCGGCGAAGTTCTGGTGCCGCAACTGTCGGGCGACGAGCGGGAAAAGCTTGCCAAACGCCCGACCGACAACGCCGCCGCTTTCGAAGCCTTTCTGCGCGGTCGTTATCATTTCAACACTTTTACGGAAGAAGGTTTTGCCAAAGCCATTGCCGCCTACACACAGGCGATCGAGCTCGACCCGAATTACGCGCTCGCCTACGCCGGCATCGCCGATTATTACAACTGGCTCGGCGTTTACGGCGTTTTGCCCGCGCAGGAATGTTTTCAGGCGGCGAAAAATAATTCGCTGACGGCGATTCGGTTAAACGAAAATCTCTCGGAAGCGCACGCCGCGCTCGGCTTTGCCGCCGTCGCGGGCGATTACGATTGGAAACGCGGCGAGCAGGCTTGCCGCCGCGCGCTCGAACTAAACCCGCACAACGCGCAGGCGCACGTCTGGTATTCGCTTCAGCTTTTTATGGAGGCGCGTTTCGACGAGGGCGAGCATCACGCCCGGCGCGGCATCGAGCTTGACCCGCTGACGCCGTTCAATGACTACAATCTCGCCTGGTGTTTGTATTTTGCGCGTCGTTACGAAGACAGCATCCGCCAATACGAAAAAACGATTGCCGAAAACCCGCTCTACAGCATCGCGTATTACGGCTTGAGCTGGACGCTGCGGAAAATCGGGCGCTGCGAAGAATCTTTAAACGCCGCGCGCCGCGCGATGGAACTGTCCGGCGAAGACAGCCTTTTCAATCTCGCGCAATACGGTCAGACGCTCGCCTGCGCCGGACAGCGCCAAGAAGCCCGCGAAGTTCTCCGAAAACTCGCCGCCGCCGCTGCCGCCGAACGCTTCGTCTCGCCGTATCACACCGCAATCATCTACTGCTTTCTCGGCGATAAAGAAAAAACGTTCGAATATCTCGAACGCTCGTTTGCGGAAAAAGAGGCGTGGCTCGTCTGGACCGGCGTCGAACCGATTTTCGATGATTTACGGACGGACGAAAGATTTAAAAACATCCTGCGCCGCATCAATTATCCGAGGCTTTCGGAAAGACAAATATCATGAAAATAAAGCGCGTTTCGTCATACAAAACCGCAGCCGACCG
>DASVRL010000405.1:0-12091 GCA_036388635.1 Pyrinomonadaceae bacterium
AGAATAACTTCAATTTGCTGATTTACGGAAAAGACAATATTCGTTCGCGCAATATTTTAGGCACCATCGAATCGGTCAATTCAATCACGCTCGACGATTTAAAGGCTTTTTATAATAAAAATCTTTCGCCTTCGGTCGCGCGGATGCATCTGGTCGGGACTTTGGATAAAGCATCGATTACGCGCTCGCTGAACGGAATCAATAAAAAATGGAAAAGCAAAACGGTCGAGATTCCCGATTATAAAACGCCGTCCGCGCCGGCAAAATCGCAAATCTATTTCTACGACGTACCCGACGCGAAACAATCCGTCATACGATTCGGCTATCCGGCGCTGGCTCAAACCGATAAAGACTTTTATCCGGCGACGATTATGAACTATATACTCGGCGGCGGCAGTTTCGCCTCGCAGCTCACGCAGCAGCTGCGCGAAACCAAAGGTTACACCTACGGCATCAGCTCCAACTTTTCGGGCACCAGAAGTCCGGGCGCCTTTGCCATCTCCAGCGGCGTCAGAAGCAATGTGACGCTGGAATCGGCTCAATTAATTAAAAGCATTTTGCAGGATTATCCGAAAAATTACTCGGAAAATGATTTGGAAACCACGAAAAGCTTTCTGATAAAAAGCAACGCGCGCGCTTTTGAAACCGCCGCCGCCAAGCTGAATATGCTGGAAAATATCAGTAAATACGGCTGGAAATACAGTTACGTGAAAGACCGCGAACAAATCGTCAAAAGTATGACCGTTCAGCAAATAAAAGATTTGTCGCAAAAATATCTGAACACCGATAAAATGATTTGGCTGGTCGTCGGCGATGCCAAAACGCAGCTGCCGCGTTTGAAAGAACTCGGATTCGGCGAGCCGATAATAATTCAAAAGTAAATTATTGAAAGGTAAGGTTTCGCGGTAAAGGCAGGAGCCGGTGATTGATGAGCCAGTTTCAAAATAAAAACCGGGAAATTGCCAGAGAAAAAAGGCTGAAAGACTTTGAAAAAAGAAAAAGCGATGTAGCCGGGAACTACTTCAAAACCGACGGCTTTGACTCGGAGTTTGTAACGATTCATCCGATGGCGGACGAGGATTGGTGGTTTGAAAAATTTTCAGAAAGTCCTGCAATCTGTAAAGGAGTGGATTTATATTGGAAATTTGATGGAGATGTCGCTTTTGTCGAGATATATTCAAGAGATGTTTCAGCCCTTGAGTTATCCGCCAGATGGCGAAGCGGAGGGCTGTATTTATCTGCAAAAGTTAAAGATAGTTTAATTTATTCGACCACCGTCGATTTCGTATTGAAATCTTTTTGGGAAAAACATTTAGAAAACAATCTTTTCCGTAAGTATTATCTCAAAAGAAAGTATCGTGAAATAACCTGAAAAAATAATTTCGTAAAAATGGCAGCCAAAAAAACAAAAGCGTTAGCAAAAACCGAAAAGAAAATTCTGATCACCGGCGGAACCGGATTTTTAGGAACGCACATCGTTCGTCAATTTTTGGAAAAAGGCGAGAAAAATCTGCGCGTGATGGCTTCGAGCGTTCCCGAATGGATGAAAGATGCGGGCATCGAAGCGGCGGAAGGCTCGGTGACGAATCGCGAGACGGTAGTTAATGCCGTGAGAAATGTTTCGGCGATTTATCATCTCGCCGGAAAGGTTTCGCGCGATAATGAAGATGCCGCCGCGATGAACAAAATTCACGTTCAGGGAACGCGGATTTTATGCGAAGCGGCGAAGGAAGCGGGCGTCAAAACTTTCGTTCTGGCTTCATCGAGCGGAACGATTGCCGTTTCCGAAACCGAAGAGGTTTTAGACGAAACTTATCCGCCGCCCATCGAAATCATCTCGCGCTGGGCTTATTACGCCTCGAAATATTATCAGGAACGCACGGCGCTCGAAAATTTTGACGGCAAAGGCTTGAAGCTCGTTATCCTGAATCCGTCTCTGCTGCTCGGCGCTGAGGACGAAAGATTAAGCTCGACAAAACCGGTGCTGGATTTTCTCGCCCGCAAGATTCCGTATACGCCGAGCGGCGGGCTTTCGTTTGTCGATGCGCGCGACGCGGCGGCGGTTTTTGTTCAGGCGCTCGAAAAGGGAAGTCATCAGGAAAAATACCTGCTCGGCGCGGCGAATATGAGTTTTAAGGAATTTTTCGGGCGGCTCGAAAGGCTTTCGGGCGTTTCCGCTCCCGTCCTGCGCGTGCCGAAAAAACTGGCGATGACCGGTGCGAGCCTGATCGAATCGGTTTTCAAAAACTGGAATAAAACTTCGCCCGTCCAGCCGAAAGAAGTCGAGCAAGCCGAATATTTCTGGTATTTCGATTCGACGAAAGCCGAAGAAACCTTGAATTTCCAACCGCGCGACGCGCAGGAAACCTTGCAGGATACGATTACCTATCTCCGCCAGAATTTTCTGGGCGAAGGCGTTTTCAGGTAAATTTTTCGTAAATTAACCAAAGCTTTTTCAGCTTTTCTCTGTGTTCTTTTGCGGCTAAAATTCCTAAAAAACAAATTTTGCCGAAAACTGAATTGTCCGCGCGCCGCCGTAAAGATAAAACGGCGTGAAATTTTGACTGCCGAAGCTCGAAGCGGTTTTGCCGAAATAGCCGTTCGGCAGAAAATTTCCGTTGGCGGCGAGCGTTCCGAGATTGCCGCTCATATCGGCAAAATTCGTGTTGTTCAGCACGTTGAAAACTTCCATCGTCAGCCGCAGATTCGATTCGCCGCCGAGACGAAAACGTCTTTCCAAGCCTAAATCCATCTGGAAAAACGGAAATCCGCGCAGCGCGTTTCTTTCCAGCGTGCCTTGTCTATCATCTGACGGAATCGAAAACGCCGCCGGATTAATTTGTTTTCTGCCGTCCGTGTTTGTATAAAGCGGCGCATTTGAAATCAAATCCGGACGCCGAAGCTCGACGCCGAAATCATTGGCGCGGGCGTAAGTAACATTCACCGGAAAACCGGTGCGCGCATTGGCAAACCCGAAAATCGCCCAGTCTCTGGTCAGAAATTTTATCGCGCCGCTCTCGAAAGGCGTCGGAATATCGTAAGCGCCGTAGACGCTGAACTGGTGACGGACGTCAAAATCCGACGTGCCGCGCTCGTCGTTTAAATCTTCGCCGACAAAAACATTTTGCCGGAAAGTGTCGGGCGAAAAATTGTCGGTCGATTTGGCGAGCGTGTAACGCGCCGAGACTGAAAAATTATCCGCAAAACGCTTTTCATAAAGAAAATTCGCCGCCTGAAAATCGGATTCCGCATCGTTGGTGGTCAATCGAACGAAATTATAAACGGGGTCGGCGTTAAAAAGCGTTCGCGTCAGAAAAAGTTTGCGCCCGAACGCGCCCATATAATTGACTGTCAGAAGGTTATTGCGAAAAATTTCGTGCTGGTATTCGGCTAAAATTTTCCAGGTGCGCGGCGTCTGCAATTTTGCGTCAAACGCAATCAAAGGCTTGAAAGCGCTTGCCGGCGAAGTTGTCCAATCGACGTTGCGCGCAAAATTTCCGCTGGCGAACGGAAACGAATTGGCGAAAACCTCGCTCGCCGCCGCGTTTCCGAAATCGTAAAACAAACCGATTACGCCGCGCAGCGCGATTTTGCCGTTATCGAGCGGGTCGAAAGCCAATCCGACGCGCGGCGCAAAATTTTTGTAATTATCGCGCATCTGCGGCGAGGCATTTTGAAAATTTATATTTTCCGCGCCGAATTTCGGCGCAAAATCCATATCCCAGCGCAAACCGAGATTGACATTAAAATACGACGTCACGCGCCACGCGTCCTGCGCGTAGAGAGAAAAATTTCCGAGCGCGGATTCCTGCGCCCGCGTTCTCGTTAATTCGCTGACTCTTAAAGCCGTTCCGCTCGAATTTACGCCGGAAAACAAAACGCTGCGCTCGGTCGGTTGCGCGCCGATGTCGAACGACAAACGGCGAAAATCCGTGCCGAATGATAAAACGTGAGCGTTTATTATCCAATCGAGCGAGCCGTTTGCCTGAAATTGATTGATGGTCGTCGCGGTCGGATTGCCAGTTGCCAGCGCGGAATTTTTTCCCGCCAAATCATATTTCAGGAAACTGAAAGGCGAATCGGCGATTGACGGCGAAACGCGCGCTCCGCCGAAATCATCGAGCGTGAAATCCTGCCCGAAACGGTTCCGGCTGAAGTTTACGCGAGCCGCGGCGAGCACCGAAGACGACAAATTATAAACGGTGGAAAGCGAAACGGAGTTGGTGCGCGTGTCAAAATTTCGACGCGTGTTCAGCGAAAAATCCCGTTCGCCGCGCAGAGAGGCTTTCGAATCGACGAAATTATAACGCGCGTTGATTTGCAGTTCGTCAATCGGGCGCGTATCCAGGTCAAAACCGAAAATATCGTGCGCCGCCGGATTGGTAAAAGTCGCGGCGAATTCGGCAAAACCGTCGGCGGTTAAGCGACCGTTCGGAACGGGAAAAGCGTCGAACAGCGGTCGGACGTTTACCGCGGCGTTTTGCCGCGAGACGAGGCTCGGAACTTCGGAAACGGAAAATGCGGGCTGGCGCAGGCGCAAACCTTCGTAATTGCCGAAAAACCAGGCTTTATCTTTCAGCAGAAAACCGCCGAGTGTTCCGCCGAATTGATTCAGACGCGCGGCGGCGCGCTGTTGCCCGCGCGAGTTGGCGAAAAAGTCGTTGGCGTTGAAGGCTTCGTTGCCGAAAGTTTCAAACAGCGAGCCGCGATACAGATTTGAACCGCTTCTGGGAACGAAATTAATCGTCGCGCCGGCGGTGCGCCCTTCTTTCGCGGGCGCCAGCGTGCGGATAGCGACTTCGCTCGTCGCGTCCAGCGTACTCAAGGAATTGGTTCCGCCCGCAGCGGTCAGATTCGGCACCGCGCCTACATTGCCGGAAACGGAAGTTTCGTCCGCCGTCGCGCCCGTGTTAGCGCTCAAATCGTCAACCGTAAAATAATTGGAAGTCGGGCGCTGCCCGCTGATGGAAAGCAAACCCTGCTGAAAACGATTCTGGTTTTCGTTGATTTGCGTGACGCCGGCGGCGATTGAAAAAGCCGATTGCAGACCTTTTCCGCGTTCGAGATGCGCCGTCACTTCGCGCGTGGTGATGGTCGTCTGTATTTTGGATTCCGTTGTATCAATCGTCGCGCTTGCGCTGGTTACCGAAACCGTGGCACCGGCGCCGCCGGTCATCTGACCGTATTCCGCCAAATATTGCCCGGAATTTACCGGTAAATTATCGCCGCTCGCGACGGGAACCTCGACTCGTTTTGTCTGCGTGCCGTCCGTGACGATTTGCTCGTCAAAGGCGACGAAAGACGTAAACGGCGTGAGCAGGCGAAATTCGAGTCCGAGATTCGTAATTGCCTGTTCCAAATCGTTTTTCGTCTCGCTCTTTTGCGTATTCGGCAAATTCCGGCGCGTCAAATCGCTGACCTTGCGCCGCGCCCAGAGCGTCGCCAGCACGTCGCTGCGGGAATTTTGTTCGGGAAATTCGACCTCGATTTCTCTGGAAAACGCTTGTCCCTGCATTTTTCCGCGCAGAATGACTTTTGCGCGACCGCCCTGCGCGTATCTTCCGACCACCGCGACGGGTTTCGCATCAAATAAATCGGGAATTTCCTGCGGGTAAACTTCCGCCGTCTGAATGCCTTGAAATTCGAGCGCCACATCGGTCAACAGAGGATTTCTGATGCGTTCGTAAAATCTTTTCGCGGCGGCTGAACCGTCGTCCGTTCGCGAAACATATTCGACTTCGCCGCGCCCTTCGCGCGAGATTTCGTCGAGCAGGTAATGATTGACCGAATCGCCGATGCCGAAAGCAAAAACGCGCGCGTTGGCGTGTTTCCGCACTTCATTGATAATTTCCGCCTCGTTGCCGACGACGCCGTCGGTCATAAAACAAACAATGCGCACATGCTGTTGCGAATCCGTCGGCGCGAGCGCGGCGACGATTGCCTTCATCATCTCCGTTCCGCCGCTGGATTCGACGCCGTCGAGCAGCTTTTGCGCGCGGGCGAGATTTTCCTTCGTCGCCTGGACGGGCGCGTCAAATAAAATCCGCGTTTCGCCGGCAAAAGTGATGAGATTGAAAGTGTCTTGCGGATTCAGATTGTCGAGCGTCAGCTTCATCGCTTCTTTGGCTTTTTCAATCGGGAAACCGCTCATCGACCCGGAAGTGTCGAGCACGAAAACGATTTCTTTCGGCGTCGTATCCTGAGGCAGAACTTTATCGGGCGGCTGCAAAATCAAGGTGAAAAATCCGCCGTTTTTGTCTTTGTGCGCCAGAAGGGCGTCTTCGATTTTCGTTCCCGCGGTTTTGTATTTCAAAACAAAATCGCGGTTCGGAATTTCATTTTCGTTTTTGAGCCTGACGAGAAATTTACTGGCGGAAAATTGCCGCGCTTCGATTTCGTGCGTGCCGGAAGCGACGTTTTCCACCGAAACTCCGGCGTCGATTTCGACTTCGAGCGCAATCGTATGACCGGGACGCGCCTTTGATGCGGGCGAGATTTTTGCGGCGTCTTCCGGCTCGACCGTCGACGAAATGTAGCGCTGGGCGATGGTCATCGGAAACCGGAACTCGTAAGCGTCGTCGGCGTATTTCAAAGTTTCGACATAGCTGATAATGACTTTTATCTCGGCGCCCGGCGTGATGTTGGCGACCGACTGCGTGAAAACGTTCGGGCGCTGCTGTTCGAGCAGAGCGGCGACTTTTCCTTCCTGTTTCGCCTTTTCATAAGCTTGCTGCGCCTGCTTGCGCTCCATTATTCTGCCTTTGATGACGCGTTCGCCGACGGTTATCGTCATATCGTCGACCGCCGCGTCGTTCGGCAGCGGAAACGTGTAAACGGCTTCGATGGATTCGGGAAAAGGATTCTGAAAAGTCTGCGTGACGGTCACGCGCGAAAGAAAACCGCTGATTTCGGCTTTGACGAAAGTATTTTTCAGCGGGCAAAGTCCGATGTCTTTGCCTTCTTTGTCGATTACGTGCAAAGCGCCTTCAGCGGTTTTTTCGTCCTGCGGAAAAGCGAAAGCGGCGAGCAAACCCAAGAAAAGACACACCGACAGTGCGCGAACAAAAAGGGAGTTTTGACGCATAAACGCTCCGATTTACCTGTTGAATTGATTTGGAAAACTGCCTACCGAAACAAAGGATGCGGCGAACGGAAAATTTAGTTGCTTTGCGGCGGAATTATTTAAAAAGCAGTTTTCACAAGGCTGCCGACAGCCGGCAGAAAGCAGTCGGCAGTTTAGTTTTGAAACACAACGTTGAAGATTCGAGTTTAATACTGCCTTCTGCCTTCTGCCATCTGTCTTACAATTGGTATGAAGGCAAAAACTTCGGCGTCACGCGCGCTTTGGTCGCCTGCTCGAAAGCGTAGGCGATTTTTATCAGCGCCGGTTCGCTAAAGGCGCGTCCGAAAAATGAGATTCCGGCGGGAAGCCCCTGAACGTAGCCGGCGGGAACGGTCACAATCGGATAACCGGCGACCGCCGCCATCGAGCCGCTTTCAAACACGCCGCAATCGCCGTTGACCAAATCAATCATCCACGCCGCGCCGCCCGAAGGCGCGACGACCGCATCCAATTTGTTTTGCGTGATGACCATATCCAAGCCCTGCGCCTGCGTCAGAGTTTTCGATTTCTGCAAAGCCAGACGATATTCGCGCGTGTTTAAATCGCCTTTCTTTTCCGCCATCAGAAAAATTTCCTGACCGAAATACGGCATCTCGCGCTCGCGGTTGTCCTCGTTGAATTTGATTAAATCGGCAAGTGTTTTATAAGGCGAATTTCTCTCAGCCAGATACTTGTTCAAATCCGCTTTGAATTCGTAAAGCAGAACTTCAAACTCGGCGTCGCCGAATTTATTCAGATTCGGAAACTGCACGTCAATCAAAGTCGCGCCGCCGTCTTTCAAGGTTTGCAGGTGCGGTTCGACGACGGCGTCGATTTTCGAGCTGCGCCCGAAAAACTGCCGCCCGACGCCGATTCGCATTCCGCGCAAACCGTCTTTTTGCAGAAACTGCGTGTAATCTTTCGCGCCTTTATTTGCCTGCGAGGTTATCGAATCGCTCGCGTCATAGCCGACCATCGCGCTCAAAAGAATCGCGCCGTCCGTCACGGTGCGCGTCATCGGTCCCGCCGTGTCCTGCGAATGAGCGATCGGAATCACGCCCGAACGCGAAACCAGACCGAGCGTCGGTTTGATGCCGACGATGCCGCACGTCGCCGCCGGGCAAATAACCGAGCCGTCGGTTTCCGTGCCGACGGCGATTGAGGCGAGATTTGCCGCGATTGCCACGCCCGAACCCGAGCTTGAACCGCACGCGTTTCTGTCCAGAATATACGGATTTCGGGTTTGCCCGCCGCGCGCCGACCAGCCGCTCGAAGATTTGGTCGAGCGAAAATTCGCCCATTCGCTCAAGTTGGTTTTGCCGATAATTACCGCGCCCGCCCGGCGCAGCTGCTGAACCAGGAAAGCGTCGGCGCGCGGCGTCGGCGCGTCCAGCAAAGCCAGGCTTCCGGCGGTCGTTTTCATTTTGTCGGCGGTGTCGATGTTGTCTTTCAGCAAAACCGGAATGCCGTGCAGTATTGAGCGCACTTTTCCGTTTTTGCGCTCGCGGTCCATTTCTTCGGCGATTCGTTCGGCGTCCGGGTTGATTTCGATAACGGAATTCAGGCGTTTATCGACCGCACGGATTCTTTCCAGATATTTTTCGGTAATTTCTTCGGCGCTCCATTTGCCGGATTTCATACCGTCCTGCAACTGCATTACGGTAACTTCGGAAAGCTCGAAATTGTCCGTCTGAATAGCGTTATCCGCCGCCGAGACTTTTTTCATATTGCCAAGCATCAAAGCCGCGCCTGCACCGATGGCGGCGGTTTCCAGAAATTCACGTCGTTTCATTTTTCACCCTTTTATTTAATCTTTTTCAAACTGCCGTCGCCGCTGATGCGGCGCGTGTTCGATTTTGCAACCTGCTCGGCTTTGGCAAACGCGCGCAGAAAATTTTCGCCCAGAACTTTGCGCACGTCCTGTTCGCTGTAACCGCGCCGGAGCATTTCATAAGTGACTAAAACCAAATCTTCCATCCCGTTCATCGGCGCGGGCAGAAACGGAACGCCGTCGTAATCCGAGCCGATGCCGACGTAATCGATGCCCGCGACGTTTTTTATGTGGTCGATGTGATCGACGATTCTGGTATAACTGGCGACGTAAATCGGGTTTTCGCCCAAAAGTCTGCGCTCGGCTTCGTTAAAGCCCTGCTGGTCGTTTTTGTATTGCTCGCGCAGCGCGTCGAGCTGCGGCTTCAAGCGCGCCGAGCGCTCGTTTTCTTCCTTGTTTGTTCTTTCGTCCAGAAACGAAGGATAAAAATTTATCATTATGACGCCGCCGTTTTGCGCGACGCGCTTTAAAACGTCGTCCGGCACGTTGCGCGTGTGATTGGCGACGCCGCGCGCCGACGAATGCGAGGCGATAATCGGCGCGGTCGTGACGTCTAAAGCGTCGTGCATCACTTTGTCGGAAACGTGCGAAATATCGACGAGCATTCCCAGCCGGTTCATCTCGCGCACGACTTCCTTGCCGAAATCCGACAAGCCGTTATTTTTCGCCTCGCCGCGATGCGCGTCCGCCCAATCGTGCGAGACGTTATGCGTCAGCGTCATATAACGAACGCCGAGCCGATAAAAATTTCTGAGCGCGTAAAGCGAATTTTCAATCGCGTAGCCGCCCTCGATGCCCATCAAAACGCAGACTTTATTTTGCTTTTTCGCCTGCCGGATTTGCGCCGCCGTCGTGCACGACGTCAATTGAGCGGAATGTTTTTCGACTTCGCGATTGCTGGCGTCAATCAAATCCATCGCCCGCCGCATCTTTCCGACTTTTTGATAATCCGTGCCGGAAACGTAAATCGAGAAAAACTCGCCCGTGATGCCGCTCGCTTTAAAACGCTGCAAATCCGTGTGAAATGGGTCGCCGTCGCGGTGAAATCTGCCGACCGAATTGGTCGATAAATCGAAATCGTCGTCGACCAGCGGGCTTGGAATGTCGTTGTGACCGTCGATGATAATCGCTTTTTTGTGAATTTTTAAAGCTCTCTGCCAGAGCGCGGCATCAGCGCCCGCCGGCATCGTCTGGGCAGTAAAAGTCGGGACGCAAAAAGCGAACAGCAGAAACAGACAGATAATTTTTTTCATAAGTTTCGGAACACGGGAAAGATTTGCGATAAGTTTAGCGTTTTTTCGTATTAAACATCAATCAGAAGCGGGAAGAATTGCCCTTCAATTTTTTCGCCTCGGCGAATTGCCGGAACGCCCGCGAGCAAAGGCTCGTCGGCAGCGGATTTTACGCCGTCTCGGAAAACATTGATGACGGTTGCGCGGCGCGGATTTTCCGAAAAGTTTTCGTAAGAGCCGTGAATCATCAGCGGGTGATGAAAGCTCGCTTCGCCAGCTTTCAGTTCGATGGCGACGGGCTGAAATTCGCGCTTTTGCCCGGCGTTTAACACTTCAAAAATCGCGTTCATATCGCTTGCCAGCGCGGAGCGCGGCAGCAGATTCCATTGGTGCGAACGCGGCACGTAATGCAGGCAGCCGTTTTCGCGCGTCGAATCGTCAAGTCCAATCCAGCAGGTCAAATGAGCGACGGGCGCGGTGCGCGTCCAATACGAATAATCCTGGTGCCAGGCGACAACGCCGCCGTGTCGAGCCGGTTTGACGAAAAGCTGGTCGTGCCAGAAGCGCACCGCACCGTTTAAAATTTGCGCGGCGGGCGCGGTAAAGCGCGGATTCCACAAAAGGTCGTGAAAGGCGCGGGAAGCGCGCCAGGCGCCGAGCGCGTGAAAAAGAATTTGGTCGGCATCGTTCGATTCGTTGTGATGAAATTCGTAGAAAAGCTTTCGCGTTTCCTCGTCCGGGTTCATTAATTTCTTTAAATCGCCGCGCAGAATCTCGATTTGCTCGCCGGTCAAAATCCTGATTCCCGCCAGATAGCCGTTCTCGTGAAAAAATTCGATTTGCCCGGCGGATAAAGAAAAACCTTCCGCGGTTTCCGTCGAAGAAAAAAGCCCGGCGACCGGTTGGTGATATTTTGATAAATCTTCCGGCATCGTTAAAAAAGATACTGCAAACCGAGCGCGAAAACAAAATAAAAAAGAAACAGTTCAAAACTTCTGAACTGTTTCTTTGACAAGGGAGAGTCGTTCGATTGTAAATTACCAATCGCGGCTTTGACGATAAACGTTGCGGCGATATCTGTATTGCTGTCTCATCAATCTGCGGCGTTCGCTGTCGCTCAAATAACCGTCGCGCGAATAGCGATTGGCGCTGCGGTAAATTCTGGAGCGCTGGCGCTGGAGCCGCCAGTATTCGCGCGGCGTCAGGCGTCCGTACCGGTTTTGCTGCCAGTAATCGTTGCTGCGGTTGCGATTCCAACGGCGATTACTGCTGCTGCGTTCGCTGTAAACGCTGCGCTCGCGGTTTTCCCAAGTCCTGTTCTGTCTCCACTGCGCGTCCGCCGAAGCGACATAGAGACTCAAACAAAAGGCGACTGCCGAAACGACCAGACCGAATTTTCTCAAATAGTTCATATTCTCTCCTTGTTTATTCAAAAAATTATGGAATTCCGCCATCCGAAGATGAAAAGATTCCGTTTTAGCAAAGATGCTGTATTTAAAGTGATGAAAGTTTTCAGGGTCGGGTTGTCAAAAAAAAACAAAAGAAGACAGGCTTTATTTCGATCGAGGCTCTAACGCCAATCGGGAAGTTTTCCTGTATTGAATAAAAAGTCGCCGCCGCTTTATACTTATCATATTTATTTATGCCGACAGATAATTTACCGGTTATTTCATTTGAGACGCCCGCCGAATGGGAAGAATGGCTCGCCGTCAATCACGCTCAGTCGAACGGAATCTGGCTTCGTATGTTCAAAAAAGAAACGAAAATCCCTTCCGTCACCTACGCCGAAGCTTTGGACGAGGCTTTATGTTACGGATGGATTGACGGTCAGAAAAACAAATATGACGAGAAGTCGTGGCTGCAAAGATTTACGCCGCGCCGCGCCAAAAGCATCTGGTCTAAAATTAATACGCAGCACGTCGAGCG
>DASVRL010000406.1:0-12022 GCA_036388635.1 Pyrinomonadaceae bacterium
ATAAAATAATTTTCGGGTCGCCGACCAGCGCTCGCGCGATGCCGACGCGGCGGCGCATTCCGCCGGAAAGCTCGCTCGGCATTTTATCAATCGCTTCTTCGAGGTCGACGAAGTGAAGCATCCGGCGCACTTCCTGCTCGATCTGCTCTTCCGGCATTCTCTGCTCGTGCAGCTTGTAAGCGACGTTGTCGTAAACCGTCAGCGAATCAAACAGCGCGCCTTCCTGAAAAACCATCCCGATTTTCTGGCGCACGCCCATCATCTCGATTTCGTTGTAATGCGTAATGTCTTCGCCGTCCACCAGAATCTGACCGGAATCGGGTTTGAGCAAGCCGAGAACGAGCCGAATCGTCGTCGATTTGCCGCCGCCCGAGCGCCCGAGAACGATTTTCGTTTCGCCTTTCCTGACCGTAAAGCTGACGCCGTTTAAAATCTTCTGGTCGTCGAAAGAAAGATGCACGTCGCGAAATTCGATGGCGGGAATCATCCGCTCCGGCTCGTAGGTCGCGTCTTCGAGCGAAACCGGCGCCAGCTCTTCTTCAACGAATTGGTGCTCGGCAAATTCCTCTTTATTTTCTTCGGCTGACGACATAAAAATACAAAATTTTAAGTTTCAAATGTTGGTTTTGAAATTTGAAACAGATTGTTTGACGCAAAACTTATAATTCACCACTCATAATTCATAATTCAACTAAAACTCGATTCCCAGAATATTCTGCAAAGCGCGCGTCAGGAAAAAATCGACGATGATGGAAACAATCGAAGCCAGAACAACGGCTTTCGTCGTCGCTTGCCCGACGCCGACGGTGCCGCCGGTCGTATTCAAGCCTTTATAACAGGCGACCGCGCCGATAATCAAACCGAAAAACAGTGGCTTCAACACGCCGACGATAATATTTTTGACCGTCACGCCCTCGCGCACCGACGTGATAAAAAGAGTGTAATCCAGGCTGAAAAGCTGATTGGCGATAAAGCCGCCGCCGATAATGCCGAAAATATCCGCCGCAATCGTCAACAGCGGAAGCATCAGAATCAAGGCGATAATACGCGGCGCCACCAGTTTTTTATTCGGGTCTGTCCCGAGCGCGCGCATCGCGTCGATTTGCTGCGAGACGACCATCGAGCCTAATTCCGCCGAGATTGACGAGCCGATGCGACCGGCGACCATCAGCGCCGACAAAACCGGACCCAATTCGCGAATCAGCGAAAAGGAAACCATCTTTCCGGTCTGATTCTGCGCGCCGTAATAAGCCAGAATCGAGAAGCTTTGCAAAACCAAAACCGCGCCGGTAAAAAATCCCGTCAGAATCACAATCGGCAGCGACCCGACGCCGATGCTGTCCATCTGTTTGATGATTTCGCGATAATAGCGCGGACGCTTGCGAAGTCCGATGGCAGCGGCGACCATCAGGTTGGTAATTTCCTGTAGTTGTAGCAGAAAATTTTTGAGCGGATTCATTCGGTCAGTCGTCGGTGGTCAGTGTCAATCTTCTGGCTGATTGCCGATTGCTGACCGCTAATAAAATAATAACTGCTCAAGATTACAACGAACCGCGCCGAAAAGACAAAATAATAGCCGAACCTTTTCAGGATTCGGCTAAAAAATGGAGAATTAGTTGCCGCCAGGGCGTTTGAGAAAATTAAAAATCGAAAAAATTAAAAGCCGCGCCGCCGGCGCAGAGGATTTAAATTCCGGCGATTCGGATTATTGACCTCCTGGCGCTGGTTCGGGTCTTCGTCCTCCGGCGGCGGCGGATTTTGTTGATTCTGCATCCGCCGCATAAAATTTTCGCGCAGCTCGCGGAATTTGACGAGCTGTTCGGGCGTCAGAACTTTGCGAATGGCAATCTCGGACGTCGTGCGGATTTTGATTATTTCCGCCTGCGCCGCCTGCACTTCTTTCATTCGCGCCTGAACGTCGGCGTCATTCGGCGAATCCGCATAAATCGCTGCGTCCAGCGCGCGATTCGCCTCGCGGAAACGCCGCTGCGCTTCCTGCATCAAAGGTCTCCGGGCTTGATTGATACGCCGGATTTGCTGAATCTGCTCGCGCGATAAGCCGAGTTCCTCCAAAAGCTTCGGACGCGGTCGCTGGCGCCGCTCCATCGGCGGGCGGTCGTCCGGCGGCATTTCTTCCTGCGCTTTCGTCTCGGCGGCGATAAAACCGAAAACGAAAAGCGTGATGATTAAGCTGAAAAGTCTGAATTTTCTCATTCGTTTCTCCAAAAAATTATTTCATACTCACTTCGTCAAACAAATCCGTCAGACGCAGAGATTTGTCTTCTTCCTCGCGCGCCGTAAATTCGATGTCCGATTGCTTCGACGGTTTTTTTACGTTCGGCGCGGGTTTTTCTTTATTCGCGGGTTTCGCCGTGACGTTTGTTTTAAACGGTTTGACGTCTGCATGACCGGCGGCGACGATTGTTTTTTCGGCAGCCGGCTCGGATTTCGGCTGAATCTGCTTTTTATCTTTTTTAATTTCGGGCTTGGGCGTTAAGTCAGGTTGTTGCTCGCCCGTTCCCGCATTGCTCGACGTGATTTTATCATCGACGGTCGGCGCCGGAACGCTGAAAACGGCGGCATTTTTATTTGCTTCCGCTACGTTTCCGCCGCTTTGCGCCGAGCTGAACGCGACATAAAACAAACCGGCACAAATCGCCAAAGCCGCGCACGCCGTCGCCGCGCCGGTCCACACGGGAGAAAGTGAAAACATTTCGCGCCAACCCGCCAGCCACGAGCGCGGAGCTGCGGCGGTCGTTTCCGTCGATAAAATCTTTGTTTTTTCCGTCTCGAAAGGCAGTTCGAAAACCGGCGTCGGAAGCGCCGCAAATTCCGTTTCGCGCCAATTCTGCACGGACGAGCGAACGCCGCCGAACGCGGAGATTTCATCGGCGCAGGCGCCGCAATTGGAAACGTGCGATTCAAAACGCGATTTTTCCTTTTCGCCGATTTCGTCGTAGAGATACGAAACCAGAAGCTCGGAAAAATTACAGGACGAATTGTGATTGCTGTTGCTGTTCATTTTCTTTCCAAAATCTCAAACCACTTCCACCGGCGTTCTTTCCAGCTTCATCCGAAGCTGCTTTAATGCCGTATAAAGGCGGCTTTTCACCGTGCTCAAAGGCAAATCGAGCGCTTCGGAAATCTGTTGAAACGTCATTTCCTCAAATTCCTTCATCACGATGACCTGCCGCAAATCCGGCGGCAGCGAGCCGACCGCCTGCCGCACAAACTGAAGTCTTTCGCTCTGCTCGGTCTGGCGCGCGGGCGACGCGCCGGAGGCGGCGACGAAAACCATCTGGTTCGTTTCCGCTTCGTCTTCCAGATAAATCTCGGAGCGAACCCGTGCGCGGCGCTGTTTTGTCAAACATTGATTGACCGCGATGCGATGCAGCCAGGACGAAACTTTTGCCTCGCCGCGAAAATTCTGGAGATTCCGGTAAGCGGCGATAAAAGTTTCCTGCGCCGCGTCGCGCGCGTCTTCCTCGCGGCTGAGCATACCGAAACAGAGCGCGAAAATCTTTCGCTCCCATCTTTTCACGATTTCGCCGAAAGCATCAGGATTCTCCTTTATTGCAATTTCGACCAGCTGCTCATCCGTTAAATTCGCCGTCATCGCCCTCGACGCTGCTGTTCAGACTCTCGCACGCGGATTTTCAAAACTTCGCCCGCAAATGTGAAAAGTTTTTCACACACAAACGTTTAGACGCAAGTTTCCGGCTGAAAGTTGAAAAATTATTTAGTGATAAATTGTTAAAACTTATTAAAAAATGTTGACGATAATAAACAATCTATCATAAAATTTCTAAGGCGAATGTCCTGCCTGGTCTATGCTTCCCGCGAAAAACCGATGCCTCCGATAAAAAGAAAAATCAGTTTGGTTTATTTTGTGCTTATCACGCTTTTGCTGGTCGGGCTGGTGCCGCTGGTCGTGACGGGCTGGCTTTTGTCGGAAAGAAGCGCACGCGAGCTGCGCGCCGTCGAAGGCAGATACCAGACGCAGCTGGTGCAGGACAAAGCGCGGCAGATTGAAATGCTCGGACAGCGTTACGGCGATTTGGTCTTCAGCTTTGCCAAAGCCTTTGAGCTTTCGGGCGATTTTTCGCTGCTTTCCTCAGCCGTCGCGCAGAAAAAGCTCGGGCAGACGTTGCAGGAAAATCCGCATCTGCTGTCGCTCTATGTCAAACCGGTCAGCGGCGAGCCGCTCTCGGTTTACCGCACCGAAGCCATCAACGCGGCGGAAATCGAAAAGCTTTCGTCAAACGTGCTGGCGCGTCTCGGCGAAAAAGAACTGGTGATGGGACAGCCGCAGAAGCTGCAATCGAGCCAGGAAGTCGTTTTGACGATCGCCGCGCCCGTAATGAACGAAAATCAAATCACGGCGGCGGTCGTCGCGATTGTTTCCTTGCGCGAAATTTCGCGCATTATGGCGGAATCGAGCGCGGCGAGCGAGAAAGAATTGTGGGAAGCCGGTTTGCCGATTGTTTTTGTCGTGGACGAGCAGGGACGCGCGGTTTTTCATCCCGATTCGCAGGTCGTGACCAGCCAGAAACCGCAGACCAATCTGAAAATCGTGCAGGAATGGCAGGAAGCCAGCCGCCAGATTCAATCTGCTCTGGTGCCATTCACGGCGGAATTCGGAGACCGGAAACACGAGATGATCGGCGCGTATTCGACCGCTAATTTTAACAACGAGCTGGCTTTCGGCGTGATCGCGATGCAGGACGAAAACACGGCTCTGGCGTCTGTCGGCGATATGCGCCGGCAGACCTGGATAACGAGTCTGGCGCTGGCGGTTCTGGCGCTGATTGCCGGAAGTTTGTTTGCCCGGCAGTTGACCAGCCCGATTCTCGAACTCGTCGCGGCGGCAAAGCGAATCGCCGACGGCGACCTTTCCACGCGTATCGAAACGAAAAGCATTAAAGAGGTCGAAACGCTCGGCAGCGCTTTTAATTTGATGAGCGACCGGCTCGAAGAACACATCGCCGATTTGGCAAAAGCGGCGCAGGAAAACCGCGAGCTGTTCGTCGGCACGGTCAAAGCGCTCGCCGCCGCCATCGACGGCAAAGACAAATACACGCGCGGTCATTCCGAAAGAGTCGCGCGCTTTTCCGTCGCCATCGGCAAGCGGATGGGCATGAATGAAACCGAACTGGAAACGCTGCGCATCAGCGCTCTGCTTCACGACGTCGGCAAAATCGCGATTGACGACAACATTCTGAAAAAGCCCGCCGCCTTGACTAACGAAGAATTTGAAATAATGAAAACTCACCCGCAGAGAGGTTTCAAGATTATGTCGCAGATTCCGGCGATGAAGGAATTTTTGCCCGGAATGTATATGCATCACGAAATGGTCAACGGCGAAGGCTACCCGCAGGGCTTGCGCGACGACCAGATTCCGATGCAGGCGAAAATCGTCTCGGTCGCCGACACGTTTGACGCGATGACGACCGACCGACCTTACCAGAAGGGAATGAATCTCGAAGACGCGCTGAACCGCATCCGCAGCTTTGTCGGCACGCGCTACGACGGAAAAGTCGTCGAAGCCCTGGTTCACGCCTGCGCCGAAGGTCAGGTGCGACCCGTCGGCGGCGCGGTCGTCAAGCCGGCGCCGACGCCGGCGCAAAACAACAACGCCGCACCGCTCAAAGTCGCCTGAAGCTTGAGAACTCTAAAGAAATAATCCCTCAAATTTGAAATCTTGAATCCGAAATTTAAAATCCGAAATTTGGAATTTAAAATCCGAAATAATTCTAAAGGAACGATACACCGATGAATCCGAATGAAATTTGGCAAGTAGATGTTGGCGGACAAGTTTACGAAGCAAGCTTTATGGAATTGACGCAGTGGGTCACCGAAGGCTCTTTGCTGCCGCAGGACAAAGTGCGGCGCGGCAATCTGCGCTGGCTCGACGCGATAAAAGTTCCCGCGCTTTACGGTTTTTTTAACGCGAAAGAACTCGGTCTCGCGCCGCCGGTGCTGCTGACGACTTCGACCAACACGGAAGCGGCGACAGCGCCCGCGTCTGAAACCGTTCAGATGCAGAGCGGAAACTTTGCGCCTGCGACGACCCTTTCGCCGGCTCAATTTAATTCAACAAATCCGGCTGCCTCGCCGGCTCAGTTTGAGGCGACGCATCAGGCGGCGTCGCCGACTCAATACGACGCGCAAAGCCCGTTTAACGCGCCGACGAATTTCGCGCCGACCGAAGTTTTTCCGCCGCCGTATCAAACGACGCCGCAGAACTTTCAGGCTGATTTCACGCAGCCGATGCCCGCGGCAAACGTCTGTCTGATTCATCCCGAAAACGAACCGGCTTTTTATTGCGACGGCTGCGCCAATCTTTTCTGTAAAGGCTGCCCGACTTCTTACGGCGGCACGGTCAAGATTTGCCCGATGTGCGGCGCGATGTGCAAGCCGCTGGAAGCGGTGCGCGAGCAGCAGAAAAAAGCGGTTCAGTTTCACCAGGATTTGGCGCAGGGCTTCGGTTTTGAAGATTTCGGCAAGGCTTTGGCTTACCCGTTCAAATTCAAATTCAGCCTGGTCGCGGGCGCGATAATGTTTATGCTGTTCACTCTCGGGCAAAGCTCGGCGGGCGTCGGCGGAATCTGGATGATGTCGGCTTCGGGCTTTTGTTTGATGCTCTCGAATATGCTCACGTTCGGCGTTCTGGCAAACACGGTCGAGAATATGTCGCAGGGCAAACTGACCGAAAACTTTATGCCGAGCTTTGACGATTTCAATATACTGGACGACGTTCTGCACCCGTTTTTCCTGAGCATCGGCGCTTATATCGCTTCATTCGGCTTATTGTTCGTGATAATTATCGGCGGCTTCTGGTATATGTCGAACAGAGCGGTCGAAAGCCACGGCGACACGGTTGCCGATATGTCGAAACGGATTCAGGAGAACCGCGAAGCCAAGGACGAAGGCAGAATCCTGCCGGACGGCACGGTGATTCCGCCGTTTGACCAGCTGACGCCGGCGCAGAAACAGGCGCTCGACGACAACGATATTGATAAATTGCAGGAGATGCTGGTCGAGCATCGCAAAGCCAATCTCGAATCGGTCGTCGGGAAAACGCCCGAAACCAAAGAAAAAGAGTTTCAGCAGATGCTGACGCAGCTCGCCTCGATGGGAACTCCGGTTTTGCTGCTGGCTTTTCTGGCGTTTTTGTGGGGAATATTTTATCTTCCGGCGGCGTGCGCCGTCGCCGGCTACACGCGCTCGTTTGCGGCGACCGTCAATCCGATGGTCGGTCTGGACACGATTAAACGGATGGGTTTCGACTACGTGAAAATATTATTGATGGTTTTCATATTGTTCGTCGCCTCGTCCATTATCGGCGGAATTTTGGGCTTCGTTTTAAAGGCGTTCGATATGCCGGGCGTCGGAAATCTGCCCGCCAACGCCATCGCCAGCCTGTTCACATTCTATTTTTCGGTCGTCTTCTCGCTGGTTCTCGGCTACGCGCTGTATAAAAATTCGGCGAAGCTGAATCTGTATCGCGGCTAATAAAAGGCAAAAATGCGGTAATAATTGAGCATTTCAGCCTTTAAATATAATTTAATAAAAACCTTTTGAATCGCACCTGTTGTTCAGCGTGCGATTCTTTTTTATAATCGAAACTTTGGAATAAAAAACCGGAAAGTCTTAATTCGTATTTATAAGCAGGTAATTTAATTTTATGGCATTTTTTTGGCGCAGAAAAAAAGAAGACCCTTTTTCGACCTCGGTACTCGGCTTGGACAAGTCGATGGAACAGCTCAAGGCGGAAGAAGAACGGGTCGAAAAGGAAATCGGCGTACGCTTCAACAACGCGATTGAAAAAACCCGCAACACGCTCAACGACCGTCTCGACACGGTTTTTCAGGGACGCAAACAAATCGACGAAACGCTTCTGGACGAACTCGAAGAAGTTTTAATCTCCACCGACATCGGCGTTTCGACGACTTTGCAAATCCTCGAAGCGGTTAGAAAAGGCGTCTCGCGTCAGGAAATCAACGACCTCGACGCCTTGAAAAAAGCCATCAAGCGCGAGCTTCTGGACATTCTTCACGCTTCCGAAAACAAGGGCGTCGCCTCCGAAACCGAAGTTTCGACGGCAATCAAGCCCTACGTCCTGATGGTCGTCGGCGTCAACGGCGTCGGCAAAACGACAACCATCGGTAAGCTCGCCCAGCGCATCAAGCTGGAAGGCAACGAAGTCCTGATTTGCGCCGCCGACACTTTCCGCGCCGCCGCTTCCGAGCAGTTGGAAATCTGGGCGGGACGCGCCGGCGTTCCCATCATCCAGCAAAAACAGGGAACCGATCCGGCAGCCGTCCTGTTCGACGCCCTGCAAGCGGCAAAAGCCCGCACCGCCGACGTGCTGATAGTCGACACCGCCGGACGCCTGCACAACAAATCGAACCTGATGGCGGAACTCGAAAAAATGAAACGCATCGCCGCTCGCGAGGTATCGCAAGCCCCGCACGAAACGCTTCTCGTCATCGACGCCGTCACCGGACAAAACGGTCTCGAACAAGCGCGCCAGTTTATGAAAACCGCCGACGTCACCGGCATCGTTTTAACCAAACTCGACGGCACCGCCAAAGGCGGCATCGCCGTCGCCATCTCCAAAGAACTAAATCTCCCGATTCGCTACGTCGGCGTCGGCGAACAGGTCAACGATTTGATGGTTTTTAATGCCGAGCAGTATGTGAACGGTTTGTTTAATTAATTAAATGATGAAGATAATCCTGATTTTAATATTTTGTATGTGTTTGAGCGGCTGTAGTTTTAATGAAACACCGGCGGAAGATAATCAAATGCAAAAATACGGTCAAAAGGTCTCGTATTCGAGCGGAAAAGAACTTATATTTCCGGATTTTACGATTAAATTCGTCGGAGAACGCGAAGAAAAAACCTCGAACGACTGGATGTTTCCCCAGAAAATGACCTTTTACGATTTTGAGATTGCCAAAGGCGAAACCAGAAAAAAGGTTTCCTGGTCGAGCGGAACCGGCGACATCGGACCGACATTTTTCACGATTAACGATGCCGAATACGTTGTCGAACTCAGACAATCAGACATTATCAAAGGCTCTCTGGGCGATGATATTTTAGTGATTTGGAAAAAAAACGATTATCTCGACGCGCTAAGTCGGTGAACAGGTCAACAATTTGATGGTTTTCAATGCGGAGCAATATGTGAATGGTTTGTTTAATTATACTTAAGTAAAGTTTTAAATTTGAATATGATTAATATTGCAAAAGTAGATAAATCTAATAATTTTTATTTATATTACAACGATGAAAGAATAGAAAATATTAGTATTTATCAACCTAAAATCGTATTTGGTTTACCAGTGCCTTATTATATCAATGCACAAAATAGAAAAGCAGGTGAATTACTGCTCACATTAATAGAAACGGAAAAAGACTTTCCTAATTATAGACAATTAACTTTGCACAATTGGAATTTAGAAGACGAAATAAAATTTCGACGTATTATTTACAATAATAAAATAGATAGTTTCACATTTGATATTTCTATTAGAGATTTTGATATTGAAGAAAGCGAAATAGATTCTTTGAATTTTGTCACTGGGCTAAAAGATAATGAGATAAAAATAAATTCTTCGTCATATGAAACAGATGAAAATGGACATTTATTAATTACTTTAGAATTTGAATTCGAAAAAAATGAAGCTAGATCTATATCCGAATGTTTGTTGCAATATGAAAGCGAAATCAGGGAATTTTGTGAATTTGCTATAAATAGATTTTTAGAAAACAATAAATCCAAAATTTTTGTAACCAAATTCAAATTTCCTAAAGAAATAAAAACATCCTGTGAACAATATCTTTTATATTTTGCTCAATTTCTACAAGATTTAGGAATAAACGCAACTTCAAATTTAAAAGAAGAAGCCGGAAAAGTTCTTTTTTCAGTTACGCCAACTGATGACATCGAAGCATTAGACAAAATTCGTGAAGCGCTTGCCGTTTATTTAAATTTGCCTTCCAGCCCGGTTCTGTATAATGACAGTTTTCAATCAATGCAATTGAAACAACAAGTCGAAAATCTGCAACATGCGCAAAGGATGAAGGAAATGGAAATGCGCTCGGCTCAATACGCGCTTCGGTTGGCTCAACAAAATATTGAAAATCAGGACAAAATAATCACTCGGCAGAATTCATTTATTGATAATCAAAATAAAATTATCGAGAAAATTACAAGCAAATCAATAATGATTGATTCGCTCGAAAATAAAGAAGAGCTTGAAAAATTTTGTGAAGGTTTTGAGGTTGGAAAAAGCGAATTTTTAATAAAACATTTTGGATTACATTTAAATCCGGCAACGGTTTTGAAAAACGTAGGTAAAAAGATTCTTGGAAAAGAAGAGAGAATTTCTATTTTAGATTCGGACTAAGAAACAGATAAAAATAATTGAGTAATAATTTTTCAGAATTTGATTTAAAAATGACGCGCCGCGCTTTGGAACTGGCGGCGCAAGGTATTGGGCAGGTTTCGCCGAGTCCGCTGGTCGGCTGTGTCGTTGTTTCGGAGAGCGGGGAAGTCGTCGGGGAAGGCGCGTATATTTACGCGAACGTGACGCACGCGGAAGTGCTGGCGCTCAGTCAGGCGAACGGGCGCGGGACGGGCGGGACGGCGTATGTTTCGCTTGAGCCGCACGCGCATCAGGGAAGAACCATGCCTTGCACCGAAGCGTTGATAAATGCGGGAATCAAACGCGTCGTCGCGCCGATTGAAGACCCGAACCCGCTGGTTTCGGGAAAAGGTTTCGAGCAGCTGCGGGCGAATGGAATTGAAGTTGTGACGGGAATTCTGGCGGAAGAAGCGGCGCGGATGAACGAAAAATTTTGTCACTGGCACCGGGCGAAAAGACCTTTTGTTCATTTGAAGATGGCGATTTCGCTGGACGGTCGCATTGCGACGCGGACGGGCGATTCGCGCTGGATTACGGGCGAGGAATCAAGAGCGAAAGCGCACGAACTTCGTCACGAATACGACGCGATTCTGGTCGGCGCCAACACGGTGGCGGTCGATAATCCGAGTCTGACGGACAGAAGCGGGAAAAAGCGCCGGCGTCCGCTGGTGCGCGTCGTGGTCGATAATTCTTTGAAAATTTCGCTGGCTTCGAATCTGGTTTTGAGTGCCGGAGAAATTCCGACGCTGATTTTTACCGATAATCAGGATACGGAAAAAATCGCTGATTTACGCAATGAAGGCGTCGAGGTTTTGCAGATTGCCGAAGGCGGCAGGAATTTGCAGGGCGTTTTGTATGAGCTCGGGCGGCGCGATTTGCAGAGCGTTTTGATTGAAGGCGGAGCGCGCGTCGCCGGTGCGTTTTACGACGCGAAACTGATTGATAAAATCTCGTTTTTTATCGCGCCCATCGTCATCGGCGGCGAAGCTGCGCCGACGGCTATCGGCGGCAACGGCGCGTCTCGTTTATCGGGCGCGATGCGGCTGGAAAAGGTCGAAACGATAAAACACGGTGAAGATTTGGAAGTCACGGGGTACCCGATTTACAAAGATTAAAAAACTGATAAAGATTAGAAAATGAAAAGATAAGAAAATGAAAGAGCGAAAAAGTAAGCTGAGTAAATCGGCAAAACTTTTTCGCTCTTTCGCTTTTCGGCTTTCGCATTTTTAAGGAGCCATAAAGCCCAGATTATTTACCGGAAAATTCGCCAGATTCGGGAAAACGTAGCCTCGGTCTTCGTCCGGCAGCCCGAACCATTTCGCCAGGGTCGCGGCGTATTGTTCGACCGAAGTCGTCGGAATCCAGCGCCCGCGCGCATTCGAGCCGCCGTCGGCATCGTCTGGACCGTTAAAGGCGAGCGTCGGATAGGGCGTTCCGTTCGTCGTGTTCACGCCGTAAAAATCAGCACCGATGACGCCGCCGCCGATGACGAGCATATGATTCGCCCAGGCGTGGTCGCTGCCGACCAGACCGCCCGAGCCGCCCGGATTAAACGTGCGGTTAAAATCGGACAAAGTAAATTGCGT
>DASVRL010000407.1:0-29062 GCA_036388635.1 Pyrinomonadaceae bacterium
GGAGCTGCGCCCGCTCGTGCCGCTGGACGGCGGACGCTTTGCGACTTCGGATTTAAACGATTTGTATCGCCGCGTTATCAACCGCAACAATCGCTTGAAAAAACTTATCGAGCTGCGCGCGCCGGAAGTTATCGTCCGCAACGAAAAACGTATGTTGCAGGAAGCGGTCGACGCTTTGTTTGACAACGGTCGTCGCGGTCGCGTCCTGCGCGGCGCGAACAATCGCCCTTTGAAATCGCTGTCGGGAACTCTGAAAGGAAAACAGGGACGTTTTCGCCAGAATCTTTTAGGAAAACGCGTCGATTATTCGGGACGCTCGGTGATCGTCGTCGGACCGGAACTGAAACTGCACCAGTGCGGCTTGCCGAAGAAAATGGCTCTGGAACTTTTCAAGCCGTTTATTTATAACAAATTAGAAAAAGAAGAATACGCGGCGACGATTAAACAGGCGCGTGAAATGGTCGAGCGGCAGGAGCCGGTCGTTTGGGACATTCTCGAAGAAGTCATCAAACAGCACCCGGTTTTATTAAACCGCGCGCCGACGCTGCACCGATTGGGCATTCAGGCTTTCGAGCCGGTTCTGGTCGAAGGCAAAGCGATTAAAATTCACCCGCTCGTCTGCACGGCGTTTAACGCCGACTTTGACGGCGACCAGATGGCGGTTCACATTCCGCTCTCGCCCGAAGCGCAGATTGAAGCCAGCGTTTTGATGCTCGCTTCGAACAATCTGCTTTCGCCCGCTTCCGGGCAGCCGATTACCGTTCCGTCGCAGGACATCGTTCTGGGTTGTTATTATCTGACGAAAGACCGCGAAGGAATGAAAGGTCAATCTTACGAGGGACAGGTCACGAAAGGTAAAACCACGACGATTCCGCGCTCGTTCGGTTCGACCGAAGACGTCCTGCTCGCGCTGGACGCCAAAGCCGTCGAAACGCAGACGAAAATCAAGCTGCGCATTACGGGCGATTTGATTGATTTGGAACGCGAGCATAACCCGCAGGACATTATGCGCGCGGCAGTTCAGACGAACGTCACGCGAATGATCGACACCACGGTCGGACGCGTTATCTTCAACGACCGTCTGCAGCGCGACAATCTGCCGTTCGTCAACGGAACGCTCAAGAAGAAGGGCTTGCAGTCGCTCGTTACTTTCGCGCATTTGCGTCTCGGACACGACCAGACGGTCGCGCTTTTGGACGATTTGAAAACGCTCGGATTTCTCTACGCGACGAAATCGGGTATTTCCATCGGCATCGACGATATGGTCACGCCGCCGAACAAAAAGGATATTATCAGAGCGGCGAACGAGGACGTCAACAAATTGCAGATGCAGTATGAAGACGCGACGATGACCAATATGGAGCGCGTCAATAAAGTGACGGCAATCTGGTCGGAAGTGACCGACCACGTCGCGAAAGAAATGTTCAAGGCGATGAACGACCGCGAAAAAGCCAGAAACGAGCTGAATCCGATTCTGGTGATGGCTGATTCGGGCGCGCGCGGCTCGGAAGCGCAGATTCGACAGCTTGCCGGTATGCGCGGGCTGATGGCGAAACCGAACGGCGAAATTATCGAAACGCCGATCGTCGCCAACTTCCGCGAAGGCTTGAACGTTTTGCAATACTTTATTTCGACGCACGGCGCACGCAAAGGCTTGGCTGATACGGCTTTGAAAACGGCTGACTCGGGCTACCTGACGCGCCGACTGGTTGACGTGGCGCAGGACGTGATTATCTCCGAGCTGGATTGCGGAACTCTCAAAGGCATTCGCGCCGAAGCGATTGTCCGCAACGGCGAAGAAGTCGAATCTTTGCGTGACCGCATCGTCGGTCGCACGTCGCTCGATGACATGATTGACCCGGTTGACGGAACGACAATCGTTCAGGCAAACGATGAAATCAACGAAGATTTGGCGTCGAAAGTTCAGATGTCAGGCTTGTTGAGCGTCAAGATTCGCTCGGTTTTAACCTGCGAATCGCGTCGCGGCGTTTGTATGAAATGTTACGGGCGCAATCTGGCGACCGGTCGCAGCGTCGAAATCGGCGAAGCGGTCGGCGTTATCGCGGCGCAATCAATCGGCGAACCGGGCACGCAGCTGACGATGAGAACTTTCCACGTCGGCGGCACGGCGCGGCTCGAACAGGAAACCAAGCACGTCGCGGCGATGGATGGAACGGTCAAATATTCCGAAGAACTGAAAGTCATCACCAACCGTGAAGGCGAGCGCATCTCGATTCGCCGCCAGACGGAGCTGATGCTGGTTGACGACCGCGGGCGCGAAGTGGCGCGTTATCAAATCGTTTACGGCGCGCACGTGCAGGTCGCGGACGGTCAGAAGGTCAAGGAAGACGAAATACTGGCGACTTGGGACCCGTTTACTTTCGCTATTCTGACGGAAGTTCCGGGAACCGTGAAGTTCCAGGACTTGAAAGAGGGCAAAACGGTCGAGGAAGACATCGACAAAGTTTCGGGACAAAAGCGACTGGTGGTTAAAGACTCGGATGAAAAACATCAGCCGCGTCTGGAAATCCGCAGTGCCGCGAACAAGGTTCTGAAAACTTACCAGATGCCTATCAGAGCCAACCTTTTAGTAGAAGACGGCGTGGAAGTTCAGGCGGGCGACATCATCGCGAAAATCCCGCGTGAAACGACGAAAACAAAAGACATCGTCGGCGGTCTGCCGCGCGTCGTCGAATTGTTTGAAGCGCGTCGTCCGGGCGAAACCGCCGTCATGTCGGAAATCGACGGAACGGTCAAATTCGGCGCTATCTCGAAAGGTAAACGCAAGCTCATCATCACCGGCGACGATGCCGGCGAACGCGAATACGACATTCCGCGCGGAACGCACATCAACGTGCAGGAAGGCGACCGCGTCAAAGCGGGCGAGCCGCTGATGGACGGACCTTTGAACCCGCACGACATTTTGCGCGTTCTCGGAACCGAAGCGTTGCAGGAATATCTGGTCAACGAGATTCAGGAAGTTTACCGTTTGCAGGGCGTTTTGATTAACGATAAACACATCGAGGTTATCGTTCGCCAGATGCTCCGCTGGGTGCGCATCAAGGACGTCGGAGACACGGATTTCCTTTTGGAAGAACAGGTTGACCGTTTCCGTTACGAAGACGAAAACCGCCGCGTGATTGACGAAGACGGACAGCCTTCGTCGGCTGAGCCGATGCTGCTCGGCATCACGAAAGCGTCGCTTTCGACCGATTCGTTCATTTCGGCGGCGTCGTTCCAGGAAACGACTCGCGTTTTGACCGAAGCGGCGATTTCCGGACGCATCGACTACCTGCGCGGGCTGAAGGAAAACGTCATTATGGGACGCCTGATTCCGGCGGGAACGGGTATGAAATCGTATCGCAATATCGTCATCGAACACGACGCGACGATGAACCAGAAAAAGACCGACGAATACGACGAATACGCCGATATTCGCGGCGGTCTGGATTTGCCCGAATCGATGGACGTGCCCTTCGTCGAAACCGACGCCGACCTCGACGGATTTTCGCTCGAAGATTCGGACGGCGACCCGATTCTGGACGAGGCGGAAACGGAAGAAGTCTTTGAAGTCGAAGGCTCGCTCGGCGATTTCGTCGATGACGAGGACGACGATTTTTAAGCTGAAAACTATACGCATAAACGCTAAAGTAAAAAGGCTGAGAGAGAAATCTTTCAGCCTTTTTCAGCATTCGAAGCGCAACGCCCGAACGCTTTCGTTTAGCGAAAAACCGGAAGCGGATTTAATATTTTCAAAACGATTTAATAAATGTATGCTTTGTAAACGCGACTCTGCTGAAACTGACGGAAGATAAAAGATGAAAAAAATATTGTCTCGAAATTTACGCTTATTCTTGTTTGCCGGCTTTTGTTTAGGCTTTATTTCCGGTTGTAATGAAATTAAAAAAGAAGCTTCGATAAACGAGCCGGCGCAGGCGGCTACGCCGAATGTTAAAAATGAACCGAAAAGCGCACTGCACAAACGAATCGAAGAAATAGCCGCCAACGCTCAAGGCAAAGTAGGAGTGGCGGCGACGGTTTTGGAAACCGGCAAATCGGTCGGCTTAGACGAAAACGGGCATTTTCCGATGCAGAGCGTTTACAAGTTTCCTATCGCTATGGCTGTTTTGAAGCAGGTCGAGCAGGGAAATCTGAAGCTGGAGCAGAAAATACGCATCGAAAAAAGCGATTTGGTTCCGAAGCCTCTTCGAAGCCCGATTCGCGACCGATACCCGCAGGGAACCGAACTCAGTCTGGCTGAGGTGTTGAAATATTCGGTTTCCGACAGCGACGGAACGGCTTGCGACGTATTATTAAAAGCGGTCGGCGGAGCCAGAGAGGTGACGAAATATCTGCGCGAAATCGGCGTCGGCGATATTGTCGTCGCGACCACCGAGAAAGAGATGGCGCAGGACGAATCCGTGCAGTATCAAAACTGGGCTTCGCCGAAAGCCGCCAACGATTTATTGCGTCTGCTGCACGAAGGACGCGCGCTCTCGGAAAGCAATCGCGCGTTGCTGCTGCGATGGATGACGGAAACGCCGACGGGTTTAAAGCGTATCAAAGGCTTGCTGCCCGCCGGAACCGTCGTGGCGCATAAAACCGGCACTTCCGGCACTTTTGACGGTTTGACGCGCGCGACCAACGACGTCGGACTCATCACTTTGCCGGACGGCAGGCATCTGGCTGTCTCGATTTTCGTTTCGGATTCGAGGGCGGATGAAAAGACGCGCGAAGAAGTTATCGCGAAAATAACGCGGGCGGTCTGGGATGAGTTTGTTAAATAAAGGAGGAAACGCGGGCTTTGATGGAGCGTATTCTTAAATGATGAAAATGAAGGCGGAGCGGTGAATTGCAATTTCGCATTTCGAATTCATCGCTCCGCCTTCATCTTTTAAGAATACGCTCGTTTACAGCCCGCGTTTCCGCCTCTGTATCAGCGATTTACCAAATCAGGCACGCGTCCGTTCTGACCATTTTGTCGCCCGACTTGCAGCCGAAGGCTTGGGCGAATTGCGGCATATTCGACAGCGGACCGTTGACGCGCCAGCGCGGCAGCGAGTGCGTGTTGGTCTTGACCTGCAAAATCTCGGCTTCCGGCGTGTATTTGCCCGCCCAGACCTGCGCCCAGCCGAGGAAAAATCTCTGTTCGGGCGTAAAGCCGTCAATCTCCGCCGGGCGCGACTTGCCTTCCAGCGATTTTTTGTAAGCGTCGTAAGCGACGGTCAAGCCGGCGAGGTCGCCGATGTTTTCGCCGAGCGTCAGTTTGCCGTTGATAAACAGACCGGGCTGGACTTCGTAACCGTTGAATTGATTGACGACGCAGGCGGCGCGTTCCTCAAATTTGGCGCGGTCTTCCTTCGTCCACCACATTTTCAGATTTCCTTCGGCGTCGAAACGGCTTCCCGAATCGTCGAAACCGTGCGAGATTTCGTGCCCGATAACGCCGCCGATAGCGCCGTAATTTATCGCGTCGTCAGCCGCCGGATTGAAGAAAGGCGGCTGCAAAATTCCGGCGGGAAACGTGATGTCGTTGTTCACGCCCGAATATGAGGCGTTAACCGTGGGCGGCGTGAAACCCCAGCGCGAGCGGTCGACCGGCTGATTAATATCCAGCAGATTGCGGCGCACCTGAAATTGACCGGAGCGCAAAACGTTTGCCGAATAGGAATCGCGCTTGACGGTTAAACCGCTGTAGCCGCGCAGTTTATCGGGCGAGCCGATTTTGCGTTTGAAGGTCGCCAGCTTCGCCTGCGCCTGTTTTTTCGTCTCGGCGCTCATCCACTCCAGATTGGTGACGCGGTCTTTCATCGCTGCCAAAAGGTTGTCAATCATCTCGTTCATCCGCGCGCGGGCGGCGGGCGTAAAGGCTTTTTTGACGTATTCCTGACCGAGCGCTTCGCCGAGATGGTTGTCGACGGCGTTGACGCAGGTTTTCCATCGCGGCTGCTGTTCTTTCGTTCCGCTTAAATATCTGGAGTAAAAATTGAAATTCTCGTCGGCGAAAGCTTTGGAAAGCGCCGGCGCGGCGGCGTTTATCGTCATCCAGCGCAGGTAAGTTTTCCAGTCTTCCAGCGGAACTTCCGTGAGCATCACGTTTACTTCCCGGAAAAAAACGGGCTGACCGAGATTGATTTCCGTGACCGCCGGAACGCCGCGCGTCGTCATATAGCTCGCCCACGAAAAATTCGGCGTGATTTCCTGCGCCGCCTTGAGCGTGATTTTATTGTAGCGATTATCGGGATTGCGCATCTCGACCTGTCCGAGCGCGGCTTTGGCGAGCCGCGTCTGGATGTTCATCACGGTTTGCGCATTGGTCGCCGCCTGCGGGGCTTTATCGCCGAGCAGCTTGAACATATTCGTCATATATTCGGTGAATCTGCGGCGCGTTTCCTGCGATCTTTCGTCGCTTTGCGTGTAATAATCGCGGTTCGGCAGGCTCAAACCGCCCTGTCCGGCGTTGATGATGACCATCGACGAATTTTTCAAATCCGCGCCGCCGCCGAAACCGAACAGCGCCGGCAAGCCGCTGTTGTGCATCAGCGCGATTTGGCGCTGCAAATCATCGACGGTTTTGATTTTGTCGATTTGTCGGAAAAAAGGTTCGAGCGCGGTGGCGCCCGCTTTTTCGATTGCCGCTTCGTCCATACACGAAGCGTAAAAATCCCCGATGAGCTGCGTGTCGCTGCCCTGCGGTGCGGCGTTGGCTTTCGCGGCGCTTTCCAGAACTTCTCTGAGAAGCGTGTTGTTGTTATCGCTGAGAATATTAAAAGTTCCCCAGCGCGACTGCGAAGCGGGAATTTCCGTGTTTTTCAGCCACGTTCCGTTCGCATATTGAAAAAAATCGGTGCAAGCCTCGACCGAAGTGTCCATTCGGCTCGTATCAAAGCCTCTGCTGCTCTGGGCAAAGGTCATCGCGCAAACCGAAAACAAGATGGTCAAAGCAGTCGTAAAACGAAGAATTCGCATTTTCTGTCTCCTCTTGGATTTTGGAAGAATTTTGTTAATGTTGTTACAAAGTATACGAAAAAATGTTTCAAAAACGTAATGGAAATAAGTGGTAAGCGGCGAACCGGCAGGTTTGTTGTTTTGAATTTTGATTGAAAAATCGAGTTTTAAATAAAAATTTGATACCCGGCAATCGTCGCTTACCGCTTACCGTTTATCGCTTACCGGTGGCAGGCGTTTTGCGTTTGGCGTTTCAATACGTCTATAATCACGGCACGAACAAGCGCAGTCAGGGAAAAAATCATATTTGCGAAGGTGAAAAATGTCCGGTGTCGCCAGAGAGTGGGCGGTTGTTCTGATTTTCCTGGTCTCTGTCATCGGTTTGACGCTTTTGGAAGCCTTCTGGATAAAGCGCAGCGGCTGGGCTGGTTTCGGTCGGTCGCTGGCATTTTCCGTTTTGACAAATTTTATCGGTTTGGCAATCGGCTTTTTCGCGATGTTTGTCGTTTTCGGCGTCGTTCTGGCGATGGCTTGGGACGGCTCAATCGAAAAATTTCCGCTCCGAGATTACGGCATCGTCGCCTTTCTGGTTTTCGGAGTTTTGTTTTTTCCGTTGTTTCTGATGATGTGCAAGCGCCTGTTTTTGAAATTATTTAAAATTCAGACGGGAAAAACGGCGTGGCTTTTCGCGCTTGCCGCCGCGCTGTCGGTTTTTATAATTTCGCTGGGTCTGCCCGCTCTGGCGGCGTATCTGTTAATGTGAGCCAATCGCGGGCGACGACAAAAATCCGGTTCGCCTTCGGCGCGTGGAATTTTCGCCTGTAATTACGCGGAATTTTCGCCTGAAATTAAATGAAATAGGACAAAACAACCTTGCCGCTCGCCCTCGCAACAGAGTAAAATCCGTAGAAACAGCAGATTGCCCGCACCGTTTCGGCGCTGACCACGAAAACAACTAACCGTTTATAACTTTTGGGAGTATCCAGGATGAAAAAATTCTTTTTCGCTTTAGCTATCTTTTGGCTGACGACAATTTCGATTTTCGCCCAGCAAACGAATCCCACGCCGCCGGCTACTGATGAGGACGATGTGGTCAAAATCACCACAAAACTCGTCCAGCTCGACGCGATCGTGACCGACGAAAAAGGCAATCAGGTGACGGATTTGACCGCCGCCGATTTTGAAGTTTTGCAGGACGGCAAATCGCAGAAAATCACCAATTTTTCCTACGTCAACACGGTCGCGCCGAACAGCGCTCCGGTCAAGATTGAGAAAAAAGATAAAAACGCGATTCTGCCGCCGCCGGTCACTGGGCGCTCGTCCGGAGGAGGACGTTTGATTACTTTCGTCGTCGATAACTGCACGGCGTCCGGCAGCGGTATTTATGCCGCCCGCGAAGCCCTGAACAAATTTATCAGGCAACAGATGCTGCCCAATGATATGGTGGCGATTTACCAGACCACCGGCGGCAGCAGCCTGTTGCAGCAGTTTACCTCCGACCGCGAACAGCTTCTCCAGCTCGCCCGCAAAATCGTCTGGTATCCGAATCGCGGCTGCCTGACGGCGGGCGGACCGGTTTTCGAGCCGATACGCGACGACGTCCTGACGGAAACGGAAAGAGAGATAAGGGAAGCGGCAGAAGACGCCAGCCGCGATATTCAATCGGTCAGCGTTATTAACGTGCTGAATTACATCGTGCGCGGATTGGGTCGCGTCGGCGGACGCAAAGTGGTTTTTCTTTTGTCCGACGGCATTCCGCTGCGCACCCGGAGCGACAAATCCCTCGGAACGCACAGCGTCCGCACCGAAGCCGCGCTGCGCGGCTTGACCGACGCGGCAAACCGCGCCGCCGTCATTTTCAATACGATTGACACGCGCGGGCTGGTTAATACGGACGCGATTGAAGCGGTTGACGCAGTTTCCAGCAGCAACACGGATAAAATCGCCGCAGACCGCCGGAGCCTTTTGATAGGGACGCAGGACGGGCTGAATTTTCTCGCCCGCGAAACGGGCGGCACATTTTCTAAAAATCAAAATTTTCTGGACGTGCCTATCGGTCGGGCGCTGAATCTGGAAAAAGGTTATTACCTGCTGGCTTACGAGCCCGACGACGAAACTTTTAAAGGAAAGAATTTCAATCAAGTCTCCATCAAGGTCAATCGTCCGGGTTTGAAAGTGGTTTCGCGCGCCGGTTTTCTGGGCAAAGTCGACGAAAGGCAGAATATCAGTCGCCGGACGGGCGACAGCGAGCTTTACGAAGCCGCCGTCGCGCCGCTGCCGCGCACGGGAATGAATCTGCGCCTGACGGCGTTTTTCGGCAACACGCCCGCCAAAGGAAACTTCGTGCGCTCGCTGCTCCACGTCGAGGGCAAGGATATTACTTTTATAGACGACGCCAACGGCTCGAAAAAAGTGGCGCTCGATGTTTTCGCCGTGACGCTGGACGAGAAAAACGATGTCATCGATGAGTTTAACCACACTCACAAGGTGTTGATTCCGGCGGAAGCGGTTCAGCTTATCCGGCAGAACGGTCTGATTTACAGCGTGGACGTGCCGGTGAAAAAGGACGGAACTTATAACTTTCGCCTCGCCGTCCGCGACGCCAACAGCAAAATGCTCGGCTCGGCGAGTCAGGTTATACAGGTTCCGGCGCTGAAAAAAGATAAAATCTTTCTCTCCGGCTTGACCGTCAGCCAGGTCGATGCCGACGGGAAATTTATCGTGCCGGCTGAAGTTAAGCCGGAAAACGCGATTACGGCGACGCCGACCACCTCGATTCCGGCAATCCGCCAGTTTCAGCGCGGAACGGTGATGGCGTATTCCTACACGCTCTATAACGCCGCGCTCGATAAAGCCACTAATCTGCCGAAATTAAGCGTGCAGGTCAATCTTTACCGCGAAGGTCAACTCGTCACGCAGGGGCAGCCGCAAGCAAGCCAGCTCGAAAAGCAGGACGATGCGGCGCGCATCGGCGATTACGGCTATATGCGGCTCAGCCCGAATATGCAGCCGGGCGATTACGCTTTGCAAATCATCGTCAAGGATTTGCTGACCAATCAGACGGTTTCACAGTGGGTCGATTTTCAGGTCACGCAATAAATTCAATTCCATCGGTTAAGTCCAAAGCCGCATCTGCTTTACAGCAGGCGCTTTGGACTTTAAACTTTTCCGAGACGTTTATGGACATTATCGTCGGCACCGCCGGACACATCGACCACGGAAAAACCTCGCTCGTGCGGGCATTAACCGGCGTTGACGCCGACCGCCTGCCCGAAGAAAAACGGCGCGGCATCACCATTGATTTAGGCTTTGCCGAACTCGATTTGGGCGACGTCCGCATCGGTTTCGTCGATGTGCCGGGACACGAAAAATTCGTCAAAAATATGCTGGCTGGCGCGTCGGGAATCGATTTGCTGGCGCTGGTCATCGCGGCGGACGAAGGCGTGATGCCGCAGACGCGCGAGCATTTCGACATCTGCCGCCTGCTGGAGACGAAAACCGGTTTAATCGTTTTGACGAAAACGGATATGGTCGACGCCGAACTGCTCGAAATCGTCCGGCTCGACGCGCAGGAGTTGGTCGAAAATTCCTTTCTCGAAAACGCGCCCGTCCTCGCCGTCAGCTCCAAAACCGGCGAAGGCATCGACGAGCTGAAAGAAGCTTTCAAAAATCTCGCCGCGCAGATCCCGCCGCCGAAAAACGAAGCGGTCGCGCGCCTGCCGATTGACCGTTCTTTTACGGTCAAAGGTTTCGGCGCGGTCGTCACCGGAACTTTGATTTCCGGCGAATTCGGCGAAGGCGACGAGCTGGAAATTTTGCCTTTGAAAAGAAAAGTGCGCGTGCGCGGCTTGCAGACTCACGGAAAATCGGTCAAAACAGCGCACGCCGGACAGCGCACCGCCGTCAATTTGGGCGGCATCGAACACACGGAAATTGAGCGCGGAATGGTTTTGTGCGAAACGGGCGCTTTGCAGCCGACACAGATTTTCGACGCGGAAATCGAAGTTTTGAAAGACGCGAAACGCGCTTTAAAATCTCGCCAGCGTGTCCGCGCGCATCTCGGAACCGTCGAAGCCTTAGCCAGAATTCAGGTTTTAAACGAGTCGGGCGAAATAGCGCCGGGCGCCAGAGATTTTATTCAATTGCGGCTGGAAACGCCGGTCGTGACGATTCCGGGCGAGCGTTTTATCATTCGCAGTTACTCGCCGCAGATAACCATCGCGGGCGGTCGAGTTTTAGACGCGCACGCGGCAAAACACCGGCGCAAAGATACGCCGGGCGCGAGCCGCGTTCTGCAGAATTTAATTGAAGCCGAAAACACGAACGATAAAGCTCGACAAGCGAAAATCTACCTGGAAACGGAGGGCGAGCGCGGCGCAGGATTCGCCGCTTTGCAGGCGCGGACAGGCTGGCGCGAAAGCGTTTTGCGAAAAGCTCTGGCGGAAAATGCCGGGAAAAAATCCGTCGTCGAAGCCGCCGGATTTTACGTGGCGCGCACGCCGTTTGAAAATCTGAAAGCGAAAACTATGGCGGAAATCGAAGCGCATCACCGGCGCGAGCCGCTCGCCAAAGGCATCGGGCGCGAAACTCTGCGCGAAAAAATCTTTGCGCGCCTGCCCGCGGAAATTTTCAAGACGATTCTGGCGGCGCTGGAAAAAGACGCCAAAATCACGGCGGAAAAAGATTTGGTGCGCGCCGCCGCGCATAATCCGGAGCTGTCGGCGGAAGAAAAAATCCTGCGCGAAAGACTGGAAAAAATTTATCGCAAGGCGAAATTGGAAGTTCCGGCGCTGGACGCGGCGCTCGACGAAGCCATTCGCGGCACAAAGCTCGACCGCCGGCAGGCGCGCAAAGTTTTTCAGCTTTTTCTGAATACGGCGGAACTGGTCAAAGTCACGGAAGATTTTTATTTCCGGCGCGAAGCGCTCGACGAACTAATCAATCAACTGAAAAATTACGCCGCGCAGACTTCCGACAGATTGATCGACGTCGCGGCGTTTAAAGAAATTGCCGGAATCTCGCGCAAGTACGCGATTCCGCTGCTCGAATATTTCGACCGCGAAAAGCTGACGCGGCGCGCGGGCGATAAACGCCTTATTTTGTAAATTCGATGAAAATCCTTTCGCTCCTGACTTTCGTTTCCGCCGTCCTGACGATTTATTTTGATTACCAGGACAAGCGATTCGTGTATCTTTTCAAGCCGGCGACGATGATTTTCATCATCGCTCTGGCTTGGTCCGGCGGCGAGCGAAAAGGTTTTTATCTTTGGGCGATTCTGGCGGGTTTTGTTTTTTCGCTCGTCGGCGACACGTTTTTGATAAGCGCGCAAAATTTTGTTTTCGGGCTGGCGAGCTTTCTCGTCGCGCATCTTTGTTACATCGCGGCGTTTTTCAAAGCCGGTGAAGGGAAGTTCAAGCCGGTTTCGCTTTCGGCTTATCTGGTCGGCGGCGCGATTTTTATGCTGGTTTCGGGCGGCGTTCCCGAAAATCTGAAGATTGCGGTCGCCATCTACGCGCTGGCGATTTCGACGATGCTCGGCGCGGCTTTGAATTTTTACCTGACCCGAAAAACTCCGCCGGCGCTTTTCGCGCTTTCCGGCGCAATATTTTTTGTTTTGTCCGATGCGCTTTTGGCTTACAACAAATTTAACGGCGAATTTTTTCTCGCCAAACTCCTGATTCTCGCCACGTATTTTCTCGCGCAATGGCTGATCGCGCGCTCGGTCGGAAAAGCGATTTAGAGCCAAGCCGCAAAAAAGGAATAAAACGACGGATTAACGCCGGTGAGCACGGAATTTATTTCTTATTAATCCGTGTTCCGGCACGTTAATCCGTCGTTTCAAATCTCTTGAGCGCGTCTTCGCCGGCTGCTTGGCGCCCGCATTAAAAAATTCCTTTATTTTGAAAGCGCGATGTATTCGATTCGGCGATTCTGAAACTTGCCGTCTTCGGTGTCGTTGGAAGCTTTCGGTTTCGATTTGCCGTAGCCTTTCATCTGCAAAATATCGGCGTTCACGCCGAATTTAATCAGCGCGTCTTTGACGGCGTTGGCGCGATTTTCCGAAAGTTTCTGATTCTTGGCGTCGTCGCCCGTATTATCGGTGTGACCGCCGACTTCGATGACGACGTTCGGCGGAAGCTTTTTCATATAACCCGCCGATTTTTCCAGAAACTTCTGGTTAGCGGGCGGAATGTCGAATTTTCCGCTGGCGAAATTGATAATGTAGAGATTCATCGCGCGCAACAATTCGTCAACCGTGAAATTGTCGCCGAGCCGGTCGAGCGCGTCGTTGGCGCATTTTTCGGATTTGGCAAAATCGCCTTTTTTGATATTGGCGCAATCGTCTTTCGGCGGCTCGATTTGTTTCTGCCGGCTTTTGGCGATGACTTCGACGGTTTTTCCGCCGTCGCCGCCGTTGGTCTGCTCGATTTCGTAGGTGAAATTCGGATGCCTGATTTCGATTTTGTGCGTTCCGGCGGTCAGTCCCGAAACCAGAATATCGCCCGTGCCGGAAGTATAACCCCAGCGCGTGCCGTCGACGAAAACTTCGCTTTGCGGCTGCGCGCCTTTGACCAGAACGTCGTAGCCGTATTTTTTCGAGAAAACATAATACGCGCCGATAATGGTTGCCGCCAGCAGAAAAAACAACAGCGCCACGCCGCCGAACCAGACCCACGCCGGAGTAGCGGCTTTTTTCGCGGCGGTTTTTTCTTCCGCCGGCGTCGGTGCTTGAGACGGCAGAGCGGTGTTTTCATATTTCGCGCGTTCCGCCTGCGGCAAATTAATATACGGCGTCGTCGCGCCGAAGTCGGATTGTTTCGGCGCGCCGCCGAAATCTTCGTGACCGCCGACGTTGATATTTGCCTGCGTCATATCCCAGCCGGACGAAGGCTGTTGCGGCATCTGACCCGGCATATAGGTTTTACCGAAATCTTCCTGCTGATTATTATTACTGCTGTTGCTGCTGCTGCTGCGCGGAAGATTGATATTGACCGCCGTTTTTCCCCAATCGTCTTCAGCCGGCGTCGATGAACGCGGCGGCGGCGACGGCGAGAAATTGAAATTGGTTTTTTCCCAATCGCTCGTGTAATCGTCTTTCGGCGATGAAGACGACGAATTTTCTTTCGACGGACGAATATACGGCGTCGTTTTGGAAAAATCGTCGGGCGGCAGATTTTTGGGGTCTTTCGGGTCGTTCACGGTGCGTCTCCTTACAGCTAGAACTTGACGGAAAAACCGCAAGCCTTTTGCTTGTGCTTCAAAGCTAAAACACACAAAGATTGATGTCAAGAAGAAGGCATAATGGAGAAAACCGTTGGCGGACGGCAGTCGGCAGTTTTAGCTTTGCCTGTTCAGCATTGAATCTCGGCGCGGACCGGACTGCTTTCCGCCCGGTGGCGATTGCCTTCGGTTTTCTGCTTGCCTATTTCACATTCGGCGGGTGCGCGTTTTTGGTGCGAACGTTGATGCCTTCCTGACCGAGCAGGAAAACGCGGCGGGCGTCGAAAGACGAAGTGTTGGCTGAAAAATACGAGAGCAGATAGCGGTTTTTGCGAAGCTCGTCGCAGATGGCTTTGGCGGCGACCTGCGGCTGTTCGAAGTCGAAGATTTTTCCGCCCGTGCCTTCGGTCAGCTCGTTGATGACCTGCGCGGCTTTCGGCTGGTTGCGCCGGTACGCGCCGCTTGTGCGGTCCGGCAGCTGGAGCGCGTAAACCGTGATGTTATCCGATTGCAGCTCGCCGAGAATTTTATCGAAAGCCATTTTGCTGCCGCGGTCGAGCCCGTCGCTGATAAGCACGACGGCGGTTTTGCGCGTTCCGGGCATCAGCGGCAGTAAAACTTCGCGGACGGCGGCGTCCAGCGCGTCGAACAGGTAAGGATTGCCCTGTTTGCGAAAAGTGTTGAGCGAGGTTTCGACCTTTTTCGCATCGTCCGTCCATTCCTGAATGATCTCCGGTTTTTCGTCATAGGCGACGACGAAAACCTGGTCGCCTTCGTAAATTTCGTAGACGAATTCCTTAACCGCATTTTTCAGCGTTTCGACTTCGGCGCGCAAGGTCTGCGAATTATCGACCAGCACGACTATCCTCGAAGGCGACGGGTCGAAAGTGAAATTTTTTATCTTCTGCTCGATGCCGTTTTCATATAAAAAAAGATTTTCGGCTTTTATCGGCTCGCTCGAACCGTTGGCGCGGGTGGCGACGACATTCAGAATCGTTCCGCCGTCGCCGGACGTATCTTTCGCGCTGCGGCGCGACTGAGCCGGCGCCGAGGCGGAAATCAGCAAAACGCATAAACTCAAAAACAACGCTTTTTTAGCCGAAAATTTCATTTTTCCTCATTCCGTTTTAGATGTTTTGGGTGAACTGTCTGCTGGCTTTGATGCAGCATCGCCGCCGGCGGTTGATTCGCCCGCCGAACTTTTTTCCGTTTTGGTTTCCGATTTTGTTTCGGTTTCGGATTTGGCTTCGGTTTTCGTCTCGCTTTTTCCCTTGTTCGTGTAATCGGTGACGTACCAGCCCGAGCCTTTGAACTGAAAACCGGAGCGCGAAACTTGTTTTTCCAGTTTGCCGCCGCAATCGTCGCAAACGGTCAAAGGCGCGTCGGAAATCTTCTGCATTTTTTCAATCTGCACGCCGCAACCGGCGCAGCGATATTCATAAATCGGCATATAAATTATTATAACCTCTTAAATTATTAATAACTACAGATTTTCTCATAAATCGCTCCCGGCTTTGTTTGCGAAATTTCCGGCGGTCTTTGCGGCTAAGAAAAATTTTAACGCCCGGAAGCGCAAAGAAAAAACGCAAAGGAGCGCCAATCGATTTTGAGCCGGTTTCAGAAAAATTATAAAAATCTTGCAACGGCGAAAGCAAATTGTGGCAGAATATTTGTAAAGCAATTTATTAAACTTAACGAGAACCGGGAGGCTCGACAAGTGAGAAAATGGATTTTAGCGGTTTTCGCCCTGACTTTATTGGCAGCGGCGACGTTTGTGAACGGTCAGAATACAAAGACGGGCGAAATGAAAACCGTTTCGTTCGTCGATTTAAAGCGCTTCGGCGGAACGTGGTACGAAATCGCCAGATACCCGAACAAATTGAAAAAACAATGCGTCGGCAATACGACCGCCACATATAATTTCAAACCGGACGGCGAGGTCGAGGTCGTCAGTCGTTGTCTGAATAAAGACGGAAAAATCGAAGACGCGACCGGGACGGCGACAATCATCGACAGACAAACGAACGCGAAATTGAAAGGCTCGTTTGCCTGGTTTTCGTCCGTTCCGTATTGGGTAATTGATTTGGACGAAAATTATCAATACGCCGTCGCCGGCAATCCCGACCGCAAAAACCTGTGGATTTTAAGTCGCACGCCCGAAATCAGCGCCGCGACTTATGAAAAGATTTTAAGAAAAATCGAAATCGCGGGCTACAATCCGGCAAAACTCGAAAAAACACCGCAGAAACTCGAAACGCTGAAAGGAACTGTGGTTAAGAAACAGTAGACAAGTTTGAGAATTACGAATTACGAATGAAAGATGATTTCTTTTAAATTCGTAATTCGTAATTGAAAAGTTACCAGTTCGTCGCCGTAACCTTTTCGGCTTCGCCGTGTTCGGCTAAAAATCTTTCGGCGTCGATTGCCGCCATACAGCCGGTTCCGGCTGCCGTGACGGCTTGGCGATAGTAATGGTCCTGCGCGTCGCCGCAGGCAAAAACGCCTTCGATGTTGGTTTTCATCGTGCGTCCTTCGGTTTGAATGTAGCCGACTTCGTTCAGGTTAAGCCAGTCTTTGAAAAGCTCTGTGTTCGGCTTGTGCCCGATGGCGACGAAAACGCCCTGGGTCGGAAAATCGCTTTCTTCTTTCGATTGATTGTTGTAGATTTTTATTGCCGTCACGCCCGCTTCTTTGGTTCCCAGAATTTCCCTGATTTCCGTGTTCCACAAAACGTTGATTTTCTCGTTGGCGAGCGCGCGTTCCTGCATAATTTTCGAGGCGCGAAACGCGTCGCGGCGGTGAACAATCGTCACCTTCGAGGCGAAACGCGTCAGAAAAGTCGCTTCTTCCATCGCCGTATCGCCGCCGCCCGCCACGACGACTTCTTTTCCGCGAAAGAAAAAGCCGTCGCACGTGGCGCAAGCCGAAACGCCGTTGCCGCCCAAGCCGACGGGTGCGGGTTCTTCGCCCGGAATGCCGAGCCATTTCGCCGAAGCGCCGGTCGAGATAATCAAAGTTTCGGCAAGGACTACGGTGGAAATCTCCGCGCTGTCTGGGCTCGCCTTGCCGTAAAGCTTAAACGGGCGCTCGCTTAAATCGACTTTATCAATCCAGATGTTCAGAAATTCCGTGCCGAAGCGCTCGGCTTGGGCACGAAACTCGTTCATCAATTCCGGTCCCATAATTCCTCTGGCAAAGCCCGGATAATTTTCCACGTCGGTCGTAATCGTCAACTGCCCGCCCGGCTGCGGTCCGTCGATGACCATCGGTTCGAGCTGCGCGCGCGAGGCGTAAATGGCGGCGGTCAAACCGGCGGGACCCGAGCCTAAAATAACGACTTTACGATTAATTTCGGTTTGCGACATATTTCTGTACAAACTCTCCTGTTCTTAAAGTTTAAAATTTTTTTTGCAGAAGTTTGGCATTTTTTGTAACCTTTAGTATAACTATCACTCAGCGGCTAGTCGAATGATAAATAAAACGCCTTTATTATAGATTGCGCCGCGTTTAAATTTTATCTGCTTTTTTTAAATCCATTGTTTGTTTAAACGGGTTTCGTGTTAAACTAGCTGCACGTTCTACCCGAATTTTCGATTCTTCAAACTTGTCATGTCAACTAATCAGCAGCCTCAGTATGAGGAAAAACGATTTGCGCTGAGAATGGCTTTGCGCTTGCCGATTGTCGTCTCCGGACGCGCGGACGACGGCGCGGCGTGGAGCGAGCCGACGGAAACCGACGATATTTCCACTACGGGCGCCTTGTTTCACCTGAATCAAAAAGTCTCGCAGGGCGAAAGTTTATACATTCGCTCGCACCGCCCGGACGGCGTGCCGGTCGAAGTCAAAGCGCGCGTCGTGCGCGTTTCGCCGTCAAATTACGGAACGGCGCGCGTCGGCGTCGCCATTACCGAAACGATGGAAAACTGGCTCCGGCTTTTCGTCGCGTGGATTGCCGACGACCAGCCGAGCGACGAAGAAGAAAAATAAGCGTCGAAAGTAAAGAGTCGAGAGTCGAGAGAATTTTACCTCTCGGCTCTCGACTCTTTACTCTCGCCTGAGAAAAATTATGAATGATTACGAAACCATCTTGGTTGAAAAACGCGAAAGCGTAGCCATTATAACGATTAACCGTCCCGAAAAACTTAACGCGCTCGGAAGAAAAGTTCACGAAGAAGGCGTTGCCGCGCTCGACGCTTTGCGACAGGACGCGGCGGTGCGCGTCGTCGTCATTACGGGCGCGGGCGAAAAATCTTTTGTCGCCGGCGCGGACATCGCGGAATTTGCCGGAGAGACGCCCGCTTCGCAGAGAAATTTATTTTACGAGCGGACGCTTTTTAATTCGATTGACACGTTTCCGAAACCGGTCATCGCGATGATCAACGGTTTTTGTCTCGGCGGCGGCTGCGAGCTGGCGCTTGCCTGCGACCTCCGCGTGTGCAGCGAAAACGCGCGGTTCGCGCAGCCGGAAATCAATCTCGGAATTATGTGCGGCGGCGGCGGAACGCAGCGTTTGACCCGTCTTATCGGCGAAGGCAGAGCGATGGAAATGATTCTGACGGGCGATATGATTGACGCCGAAAAGGCTTTGCGGTTCGGGCTGGTCAATTATGTTTTTCCAAAAGAGGAACTCGAAACGAAAACGCTGGAACTCGCCGGAAAAATCGCGCAAAAAGCGCCCGTCGCGCTCCAGCTCTCGAAAGAAGCCGTCAAGCTCGCCTCGCGCTCGAATCTGGACGAAGGCTTGCGCCGCGAAGTCGATTTGTTCGCGATTTGTTTTTCGACCGAAGACAAGGAAGAAGGCGTCGCCGCCTTTCTGGAAAAGCGAAAGCCGGATTTCAAGGGAAAATAATTTAGAAAAAGAAAAATTTTAACGCCAAGACGCCTAAAAGAGATTAGCCGCGAAATAACGTGAAAAAACGCGAAATATATTTATCATTTATTTCGCGTTTTTCGTTTCCTTTGGCGGCTATTTTATTTAAACGCTTTCGGGCTGCGCTCGCCGGGCGCTGCGCTGCGGCGCGCGCCTATATTTATTGCGGTGATTTCAGTTTTTGTATAAACACTGGCGAATGTTAAGATAAATTTTTACCAGTCGAGCAATTATTTATGGAATTAGCCGTTGAAAAATACAAAGTCGAGAGCGAGCCTTATTATCTGCCGGTGGCGCAGGAAGTCGAGCTTTTTCAAGCCGCTTATGCGGCAAAACTACCCGTGATGCTGAAAGGTCCGACCGGGTGCGGAAAAACGCGTTTTGTCGAGCATATGGCGTGGCGTCTCGGGAGACCGCTGATAACGGTCGCCTGTCACGAAGATTTGTCGGCGACGGACCTGGTCGGCAGATTTCTGCTCGAAGGCGACGAAACCGTCTGGCACGACGGACCTTTGACGAAAGCGGTGCGCGCCGGAGCGATTTGCTATCTCGATGAAGTCGTCGAAGCGCGCAAGGATACGGTCGTCATCATTCACCCGCTGACCGACGACCGGCGGCGTCTGCCGATTGAAAAACGCGGAACGGTGGTCGATGCGCCGCCGGAATTTATGCTCGTCGTCTCCTATAATCCGGGTTACCAGTCGATTTTAAAGGATTTGAAACAATCGACGCGGCAAAGGTTCGTGGCGATGGAATTCGATTATCCGCCCGCCGAATCCGAGACGGAAATCGTCGCCCGCGAAGGCGGCATCGACGAAGCGACGGCGCGCGACCTCGTCACCATCGGGCAAAAAGTCAGAAATCTGCGCGGTCACGGTCTGGAAGAAGGCGTTTCGACGCGGCTTCTGATTTACGCGGCGCAGATGATTTCGAAAGGCATCGCGCCGGTCAATGCGGCGGAAGTCGCGCTCTGCTCGCCGATTACCGACGATAGGGAATTGCAGCGCAGCATCCGCGAAATCGTGACGACCGTTATCTAAAACTATGATAGAAGCGCAAATTCAGATTGACGACGAGCTGGCGGTCAAAGGCTACCGGAAGGCTCTGCGTTATAAAGCCGCAAAGGATATCGCTTATTTTTACGCCTCGAAGCTGATGATTGTGTGGGTCGTGATTGCCGTCGCCGATGCGCTGTTCGGCGCGGAGCATTTAATCAAGCCGCACTTTTTCTTTCTGCTGGCGCTCGGCGCGGCGGCGTCCGTCTACAGTTATCGCGACTGGAACAAAAAAATATCGGAGCTGAAAGGCTGGAGTTTTTCGGCGCGGCTCGATGAAATGGGCGTCGCGACGACCAGCCCGCAGGAAAGCTGGTATGAATGGAGTTCTTACGCCGGCTACAGGGAGTTTGACGATTATCTGGAAATCGAGCGCCTGCCGGGTGAAATCAGCTTTTTGCCGAAAACGCCCGAATTATTTCAGGTAATCGAGTTTACGAAGGAAAAAATTCCGGCGAAAAAATAAACGCTTTCCGGTCGAAAGCGGCTGCGCCTGCGCGTATTAAGCCGCCGCAAACTTAATTCTGTTCTCGGCAAGCAAACGAAAAGAAATTTTCAGACATCATAGTTTTGCAAAAAATAGTTTTACAGCAATATTCCAAAAGGTGATAAAAATGCAGAAACGTTTCTTTCCGTCGCTTGTGCTGGTTTCAGCCGTAGTTTTACTCTCAGTTTTTTCCGTCCTCGCGCAGCAACAGGTTCAGCGCGCTCCGTTCGATGTGACGAATTATCGAATGGACGTCCAGCTCAATCCTTCCGAAAATCAACTGCAAGCCGTCGCGGACGTTACTTTTACGCCGCTCGCCGAAACGCGCACCGTCGCGTTTGAACTCAACGGCTCCTTAAAAGTCGAAAGCATCACGCGCGTCGGTTCATCGACCACGACCACCACGACAACCGCGCCGACCACCGCAAAAGGCAAAACCACCGCCGTTTTGCCCGCATCGCAAAGCCAGATTACATTCGTGCAGGACCAGGTCGGCGTTTCCGATTTGGGACCGAGCGTGAAAGTCGATTTGGGCGACGCGGTTCCGGCGAACGTGCCCGTCACGCTGCGTTTCAAATACAGCGGCGTGCTGGCGACAGCCGAAGGCGGACCGCTGCTGACCAAACGGCTGGCTTACGTCGGCGATAAAAACGGTTATCTGATGTATGCGGCGCGCTGGTTTCCGTTTCACAATTACGCGGCTGACCGCGCCACTTCCGACATCACGATAACGCTTCCGGGCGGTTATCAATTGATTGGTTTCAGCGATACGCCCGCCTCTCAAAGCGGCGGAAAATATCGTTTCACGCAGTCGAAGCCGGCGCTTCCGGGCAATTTCGCTTACGGCAGATACACGCCGAAAACGTTGCGTTTCGCCGATTACGAATTGCAGTTTTACACCAAAGCGGGAGGCGACCCGCTGATTTCGAGCTACGGCGAAACTTTGGGACGCGCGATGGATTTTTACGCCAAACAATACGGCGAGCCGGACAGCGGCAAGCGCCTGATTATCGTGCAGACCGACGACGAAACGCTCGATTTCTACACCGCGCCGGGAATGATTTTCATCGCCGACAAATTTTTTGACCAGTCGCGGCAGGTTGCCGCCGAGAGATTGCAGCGCGAAGCCGCTTATCAATGGTGGGGACAGACGGTCGGTTTGAAATCGTTTGACGACGCGTGGCTTTCGCAGGGCTTGGCGGAATGGAGCGCGCTCGAACTGCGCGAGACGGGAATTTCCAACACCAAGCTCGAAGCCTTGCAGCGCGAAACGCTGGAAAAAGCTTTGACCTTCGAGCAGACCGCGTCGCTGCTTCGTGCACCGTCGGCGCTGGACGACACCTCGACCGCGTATCAATACATAATGTTCGGCAAAGGCGCGCTGGTTTATCGCCTTTTGAAGGAAACGCTCGGCGCGCAGAAATTCAACCAGCTTCTGCGCCAGTTTTTAGCGCAGTATCGCGGCAAAAACGCTTCGATTGACGATTTTGAAAAGCTGGCGACGCAGGTTGCCGGTCAACCGATGCGCTATTTCTTCGCGCGCTGGGTCGAAGGCACGGGCGTTCCGGAATTTGCCGTCGAATATCAAATCATCCGCACGCGCGAAGGCAAATTCGTCACGCGCGGCACGATTAAACAAAACTACGACAACCTGCGCCTGCCGGTCGATGTCCAACTGGTCGCCGAAGGCGAAGGCGAGCTGAAAACGCAAACCGTCACGATTGAAGACGCGAGCGCCGATTTTAATATCGAATCGAACGGCAAGCCGATTGAAGTCGTCATCGACCCGAAATACAAGCTTTTGCGTATTTCCGAAGATTTGAAAGTCTCGTCGGTCGCCCGTCGCGGCATCGAGCAGTTCAAGGAAGGCAATCTCGCCGAAGCGCAGCAGCAGTTTGAAGCGGCTTTAAAGCTCGACCGCAACAATTCGTGGATTTACTACAATCTCGGCAATCTGTTCCTCGAACAGCGCAATTACGATCTGGCGATTGATAATTACAAGGCGACGCTTTCCGGAAACTTGCGTCCGAACTGGCTGGAAGTCTGGGCGAATATCAAGATGGGCAACGCCTACGACGCGAAAGGCGACCGCACGCGCGCCGTCGCCGCCTACACGCGCGCCCAAGCCAGCGGCGACGATTACGACAACGCGCAGGAAGCCGTCAAACGCTATATGGCAACGCCGTATGACCCGAAACAAAAGGCGAATACGACCGCCGTCAAATAGCTTTCCGGTAACTTTCCGACAACGTGTAAAGGCAGAATGATTGTTCATTCTGCCTTTTTTATTTCTAAAATTCGGCAGGCTAACGCGTTATGAAAAAACTGTTCCGGCTCCGTGCCGGTTTTGACGCTCGTTTTTGTTTTGCCCGGCGGCGTTTCATTGATTGATTACGCGGCGAGTTCGGAAACGGCTCGCCTTTTTTATTTAAATTCCCGTCGCCGCGAAAATTTCTTGACTTTCAAAAACAAAGAAAGTAAATTGCACACACCATTCCACACTTAAGCTTCGATAAATAATTTCTTATGAACCCGACTAAAAATATAAAATCGCTGTCGTGTCTTTTTAAAAATACGGTTGTTGCTGCATTGATGGTGACGGCTTTTCTGCTGGCTGGCGCGCTCGGCGTCGCCCGCGCGCAGATTATCAACGAAGGCTTTGAAAATATCACGACGCTGCCCGCTGCCGGCTGGTTTGCGCAAAACAACAGTACACCGGTCGGCACGACCGGCTGGTTTCAGGGTTCCAATGCTGTTTTTTCGGCGCAGGCAGGAACGGCTAATTCTTACATCGGAGCTAATTTCAACAACACGACCGGCGCGAACACCATCAGCAACTGGCTGCTGACGCCGAATCTGACGCTGCACAACGGCGCAGTGATTAAATTCTGGACGCGTGAAACCACCGCCAATCTATTTCCCAACCGGCTGGAAGTTCGCCTGTCAACGAGCGGCGCGAGCACCAACGTCGGCTCAGGTTCGACTGCCGTCGGCGATTTTACGACTCTTTTGACGAGCATCAATCCGAATTTGACAAAGGGCGGTTATCCCAATGTTTGGACGGAATTCACGATTACTCTGTCGGGACTTCCGGCGGGCGGCACGAGCGGGCGCATCGCTTTTCGCTATTTCGTGACCGATGGCGGTCCTGCCGGCGACAACTCCAATTTCATCGGGATTGATTCTTTTAGTTACCTGCCGCTCATCGGCGACCCTTTCCCCATCGCGCCGCTCGATTACAACGGCGACGGCAAAACCGATTACGTGGTCGTGCGCAACACGGGCGGCGGTTCGAGCGGTCAATCGACGTGGTTTATCCATAACGGCACGACGGATTTCGAAACTCCGTGGGGAATTGCGTCAGACCTTTTTGTTTCCGGCGATTACGACGGCGACCGGAAAGCCGACATCACGGTTTATCGTCCGGGCGTTAATTCAACGGCTTACTTTTACAGCTTGAAAAGCTCGAACGGGACGCTGACCGCGCGCCAGCTCGGGGCGGCTCCCGACGACCCGACTGTGGTCGGCGATTACGATGGAGACGGTAGGGACGATTTCGCAGTATATCGCAGCGCCGCGGTCGGACAGCAAAGCTTCTGGTATTACATCGGCAGCTTGACGCCGAATGGCGGAGTAACCGCTGTGCAATGGGGACAAAACGGCGATTATCCCGCGCCGGGCGATTACGACGGCGACGGCAAATACGATTTCTGCGTCCAGCGCAACGACGGCAGCGGGCAGGGCGTTTTCTTTTTGAACAAATCAAATGGCGGCACGGAAGCCCTCGTCTGGGGCACGGCGAGCGATTATATCGTGCCGGGCGACTACGACGGCGATGGAAGGGACGACTTTGCGGTGGTACGCGGCTCGGGCGGGCAAATTCTGTGGAGCGTTCTCGGACGCAACGGAAACAACATCATTCATTTCGGGCAGCCGTGGGGCTTGGCGGCAACCGACTTCCCGACGCAGGGCGATTACGACGGCGACGGCAAAACCGACATTGCCGTCTGGCGACCGACCGGCAACTCCGAGCAGAATTACTTTTTCGTCAGACGGTCGTCGAACGGCGCTCTGCACGCCTTTGAATGGGGACAGCAGGGCGATTATCCGGTGGCAAACTTCAACACCCACTGAAGTAAATTAAGAATCATGAATTGCGAATTGGAAGAAAGATTCGAGACCTTTAACGGCGCGCTTTCTTCATTCATAATTCTTAATTCGTATACGGTGCGGCAACTTCAGATTCCCGTCGCGCATCCTTTTTTCCATTCCGGTGCAGCGCCATGCCAAACCGTTCGAGGCAGGATTTGCTTTTGAGATTGGCGAGCAAAAGATAGAAAAAATTATCTGGGTGCGAGTCGAAAAACAATTAAAATCTAAAGGTCTGCACTGTCAAAGCAAGCTGGTAGAGCCGGGAAGCATTCAGGCGGAGACTTGTAACTTATAATTTGTCTCGGAAACGACTTTTCGCGTCTGCCGCCTTATTACAAATCGGTAATCGAGAAAATCTCTTGACTTTCAAAAACAAAGAAAGTAAATTGCACACACTGTCCTGCCGCGCCGCGCATTCCATAAATCGGCAAGTTTTTTCGGATGTTTTTCATCGACGCAAGGATTTTCGCCCTCAATCTTTTGCAAAGGATAATTTTTTATGAATTCGGTCAACTCTATAAAGTTCGTGCGAGGGTTTTTTTTAAAGCGGTCGGCGATTGGCGCGGCTGTTTTGTTTTTTCTGCTGGCGGGCGCTTTCCAAACGGCGCGGGCGCAGGCAATCAGCGAGGGTTTTGATAATATCCCGCAACTGCCGGCGCGCGGTTGGTTTATGCAGAACAACAGCGTGCCCGTCGGCACGACCGGCTGGAATCAGGGAACCACGTCGGTTTTTACGGCGCAGAGCGGAGCCGCGGATTCGTATATTCGCGCCAATTTCAACAACACGACCGGCACGAACACCATCAGCAACTGGCTGCTGACGCCCAACCGTACTTTTCGAAACGGCGACGTGATTAAGTTCTGGACGCGCGAGCCGACGGAAAATCCGTTCCCGGACCGGCTGGAAGTCCGGCTCTCGAACGCCTCCGACAGCACGAACGTCGGCACGGGACCGAACGGCGTTGGCGATTTCACGAGGCTGCTTCTGACCATCAACCCGAATCTGGAAGTCGGCGGCTACCCGCAGGTCTGGACGGAATACACGCTGACGCTGAGCGGTCTGCCGAACGATTGCGGCAGCGGAACCGCGCGCGGGCGCATCGCCTTTCGCTATTTCGTGACTGGCGGCGGACCGACGGGCGATAATTCCAATTACATCGGCATCGACACTTTTAGTTTTACTCCGGCGATTGCGGCGACATCGGCGGGCGGCGGCTCGGCGGCGGGCGGCGTGCCGCTCGATTTTAATTGCGACGACAAGACCGATTACGTCGTGGTGCGCAACACGGGCGGCGCGGGCGGTCAGATGACGTGGTTTATGCACGACGGCACGACCGATTCGGAAGCTCCGTGGGGCATCTCGACCGACACTATCATTGCCGGCGATTTCGACGGCGACGACCGCGCCGACCTCGCCGTGTATCGCCGAAGCGCCTCGACCTTTTATGCTTTGAGAAGCGCGAGCGGAACGCTCAAAACGCAGCAATTGGGAACGACGGGCGACGACCCGACCGTGGTTGGCGATTACGACGGCGACGACATCGACGATTTCGCGGTGTATCGCGCGGGCGCGTCAGCCGGACAGCAAAGCTTCTGGTATTATCGCCGCAGCGTGGGGGTCGCCACGACGACCGTCGTGCAATGGGGACAGAACGGCGACGCGCCCGCGCCTGGCGATTATGATGGCGACCGGAAGAACGATTTCTGCATTCGCCGCAATGACGGGGGGCAGGGCGTCTTTTATCTGAACAAATCGACCGGCGGGACGGAAGCCTTGCTTTGGGGCAGCGGAACCGATTTAATTCTGCCGGGCGATTACGACGGCGATGCGAAAACCGACTTCGCCGTGGCGCGACCGGCGAACGGGCAATTTCTCTGGAGCGTGCTTGGTCGCAACGGAAACAACATCATTCACTTCGGCGAGCCGTGGGGCTTGTCGGCGATTGATTACACGACGCAGGGTGATTATGACGGCGACGGCAAGACCGACATCGCCGTCTGGCGTCCGAGCAGCGATTCGGAACAGAATTTTTTCTACATCCGGCGCTCGTCGAACGGTGCTTTGCAAGCCTTTGAATGGGGACAGCAGGGCGATTATCCGGTGGCAAATTTCAACACACACTGAAGCAAATGACGAACGGCGAATTAAAAATTACGAATTACGAAGAAGAAAGCGCACCGGTAAACGCTCCTTTGAGAAGAATAATTTTTTTTATGAGTTCGGTTAACAATATAATGCCATCGGAATCAGGTTTTTTTAAGCGGTTGCCGGTTTTGGCGGCTGTTTTGTTTTTTTTACTGGCGGGCGGAATTGGCTTGGCACGGGCGCAGGTAATCGAAAATTTCGACAATATTACGCTGCTCCCGTCGCGCGGGTGGTTTACGCAAAACAACAGCATACCGGTCGGCAGTACCGGCTGGTTTCAAGGCAATCCGAATGTTTTTCCCGCGCCGAGCGGAGCCGCAAACTCTTATATCGCGGCTAATTTTAATAACACGACCGGGACAAATACCATCAGCAACTGGTTAGTCGCGCCCAATCTCACACTTCGAAACGGCGACAGCATTACATTCTGGACGCGGACGACGCCTCAGAGCGCCTTTCCCGACCGGCTCGAAGTGCGCCTGTCAACTAACGGCGCGAGCACCAACGTCGGCACCGGACCGAACGCCGTCGGCGATTTTACGGCGCTGCTGCTGACTATTAATCCGAATCTTGAGCTGGGCGGCTACCCGGAAATTTGGACACAATACACGATTGTTTTGACGGGTCTTCCGGCGGGCGGCGTAAGCGGGCGCGCGGCTTTTTGCTACTTTGTCACGGGCGCCGGTCCGAGCGGCGACAATGCAACCTACATCGGCATCGACACTTTTTCAATTAATACGGGCGACCCGCCGCCGCCGCTGGATGCGCCGCTCGATTACAACGGCGACGGCAAAACCGATTATACGCTCGTCCGCCACGCGGTCGGCAGTCCGGGCGAAAAGCTGAACTGGTTTATTCACGACGGCACGACCGCCACGCAGACGCAGTGGGGGCAAGTTGAAGACCAGCCCGTCGCGGGCGATTTCGACGGCGACGGCAAAGACGACATTAGCGTTTACCGCGCGGCTCAAAACTCGGTCTTCTATACTTTGCGAAGCTCGAACGGCACGTTTGCGGCGCGACCTTTAGGAACGCTTGGCGACGACCCGAATATAATCGGCGATTACAGCGGCGACGGCATCGACGACTACGCCGTTTACCGCCGGGGCGCGTCTGCCGGGCAGCCGAGCTTCTGGTATTACCGTCACAATGTATTGGGCGCGGAAGAAATCTTTACCGCCGTGCAATACGGGCAGAGCGGCGATATTCCCGCGCCGGGCGATTACGACGGCGACAACCGCCACGACTTTTGCGTCAGGCGCAATAACGGCAACGGGCAGGGCGTTTTCTATCTGCGAAAATCAAACGGCACCGCCGACGAAGCCGTGCTCTGGGGCACGACGGGCGATGTAATCGTTTCCGGCGATTACGACGGCGACGACCGAACGGATTTCGGCGTGGTGCGGCGTGGCGAAGGCGATAAAATTCTCTGGAGCGTGCTCGGACGAAACAATAACAACGTCATCCATTTCGGGCAGATTTGGGGATTGGCTAACTTCGATTTTATGGTGCCGGGCGATTACGACGGCGACGGGAAAACCGATTTGGCAGTCTGGCGACCGAATCCCGACCCGGCGCAAAACTTCTTTTTCGTCAGAAAATCTTCGGACGGCTCGTTAAGCGCCTTTGAGTGGGGACAATCCGGCGATTATCCGTTGGCTCGCGTCAATAAGCACTGAATGGAGCCGGTGAGTTCGGGAGCCGCCGAGTAAAAGAGAAACAGCGTCAATTGAATAGGCTCATCTTACGCGGCTCTTAAACTCTACCGCTCCCAAACTTTTTTACGGGTTCTGCGTCACGCGAATCGGGTTTCGCTCAGGCTATCTATAGATAGATTCGCCGCGATATTTGCGCCATTCATTCTCAAAATATTCGGCTTCTTCGTCGTTGCGCGGATTAACGCCCATCACGATGCCGCCGTTTTTAACGCCTTCTTCATATTCGCGCGCCCGGTCTTCCGGAATTCCCGAACCGACCAGTGCGCCGACAAGACCGCCGGTCAAGCCGCCCGCGCCCGCGCCCGCCAAAGCGGCGGCAAGCGGTCCGGCGACGACCAATCCCAATCCCGGCAGCAACACGTTGGTTCCGATTGCCGCGATGCCGCCGATGATGGCGCCCAAAGTTCCGCCGATTGCCGAACCGGCGCCGGCGCCTTCCAAAGCTTTCGAGCCGAGACCGTCATC
>DASVRL010000408.1:0-3534 GCA_036388635.1 Pyrinomonadaceae bacterium
CCTGACGCGCCTTGGCTTCGGCAAGCGGTCCGGCTTGATCGGCGGTGGCGCGTTCCTTTTGAATTTCAGCGGCAACCTGCGCTTTTTGAATTTCGGTTTCGCGGTTTGATTGCGCGATTAACGCTTCCGTATTCAAGCGAACCTTTTCGCCTTCCTGCAAAGCGAGCGACGCTCTGATTTTAGAATCTCGGTTTGCTTCAGCCTGACCGATTTCGGCGTCGCGTTTGACTTCCGCCGTGCGGCGTTTTCCGAGCGCATCCAGATAACCTTCGTCATCCGAGATTTCCTGAATCGTCAGCGCATCCAAGCCGATTCCCATTTTTTCCAAATCCCCGGCGGCTTCGCTCGTCAGTTTTTGTGCGAAGCTTTGACGGTCGGCGTTGATTTCTTCGACCGTCAGCGTGCCGAGAATCGCGCGCAAGTGACCTTCGAGCGTTTGGAAAACCAGCCGGTGAAAAACATCGGTGGGCATTCCGAGAAAGCGTTCGGAGGCGGCGCGGAGAGATTCGTCATCGCCTTTGATTTTGACGTTGGCTGTCGCTTTGACCGAAACCGGAACGCCCTGCGCCGTATAAGCGCGCGAAGTTGCCAGCGGAACGGTCAAAACGTTCAAGCTGAGATACTCGACTTTTTCGAGAAAAGGAAAAACGAGCGTCGCGCCGCCGCGCACGAGCCGATACCCGACCGTAGCTCCATCCGCGACCTTGCGCCGCCGACCGGAAATTACCGCCGCCTGATTCGGGGAAACTTTGATGTAGTTGCGCGACAGCAGCATTATCGCAATGATAAAGCCGATGACGACGAGCAAAACAATGATGGGAATGGAAAGAAACCACGCTGAATCGAACATAATATTTAACTCCAATCTAAAAAAGGAACTGCCTTTAAGCCGTTTTGGACGGAAGAAACGAATTAGTGTTTTCCTCCGCGCTGACTAAAACCGAATCGCCCGCAATTGATTCGATGCGGACAATTGCGCCCGTTTTGATTTCCGTTCCGTCTTTGGCGCGGGCGAGCTTTTCGACTCGTTCTTCGCCGACGCGAACAGTGATTTGACCGATTTGGTCGGGTTTGATTGCGACTGTAACCTGCGCCGCGCGACCGACAAGCTGATCTGCGCTGACCGAGCTGGACGCCTGCTGGTTATTCAAAAATTTGGCAAACAAAGCGATCAAACCGCCGAATATGACGCCGCCGCCCAAACCTGTGAGCGTGCTCCCGATTGCGCCCAGACCGAGCTGTACGCCGATTGCGCCGAAACCGCCGAACGCGGTGACAAATACGCTCAAAACGCGGCTGTCCAAAACCGCAATGTCGCCCGCGCCGTCGAAACTGTGCCCGCTTTCAAAAAACTCGAACAAATCGCCCAAAACCAGCGAAGCGATCAAAAACACAAATCCAACGCCTCCGATTAACAGAAACAGCATCAGCAAATTAAAACTGGCGAAAAATTCATTCACGTTGTTTTCGGGTAAAATTCAGAAATAATTTAACTTTCGTCGGGCAGAAGATAGCACGAAAAAGAGCCGGACTTCAAAACCGAAAAGGTTTATGATTTTGCCCGCAAACTCCGTATTCCTTTCGCCGCAAATCAGCCAATCTCTCTTTGAGGATAAAACCGGCGCCGGAAACTCTAGCCGATTGAGACAACAGCCAGTAATGATTTTCAGCCAACTCGGAAAGCTCCGATGATGAAACGTCAATCAGTTTGCCCGTTTGATAGAATTGTTCGGCTTCGTTTAAAACGTCCAGAAGCGCATCGGCATTGTCTGCCGCTGCCGCGAGGCGAAACATTTCGCCGGTCGTCCGAAGATCGGGCGATGCCGCCCAAATTTTTTGGAAAGCATTAATTATTGTACTGTTTACATTGAATTGATTGTCAAGGCAAAACGACGCCAATCGCCGCACATCGTCATCCGAGCGAGCGCGTTCGGTCAAGATTTCAACCGCCTCATTCCAATTTTTTGTCCAACTTTTTGCCCAAAGTTTTTCGTTTCCGAGAACCGGACGATTTTCTAAAGCCGAAAAATCAACGAGCGACGCCCAGGTCAGTAGTTTTTCGCGCTTCTCGGCGTGTTGACGATGATGTTTTTCCCTTTCGATTTTCGCTAAATCCTGTGCGGTCGGAGCGAATAGAGCGGCGACGCCGAGCGAATGAAGTTGATTTTGCGATTCGGTTTCGGACAAAAAAGAATGCTGCTCGCGCCGTCGGCGCGAAGCAGCATAAACAATCAGTGCCAGAAGGATTAAAAATGAAAGACTGAAGATGACTGTTGACATCTTTTGCGCCTTTTGCGCTTTTGACGGAAGCAACTTTTGCCGTCGTTTTCTATTACGACAAGCATTTCCGTCCGGTTTCAAGTTTTTTAATCCTTATAAATTTGCACTACCGGCTTGCCGTTCATATCAATATAAGCGCGGTACATCCCTTCGCTGTTGAACGAAATGCCGATGTTGCCGAATTTATCAATCGCAATCACGCCGCCGTCGGCGTCTTCGTTATCCATTTTGCCGAGCGCGGGCAGCTTGCGCTGAATCACGGCGTCGACCGCTTGTTGTACCGGCATTGCTTGATATTCCATTATCGCCGAGATGTCGCGCGCCACGCCCAACCGAATAAAATATTCGCCCCAGCCGGTCGCCGACACAGCGCAGGAATTGTTGTTGGCATAAGTTCCCGCGCCGATAATCGGGGCATCGCCGACGCGACCGAATTTTTTGTTCGTCATTCCGCCCGTGGAAGTCGCGGCGGCGAGATTGCCGAATTTATCAACTGCCACAGCGCCGACTGTGCCATGACGGTTTTCGTCTTTTTTAGATTCGACGAGCGAAACTTTTTTTCCTTCTTTCGCAGCTTCCGCTTTTTTCTTTTCTTCTTCCTGAATCCGTTTCAAAGCGTCAAAACGGCGCTGAGTGAAAAAATAACTTTGCGGAACAGTTTCCACGCCGTTTTCGCGGGCGAATTTTTCCGCGCCTTCGCCTATCATCATTACGTGCGGCGATTTCTGCATCACGAGACGTGCCAGGCTGATCGGATTTTTAATGCGTTTCAAAGTCGCCACCGCTCCGGCTTTCAGAGTTTTGCCGTCCATAATCGAAGCGTCCAGCTCGTTTGTGCCTTCGCTGGTAAAAACCGCGCCTTTTCCGGCGTTAAAAAGCGGCGAATCTTCCATAATCCGAACGGCGGCTTCGACCGCATCGAGGCTCGTGCCGCCAGTCTGCAAAACTTTATAACCTGCTAAAACGGCTTGTTCGAGCACGACTCGATATTCTTTTTCCTGTTCGGGCGTCAGTGTCCCGCGCGTAATCACTCCGGCGCCGCCGTGAATCACGATTCCGAGCGGCGGGTTTTGCGGCGATTGCAGTTGTTTCACTTCGCGCCCGGGGCTTTTTTGTCCGAGAGCTGTTAACGGCAAAATCATCAAAACTCCAATTAAGATCAGCGAAATTGTTTGTCTCATAAATACCTTGTTGAGAATCCTTCGGAAATGTACGGCAAATTATAACAGAATCAAACCGAACTTCGTGGGCTGA
>DASVRL010000409.1:0-4501 GCA_036388635.1 Pyrinomonadaceae bacterium
AGAGGCACTATCTGGGCGATTCAGCCGGACGGGAAAATTTTTCTGGAAGTCAATACCTTCTACCAGTTTGCCTCGCCGCAATCGCTTTACCGGCTCAACCCGGACGGCTCGCTCGACGCTTCTTTTCAACCGATATCGGTCAATGCCAGATTCTATGACCCGGTCAAAGATTTTATACTCCTGCCCGACGGAAGATATTATGTCATCGACGCCAGCAATAACGGCGCGGGCGGCGGCAGCATTTCCCGGTATAATCCGAACGGCTCGCCGGACACAACGTTCGAGCGCCCGTCGCTGGTTTGCAGCTTCTGTTTTCCTACCGGCTCGGCGCGTCTTTCTGATATCGCCCTACAGGCAGACGGAAAAGTTCTTATCGGAGGCGATTTCGACAGCGTGAACGGAATCGGGCGCAGCAGATTCGTGCGGCTGCATCCCGCCGGCAACGTGGATTTGGATTTTAGCCCCGCGCCGGGCAGCGTCGCGCAGATTGAAGTGTTACCCGACAATAAGATTCTTCTGGTCGGCGGTTTCGGAACGACCAGCTTGGTTCGGCTCAATGCAAACGGCTCGCCGGATAATACTTTTAACGCGCCGACCGATATTGCTTTCTCCCGAATAAAAGTAGACAGCCTCGGCAGAGTCGTGTTTTTCGCAAGATTTGCCGACCAGAAATTTAAATTCGGGCGTCTAAATCCGAACGGCACGCTGGAAAGCGTCTTCGGTCTGCCGCCGACGAAAGGCTCGGTTTCGCTGCTGGCGCGGCAGACGGACGGCAAAATTATCGTCGCCGGCGAGTTTGATAAAGTAAACGGCGCGCCGCGTAACAAAATCGCGCGGCTCAATACGGACGGCAGCGTCGATACAAACTTTAATCCGCTCGGCGGCTTTGACGTTCCGCCTTCGGTCGTCGCGGTGCAGCCGGACGGCAAGATTCTGGCGGGCGGCAGCTTTACGCTTTTCGACGGCGCCCAGCGCGCGAATTTGATTCGTCTGAATCAGGACGGCTCGCTCGACGCGGCATTTAATCCGATTGTTAATTCGCCGGTTCAGTCGATAGCGCTGTATACGGACGGACGGATTCTCATCGGCGGTTCTTTCAGCGAAGTCACCGGGACGCCGCGCACCGGGCTGGCGCGTTTGAACGGCGACGGAAGCCTGGACGCGACGTTTAACCCGCAAATTATCAATTCGTCGATTAACTCGATCGTCATCGAAGGCGACGGCAAAGTCGTCATCGGCGGCAGTTTCAGCGGCATTAACGGCTTTGCACGCTCGAATCTGGCGAGGCTCACGGCGGACGGAAACGTCGATACCGGCTTTAATGCCGCAAACGTCGGCGCAGTCAGAAAAATCGTCAGACAATCCGACGGGAAATATCTGTATCTGGGCAACTCCGGCATCAGCAGACGCAACAACGACGGAAGCGCGGACGCCGCTTTCCAATCGCCGACTTTTTTGCATAACACCGCTTCTGTGACGACCAACGACTTTGTCGTCCAGCCGAACGGAACAATTATTATCGGCGGATTGTTCAGCTCCGTCAGCGGCGGCGCCGTCCGCAATAACCTGGCGAGACTTCTGCCGGACGGCTCTTTGGACAGATATTATCTGTTGACCGGCACAACCGGCGAAGTCAAAGCGCTGCTCGCGCAGCCGGACGGGAAAACAGTCGTCGGCGGACTGTTTTCCACTATCGAAAATGTAAACCGCGTCGGCATAGCCCGAATCAATAATCCGCCGGTTCTGGTTAATCCGCCCGATTTTGATTTTAACGGCGACGGAAAAGCCGACCTCGCGGTTTTTCGCCCGTCAGCCGCTTCCTGGTATATCGCGCGTCCGACCGGCGTGCCGTCGCAGAATTTCGATTCGACGCAGTTCGGAGCTAACGGCGATTTAATCGTGCCAGCCGATTATGACGGCGACGGGCGCGCCGATGTCGCCGTTTTCCGTCCGGCAGACGGAGCGTGGTATCTGTTGCAATCGACCGCCGGATTCAGACCGGTCGCCTTCGGTCAGAACGGCGATATTCCCGTTCCGGCGGATTATGACGGCGACGGCAAAGCCAATTTAGCCGTCTTTCGTCCTTCGACGAGAAGTTGGTATATCGCCCGCGCGACCGGCATTCCGTCACAAAACTTCGATTCCGTGCCTTTCGGCATCAGCACCGATAAACCGATTGTCGGAGCGGATTTCGACGGCGACGGCAAGGCGGATGTCGCCGTCTTTCGTCCGTCAGACGGCAACTGGTATCGATTGAACAGCTCGAATAATCAGTTTGTCGCCGTTCACTTCGGAATCGCGGAAGACAAACCGGTCGCCGCCGATTACGACGGCGACGGCAAAACCGATTTAGCCGTCTGGCGTCCCAGTGATGGAGTCTGGTATCGCATCAACAGCGGAACCGATACTTTCACCGCGACGCAGTTTGGCATCAATATCGACAGACCGGTTCCGGCGGATTACGACGGCGACGGCAAAGTCGATTTGGCAGTGTTCAGACCGAGCGACGGCGTTTGGTATCTGCTCAATAGCAGCAGCGGATTTTCCGCCGCGCAGTTTGGCACAAACGGCGATTTGCCCGCCCCGAATGCTTTCGTTCGCTGATTAAAGCGAGCGAAAAGATGAGCAGCAAAAAGGGCGATTTTTCTTCGCCCTTTTTTTTATGAACGACGAGCGGATAAGACTCGAACCTTAGACTAAATGACAAATAAGTCTCGCCGGGCATTTTATTTTAGTCTTTCTATCTTCAAACTACTTCGGGTTATTCAGCAATCTCCGCATTTTAGTTTATTATAGTTTCAAAGAGCTTCGCTATTTCTTCACATTTGCCGTTTAAAGAATGTGCGGAAACAACCCTATTAAAATGAGGGCTTTATAATGAATTATGGTTTTATCATAGATAACCGCAAGTGTATCGGTTGTCACGCGTGCACGGTAGCCTGTAAATCGGAGCACGAAGTTCCGGTCGGCGTCAATCGAACCTGGGTAAAGTATATCGAAAAGGGAACTTTTCCCGATACGCGCCGCCTTTTTTCGGTGATGCGCTGCAATCACTGCGCCGACGCGCCGTGCGTCGAAATCTGTCCGGTGACGGCGCTTTTTACCCGCCAGGACGGCATCGTCGATTTCGACTCGCGCCGCTGTATCGGCTGCAAAGCCTGCACGCAGGCTTGCCCGTACGATGCTCTCTATATGCACCCGGACGAGCATACTGCCGCCAAGTGCAACTACTGCTCGCACCGTACCGACATCGGCTTGGAGCCTGCCTGCGTCAACGTCTGCCCGGAACACGCGATTATTTCCGGCGATATGGACAATCCTCTGAGCGAGATTTCTCAATTGCTGGCGCGCGAAGTCGTTCAGGTGCGCAAACCGGAGAAAGGCACAAAGCCGAAACTTTATTATATCGACGGCGACACCGCTTCATTGAAACCGACCGAAGCCAATCCGGATACCGATTATATGTGGTCGAGCCAATCGTCCGGCGTCGGGCATTACGCCAAATTTGCCGAAGAAAAAATTAAAACCAACGCCGACAAAACCGTGCCGCAAAATCTGGTTCAAATCGAGCCGCGAGGCAAATTCAAATCCGCCGACAAACCGCGCCGCGTTTATGATGCGCCCGGCAAAGGCGTGCTCTGGGGCTGGGAAGTTTCCGCCTATATTTTGACCAAAGCTATCGCCGCCGGAGCGTTTTTAATCCCGATTTCAAGCGGCTATTTTATGGAAGTTCCCGAAACGCTCAAGCAAATCGGGGCGGTTGTCGCCTTTGTTTTTCTGGCGCTGACGGGCGTTTTGCTGATTATGGATTTGGGTCGCCCGGACAGATTCTTAAATGTTCTTTTCCGCCCGCAGTGGAAATCGTGGCTCTCGCGCGGCGCTTATATCATCACGGCTTACGGCGGATTTTTGACGCTCTGGCTGCTGGCTTCGTTTCTCGGTTTCGGAAATCTTTTGAAATATATCGAGCCGTTCGGAATCGTTTTCGCTTTGCTTTCGGCGGTTTACACGGCGTTTCTTTTCGCCCAAGCCAAAGGACGCGATTTCTGGCAAAGCCCGATGCTCGGTCTGCATATGCTGATTCACTCGCTGATGGCTGGCTTTGCGGTCTTTTTACTGGCGGGTTTATTTGTTGAGATAAACATCGGCTTTCGTATGGTCTTGACGTTTTTGACAATCATTACATTGATTTTTCACCTGATAACTTTAGCCATCGAACTGACGATGACGCACACGACCGACGACGCCCACGCGACCGTAAAAATGATTACCGGCGGCGAATTCAGCCGCAGCTTCTGGTTCGGAATGATTCTCGCCGGCAACGTTTTACCGCTGATGCTGATGTTCGCCGGACAAATCCCGGCTTTCGCTCTCGCCGGAGTTTTGATTTTAACAGGCTTGTATTTCGCCGAGCATATCTGGGTAAAAGCGCCGCAAAGAATTCCATTGAGTTGATTTCAATAAAGAATTCCATTGAGTTGATTTCAATTTTGCAGGAGGA
>DASVRL010000410.1:0-1722 GCA_036388635.1 Pyrinomonadaceae bacterium
GACGATGCGCACGTCGAAAAAATCACGCGCGCCGCCGAAGAAAACGGCGGCGAAGTTTGTTTTGTCCTTTTGAAAGCCGACCGCGAAGAGTTGGATAAAAGAGTCGTCGAAGAATCGCGCCGCCGGATGGGCAAGGCAAAAACCGTCGAGATGATGAATTTTTTCCACGAAACTTACGATTTGCTCTCGCCGGTTCCCGACCGCGAAAGCTTAATCATCGACAACACGCATCTTTCGCCGGAAAAAGCGGCGGCGCGCGTCATCGCGCATTTTAATTTGCCGCAACAGCAGCCGGAGCAGCAGCCAAAAATTATTTGATTTGCTTGCCTGAAAATATCAAATTGAGTTAAAATAATTTTTCTGCAAATAGACGGAAATGAACCGGGCAAGCGCCTTTTTCATTTCCGTCTATTTTTTATTTTGAAAACATTTATCGGAGATTTTATGAGCAAAAAATACGAAACCGAAGATGAAATCTTATCGCTGGTCGAATCGTTTGAAAACGGCACGATTCCGCGCGGCGAGTGGAATCACGCCGGGCATTTAACCGTCGCGCTTTATTATTGTTTAAACTGCGATTTGGCGACGGCGACCGCTAAAATGCGCCGCAATCTGCTGCATCATTTAAAAAATATCGGCGTCGATTTGACGAAAGAAATGCCGTATCACGAAACCTTGACGGCTTTCTGGATGCGCGCGGTCGACGATTTCCGTAAATCGAAAAACGGCGCATCGCTCGTGGAGACGGCGAATGAACTGGTTGCCAATTTCGACAAAGATTATCCGCTTCGATTTTACAGCCGCGAGCTTTTATTCGGCGACGAAGCGCGCGCCCGTTTTGTCGAAGCGGATCTGCCGGAAAATAAAGCCGTCAATCAAGTCTGATTTAAAAAATTCATCTCCCGCAATACGGCACGTTCAAAATCCGGATGGTTTATTTATAACCGAAAAAAACCGAGCCGACGACGTTAAACTCGGAGAGAAATTTAACCTGATGCTCGCCGCGCCAGGTTAAATCCGCATTTTCCGAAACCTGCGGCTCCATCACCGAGACGCGGGCGCTCGCGCCCGAACCGGTCAGGCTGTGAATGACGTTAACGTGATTTTTTTGCGTCGAGGTTTCCTTAAAAGCCACATACAGCGGACCGAATCTGAGACGGTCTTGAACGACGTCGGACGTAAAATCGCTCGCCTTGTCGTGAACTTCGATATACATATTGTTGTCGATGATAACTTGTTCAATCTCGGCGGGCTGCATTCCGCCGTACTCGTCGGTCAAATAATTGTATTTGGCAATCAGATTTTTCTGCGATTTCGTAATCGATTTAGCCGCTTTATACCACCATTTCAGACACGCCGCCCAGCAAGACATCGCATCGCGCTGCCCGACGGGCGGAATATGTAAATAATTTTTCTTTGCCATTATAAAAACTCTCCTTTTGTATAACCCAAAGCGTTTGCGCCTTACATAACTAAATGCGTTTGAATTTTCAAAAAACTATCATCGGCGCAAAAAAATTTTTTGTTTTTTTCGAGGTGTGTTAAATTTGTTGTCGATAAAGTCTGCTGTTGCCCAATTTAAAATGACGGTTCCGAACACACAAGAAGTCACGCAGTTGCTCCGGAAATGGAGCGCGGGCGATGCCGGCGCGCTGGAAGAGCTGACGCCCGTTATTTACTCGGAACTGCACCGCATCGCTAAACGCTATATGAGCCGCGAGC
>DASVRL010000411.1:0-3575 GCA_036388635.1 Pyrinomonadaceae bacterium
AAACTTTTTTACGGAGAACCGATTCCGTCCAAGCCCGGAATGTTCAGGCTCGGCGAGCTTTGATTATTACCGCGCGGGGCTTGTGCCGCCGCCGCAAAGAAAGGCTCGACGCCTGAAAGAAGCTTAATCGCCGTCACGCGACCCGGCGTCACGCTGTTCGTGCTCGAAGCCGCGACCGCCGCGCCGATTTTCAAATCAGCCAGCGAAATATTCGGAAAACGCTCAATCATATCGTCAAATTCGCCGCGACCGCCGCGCGTCTGACCGCCGCCGCCGCCGCCCTGCGGATTTTGTTGATTGCCGCCTTGATTCGGCGGGCGCACCGAGACATTTCCGCCGCCGCCGGTTTGACCGCTCGGCGGCTGAATTCCGCCGCCCGTCATCCGCGTCACCATCATCTGCGCCATATCGGGCGGAAAATTTTTCAGTACCGAAGAATCGTTGACGACGATGGTCACCGGTTTATTTGTTTGAATGTCTTTAATCGTGATTTCTTTTTTCTCGGCGTCGATGGCGGTAATCGTTCCGCCGACCATTTTAAACGAGCCGGAAACGATTTTTTCCGCTTCAAAGCTCGTCCCGTCCGTGCTTCTGTCGCCGAGCGCCCGAACCTGGTCGCCGATGGAAAGCTCACCGAAGCTGCTGGCTTTGGCGTCCGAAAACTTGACCGACTCCGGCGAATAGCGCCGGTATTCGATTATTTCTTTCGGCGTCACGGTAATGTTTCTTTCGCCGCCGATTCCGCGCATCGCCAACACGATTTTTTTGTTCGGTATGTCGATTGAAACGACGCGTCCCGATATTCCGCGCGTCTGCCAGGCGGTGCGCTCGGCTTCGTTTCGCTTGGAAATATCCGATTTCGTCATCAGATAAACCGTGCGCGCGGGAATAGATTTTTTGTCCCCCGGAACGAGGCTCGACACGATGACTTTATCGCCCGCGCCGATGTCGTCGAGCGTCGCGTCGACGGCGTCGGCAATCCTCGGCTTTTCGGGCGAAACTTTTTTATAAGTCGTCGTCGATTGCAGAGTGATTTCCACCGTGCCTTCCTTGGTCTGCAAACTGAGCTTGCCGCCGGTCACCGAAGCTACTTCACCCTGAAAATAGGTCGGCTTCATTGCGTCCTGCGCGAAAGCCGTCAGGCTGGCGCTCGCGAACAATATAAAAAAGGCTGTAATTGCTAATGTTTTATACATTTTTGATTTTTTACTTCCTTGAACGGATAAAAGAATTATTATCAAAACTTATACGCTCTTCCAGGGTTAAAGGTTGCCCTTAATTTAAAGACGCATTTTACAAGCCGTTGGTTTCGCGACTATGTAAAGTTTTGTAAATAATAACGCACGGATTGCTAAATTATTAACAGACGGATGAAAAGAAAAGATTTCGAGCGGCGAATTTTGAGCGTTGAATTCGGTACATTTCATTCAAAACTCAAAATTCGACACTGAAAATTTAAAACAATTTTCAGGTTAGATTTTCTGCCAGTTATTTGTCGCGCGGGCAGTGAGAACCAGTCCCAGACTTGCTGTCCAGAGCACAAAAACCGCTAAAGTCCAGACGTAAGGCAGCGAGAGCAGAATCGTAAAAAACAAAACGCCGAAAAGCAGCGCGACCGATTCGGAATGGCGTTTTTCGGGCATAATCAGTTTTTGCAGCCATTTGCCGGCGCTCATCTGCAACGAGACGCGCCCGAAAACATAAGCCAGCATCAGCATCAGAAAAACCATCAATCCGGTAATCGTGCCGACATAACCGGGCAGAAATTTCAGACCGATTATCACGCCGACCGTGCTGACCACGCCCGCCAGTAAACCCAGACCGATAATTTTCGCGGTCGAAAGCTGAAAGCGCGCGACGGCGCGGCTGACCGCGCCCGGCGCAATCGTCGTCAAGCCGAGCGAGATGATAAACCAGAACAAAGCCGACAAAAGACGCTGCGCGAAAAACGTCCAAGACCATTGCGGCGCAAAAATCTGCGAAGGATTCTGCATCATTTCGCGCAGTTCGTCCTCGTAGCCCGCAAAGACGATGGTTTCTTTTTCCGAGTTGCGCATCGGCTCGGCGGAATCGTGTTTATACGCGCCGCCGAACGTGATCACGTCGCCGCCGATATAGGCGCCTTCTTTTTGATAAATCGAGCCGCCGATGGTCGCCACGTCGCCTTCGACGCGTCCTTCGACGATCACGTCGCCGCCGAACGCCAGCACGCCTTTCGCCTGACCTTTGACGATGACCTTTTTGCCGAAAGAATAGATTTCCATATCTTTCGCGTCTTCGACGACCAGCGTGTTTTCATCGACCAGCGAAATATTCGATTGGGCGTAGAGCGAAACCGTGAAAAGAAACGCGCAAAAGAGTCCCGCGAAGATTTGGCGAAACGGAAGCTGAAAACCGGAAGGATTTTTTAAGACTGCGGTATAAATCACTTTTTCACGTGCGATACGGACGACTGCCGGAGCCGCGAGAACGCAAACCACGAAACAAGCCAAAAACCGACGAGAAACGCGACGACCAGCGCCGCGCTGACGATTGTTTGATTAGCCAGCGAGCGCAGGATGACGACGACGCCGAAAGCGACGTCATAGGCTAGATGCGCGACAAAAACGGTCAGCGCCATAATCTGTTCCAAAACCGCGCCGGACGCGGCGAAAACCGTTTTCGCTTCCGCGCCGAGTCCGACCAGCGCAATCAAGCCGAGCGAAGCGCACAGAAAAACGGCTCGTTTTCGTTCTTCGCGATTGCGCAAGCCGCTGACGCGGCTTTCGGCGCGCGTCGCCACGACTTTGGCGAAATTTGCGGGAATTTCAATGTCGGCGGGCTTTTCTTCGAGTAAAAAATCGAGCGCGCAGAGAAGTTTTTTCTGCTCGTTCAGTTCCGCGCGACAGGTTTCGCAGGACGCTAAATGCTGTTCCAGAACAAGCTCCTGAGGCGGCGCGAGCTCGCCGTCAATATAAACGGCGATATCCGCGCGCGGGCAGGTTTGTTCGATTTTATCGGCTTGCTCTTTCATTTTTATAGCGCTCAGCAATCAGCAATTTCTATTTCAAAAATTTAATCGCCAGAGGATATTCCCAAAGCTCTCCGTTATTTGCCTTGATGCCGCCGATAATCGGGAAAACGATGCCGATGATGCCCAGAACCGGAAGCAGCAAAAATCCGATGAGCACAAACATCAGGATAAGGCTGGCAAAAAGATAAATGGTCATCGAAATCATAAAATTCGTTACCATTTTGCCGTGAGCGTCGAGAGCGGGCGTTTTTTCCTTCTGCGTCTGCCAGATGACGATTGGAATGACGATTCCGATTGGAAAAAGAATCAAGTTGGCAAGCTGCGACAGGTGCATAATAAGTCCCATCTGTTTTTGCTCGGGCGTTTGCAGCGACATATTCGGCTGATACTGCATATAGCTCATTCGTTTTTCTCCTCTTAACTTATTCCGGTAAAACCGCGTTCGATAAACATATCGCGCATCATCTCGCGCGCGCGGAAAAGGCGATTTTTTACCGTTCCGAGCGGCAGATTCGTAATTTCGGCGATTTCGTCGTAGCTCAAATCCTGCGAGTGACGCAGA
>DASVRL010000412.1:0-3075 GCA_036388635.1 Pyrinomonadaceae bacterium
TGAATGCAAACCTTTAATCAGCGATACTTTATTTTCTTTTAAAGTTCGGCAAACGACAAATGGCAACCGACAACGAACCACAGACAACGGACAAATTGATTTGGATTCTCCTCACAATTGCCGTCATCTTCATATATTTTTTCGGGCTGGACGTTCCGCTTCTCGGTCCCGACGAGCCGCGCTACGCGCAGGTTGCGCGCGAAATGCTCGAGCGCGGCGATTGGATTACGCCGACGCTCGGCGGCTTCGAATGGTTCGAAAAGCCGTCCTTGCTTTACTGGCTCGAAATCACCGCTTATAAAATCTTCGGCGTCTCGGAATTCGCGGCGCGTTTCGGCTCGGCGCTGTTCGGGCTGGGAACGATTTTTTGTCTCTGGCTTTTGGGAAAGCAGTCAGCAGTCAGCGGTCTGCGGTCGGATGAAAAAACAAAGGGCGAAGAACGAAGGACGAAGGACGAATTTGCCAACTGGCTGGCTTTGATTGCCGCTTCGTCAATCGGTTTGCTGGTTTTTTCGCGCGGCGCGAGCTTTGATATTATTCTGACTTTTCCGGTCACGGCTTCGCTCGTCAGCTTTTTTATATGGGAAAACAGCCGCGGCAAAATGAACGGGCATAATGATTTCCCGAAAACTGCGGCGCGTTCGGCGGCTTTGATTTCATTTTATTTTTTCACCGGCGTCGCGCTGCTGGCAAAGGGTTTGGTCGGCGTCGTTTTTCCGTTCGGCGTGGTCGCGGTTTATTATCTTTTCTCGTTTAAATTTCCGCCCAGGACATTTGTTTTCAGCTTATTCTGGGGAACGATTTTGAGCTTGTCGGTCGCCGCGCTGTGGTATCTGCCGATGTATCAGGCGCACGGCTGGGAATTTATCGACGAGTTTTTCGTTCAGCATCATTTCCAGCGTTATCTCTCAAACAAATACCTGCACCCGCAGCCTTTCTGGTTTTTCTGGCTCATTCTGCCGCTGATGACGATTCCGTGGCTGCCGTTTTTTCTGGCTTCGATTGTCGATTTGATTAAAAATATTTTTCAGCCGAGATACAACGGGCACGCGCCGGGAGAAAATAAAAAGCTCTCGACTCTTGACTCTCGACTTTCGACTTTTGCGCTGGCTTGGCTGCTGGTTCCGCTCGTCTTTTTCTCGCTTTCCGGCTCGAAGCTTCCCGGTTATATTCTGCCCGCCGTGCCTGCGGCTTTGATTTTAACGACGGACTGCGTCGTGCGTTTTGTGCGCGAATCGAAACGGCGCGAAATCGCCCTGCAGATTGTGGCGTTTCTGATGTTTACCGTCTCTTTTGTGATTTTGCAGTTTTTCAGCGCGACTTACGCGCGGCGCGAAACCGTCAAACATCTCATCGCTGCCGCCGATTCGCGAGGCTTTGCCAACGCCAGAATCCTGACTCTGCATAACATTTCGCACAGCGCCGAATTTTACGGCGCGGGCAGATTGCAGCGGCTGGCGAACGGGAAACAGCGTTACCTGTACGGCGTCGCGGAAGTCATTGAATTTATCGAACAAAACGAAAACAAACCCGTTCTGGTTCTGGTGCCGCTCGAACGTTTGAAAGATTTAACCGAATGCGATTTGGTTTCGAGCAGAATTTTGGAAGACAACGGCAAGGTGGCAATCGCTCTGGTGTCACGCGGAGAAAAATAAACGACAGAGACGGAATTATGTTTCATTTATCGCTGCTTTATGAATCAATGTTCTGCCGGAATGTATTCGACAGTTGATAATTTAAAAAGTCGATAATTTAAAATTTATATTCTGTAAATTTTGTCTATCCTGTTTGAATTTAACTTATGGAAAAATCCCGAATAGCAGAAAGCTTCAATCGTTTGAGAGATGAAAATCGCAAAGGCTTTATTCCGTTTATCACGGCGGGCGACCCGGATTTGAAACGGACGAAGGATTTGATTTTGATGCTTGCCCGCGAGCGGGCGACCGTTATCGAACTCGGAGTTCCGTTCAGCGACCCGATGGCGGACGGCGTCGTTATTCAACGCGCTTCGGAACGCGCTTTAAAGCACGATTTCGGCATCGCGGAAATTTTCGATTTGGTTCGCCGGGCGCGCGCCGAAACCGACGCGGCGATAATTCTTTTCAGCTATTTCAACCCGCTTTTGCAATACGGTCTGGAAAAGCTTTGCCGGGACGCGCGCGCGGCGGGCGTCGACGGTTTTCTGGTGACGGATTTAGTGCCGGAAGAAGCCGTCGAATTTTCCGGGCTTTTGCGGCAAAACAATCTGGATATGATTTTTCTCGTCGCGCCGACTTCCTCGGACGAGCGCCTGAAAATGGTCGCCGAACGCGCGAGCGGCTTTATCTACGCCGTTTCGCGCGCGGGCGTCACCGGCGCGCGCCAGCAAACAAGCCAATCCGCCCGAATCCTGGTCGAAAGAATGAAAAAATTTTCCGATTTGCCAATCGCCGTCGGTTTCGGGATTTCCAGCGCCGAGCAAATCAGCGAAACGTGGGCGTATGCAGACGCGGCGGTCGTCGGCTCGGCGATTGTGCGCGAGATTGAAAATGCGAGCGGCGAAAATGATTTAGTGGAAAAAGTCGGCGAGTTTGTGCGAAAATTGCTGCCCGAAAGCCCTTTGACCTGAGAATATGCTCACCAATTGCGCTTATTGTAAATTTTATATTCGGCAGGACGACGAATTTTGTTTGAACTGCGGAATGTCGAATCGCGCCGACAACGCTTTGTCAGGACAAATCCTGATTAGGCTCGGCTTAATCTGCGCAGCAATAACTTACCTGATGGTCGGCATATTAGCGAAAAATCAATTGCCCGACGTCCCGTTTGCCCTCAGCTTCATATTTGTTTTTTGTCTGCTATTTATTCCGAGCTTTATAGTCTTCGAGCTTTTTTATAACAAAAAATTAAACAAAAAACTTCGTTCGAATTTAAATGAAAAACAGAAAATCATCGAAAAACGCGTCAATGAATTAAACCGGCGCGGGCAGAAAATCGACGCGGTTTTAGATAAAATCAAGAAAACCGACAGCCCGCAGCTTCAGAACGTTCGCGCCAGGCTTCTCTCGGCGCGCGAAGTCGTCGTCAGCCAATTTG
>DASVRL010000413.1:0-4442 GCA_036388635.1 Pyrinomonadaceae bacterium
AGAATGAACGCAAAAAAGAATTAAATGCGTTTTCGCGCTTTTTCGCGCCCTTTCGCGGGCAATTCCTACTTTCCCGAATTCGTCACGTAAAACATTTCATCAGCCGGTCGAAGCGGGCGAGCCAGCCAGAGCGGGCGGCGCAGTCCGTTCGGTCCCGGCGCCGGTCGCGTCATCGCCAGCCATTCCTTGTAAATGGCAAAAGATTTTTCGGTGTCGACAAAAACGTCGCCGTATTTATCGCCGTCGTGGGCTTTTTCCACGCGAACGCGCTGATGCCAGCAATGCATTCCCGAAACCGGGTCGGGATGAACCGGAAAAGTGATGTTTTGATGAACGCCGCCGTCCGTCCAGAAAATTCGCGACGTGTCGGGGTCCGAGCTTTTATACGCGCCGATGCCTTCGACAACGGTCATTTTCCATTTCCCTTTTTCGACTTCGTCAATCGTGACCTGATTCGTCGCCCAGCGATTATTCGTCGCGTCCTGCGCTCGCCGCCAGCGCCCGATGTGATGCGAGCAGGCGACGATTCCCGGCTTCATTCCCTCGGTCACCCACGCGCGATTGACGAAATAGCCGATGTCGGTCGAGACGCGCACGAGGTCGCCGGTTTTGATTCCCCAGCGCTCGCCGTCGCTCGTGTGCATCCAGAGCGGATTGCGGTGCGAAATCTCCGCCAGCCATTTGGCGTTGCCCGTACGCGTGTGAATCAAAGTCGGCAGGCGAAAGGTCGGAACTAAAACGATTTCATTTTTGTCCGCATCGAGATTTTCCGGATGAATATGGCTTTTAACATAAGTCGGAACGGCGTATTCAGCCCAGCCCCAATCTTTGGTCGTGGCGGAATAAAATTCCTGTTTTCTAGATGGCGAATTGAAGCCGACACGCGGAATGCCGTCGATCACGACGCCGACCGTCTTGTCGTTTTTTCGCACGCAGCCGGTATCTTTGTCGATTTGCGTGCCTTCCAAATCGGCTTCGGCGAGCGGTTCCATATGTTTGTTGTAAACCGCCTGCTCGACCTCGAACGCGCCGTATTTTCGCATATAATCGAGCGGCGTTAAATTTTCTTTTGCGGCAGCTTCGGGCAAGCCTTTGGTGTTTTCGAAAATGTACCGGTAATATTCGTCAATCGTGATTTTCTCGCCCGCGCGATACGGCGAGATGAAATGTTTTCTGATTCCCAGCTCGCCGTCCGGGTCGACCCGCCACGACAATTCGAACCAGAATTCGTCTTCTTCCCAAACCTCGCCGGGATTTGTCTCGTAAGTAAATTCTACGTTTTTGCCCATTTTCCGCGCCGCTTCGCGCAAAACCGGCTGGCGGAATGAAATCCACATTCCCGAATGCGTCTCGTAGCTCGTCAAATCGTGTCTTTCAGAGGCGTGCCCCATCGGCAAAACGTAGTCGGCAAAATAAGCCGTTTCGTTCCAGGTCGGCGTTAAAGCGATATGCATTCCGATTTTTTTCTCGTCGCTCAATGCCTCAATCCACGTAAAACCGTCCGGATATGTCCAGACCGGATTAAAAACGCGCGTGAAATAAACCGCCAGTTTTCCGCGTCCTTCTTTCAAAAAATGCGGCAGCAGAAAACTCATTTCATAATGCGAAAGCGGATATTCGAGCGGAAAATGCAGCTCGTTCCAGAATTTTTGCGACGGCGGCGAGCTAAAGCCTTTCGGTTTAAATTTGTTCCAGGCGCTCGGCAAAGTTCCGCCGACCGTGCCGACGCTGCCCGTCAAAACGTTGAGAAAATGCAGACAGCGCGCGACCGCCCAGCCGCCGAGATTGCCGCTTCCCGCGCTGCGCCAGTTGTGCGCCGAAAACCTGGTTCCGGCGCGTCCGATTTGGTGTGCGACTTCCCGAATCATTTGCGCGGTGACGCCGCTTTCCGCCTCGGCAAATTCGGGCGTGTATTCGGCGTAAAGTTTTTCCAGTTCCGATACGAAATTTTCAAAGGTAATCTCCGCACCGGGATTCATTGCTTCTAAAGATTCACGCCAATTCACCCAATTTTGCAGAAATTCCTGGTTGTAAAGCTTCTCTTTAATCAAAATATTGGCAATCGCCAAAAGCACCGCCGCTTCGCTGCCCGGATAACTCGGCATCCAGTAATCAGCCATCGAAGCCGTGTTTGAAAGCCGCGTGTCCATCACGGCGAGCTTCGCGCCGTTCATCATGCCTTCGATAATGCGCTGCGCGTGCGGGTTAAAATAGTGTCCCGATTCGAGATGCGCGCTGATGAGAAAAATAAATTGCGCGTTGCCGTGGTCGGGCGAAGGACGGTCTGCGCCCTGCCAGATCGCGTAGCCGAAACGCGCCCCGGCGGAACAGATATTCGTATGAGAATTGTGCCCGTCAACGCCCCAAGCCTGCAAAATGCGGTCGATAAAACCTTCGTGACCGGGACGCCCGACGTGATAGACGACTTCATTGCGGCGGTCTTCCAGAAGCGCCGCGCGGATTTTCGCGGCGATATCGTCCAAAACTTCATCCCACGAAACTCTCTCCCATTCGCCCGCGCCGCGCTTGCCTTTGCGCCGCATCGGGTAAAGAATGCGGTCGACGTCGTTGATTTGATTAATCGTCGCCGGACCTTTGGCGCAGTTGCGCCCGCGGCTGCCCGGATGATACGGATTGCCCTCGAATTTGCGAATTTTCAGCGTTTCCTTGTCAACATAACCGAGCAGCCCGCAGCCCGCCTCGCAATTAAAACAGGTGGTCGGGATAATCATATAATTTTTCTTCTCGCGTTTTTGTCCGCTCAAAGCTTCATATTCCGTCCAATCGTCCCATTTCTCCGGCGGCGGGTAACTCGTCAGCTCGCCCGGCTCGGTCAGACTCGGCAGTTCTACCGCATCTTCTTTATGCAGATTTTCGATTAAATGCAGTTTTTCAGCGATACGTTCGATAAACGATGGATTATGTTTTTGCATAATTGATTTATTTAAGTTTTTTTCAAATCCTTAAGTTTTTGCTGTGCCGCATAGCTTCCGAGCTTTGCCGCTTCTTCATAAAAATAGATTGCTAAATCGTAATTTTTAAAAAGCCACTTTTTATTTTGCGCTTCTTCTTCGACCCTGACTTTTTCTAAAAGCTCTTTTATTTGATTTTGTTTTTGCTTGTGTGTTATTTCAGCTTGTCGTCTTGCTTGTTCAGCTACCTTTTGCTCTTCCTCTTTAACTTTATTTTGTTTATTTTGCTCCGCTGCCTCGTTTCTTAACCTGATTTTATGTTCTTCTTCCAACTCGGTAATTTCTTTTTCAAATAAAACGAATTCTTCAACCGTCCTTTTAGTGGTTTTCAGAAATTGCAGAAAATCATCTCCTTTGCCTTTCCATTTTTTTGGCACTTGCTCGGCTTGTTTTTTAAACTTCTGTGTTCCGGCTTTTTGTTCTCTATACCTGCGCTGAATATGTTCGGGCATTTTTTGCATATCTTTAGGCATATTTTTTATATCGAAAACAGAAACGCTTTTCGTCCGGGGAGCCTGCGCTCTGGATATGGTCTTGATTAATTCAGTAACAAAAGCAGGTGCTTCCCAGATATGTTTCTTGGTTAATTCATCCAATGCGCTAAGGGCATCAAGAAAAGTGTTTTTCTCAATCAATGATTCCGCTTTCAGCAAAATCGCTGTAAATTGAGGATTATCTATGTTTTCCTTTCTTAAATCGGCGAGTTTTTCAGAAGCCTTTAAAACCGCCGAATCACGCAACTGTTTAAGCATTGATTGAATTTCGGGTTTTGTTGCAAGGTCATCGTCTGAAGCGGTTTTTAAGGCGTAGAAACGCTTTGTTTCAATTACGCTCCGTAAAATCTCTGCTGATTTCTCGCCGTTACCGAGTACTGCAAGTGATTTCGATTGAAGAAAACCCGCTTCTAAAAAATGCGGAGAAAGAGAGCGAACCTTTTCACATAATTCAACGGATTCTCCGAACTTACCTTGAACATAACAGGAAATTCCCGCTTGAAAATATGAGTTTGCCGCAACTGCTTTTGCGGCTTTGGGCATTGTCTGCTGTGCGGAAAGATTTTGTCCGACATTGCCAGCCAGGAGGTTAAGCGTTTGCCGTGCGTCCGGATTCGCTTCGACAATCGCATATTTGGCGGCGCGACGGAAATAATCTTCAGCTTTAGCTTTATCCTGCAGCTTGGGAGAGTAAAGATAAATCATTCCTATTAAGTGCAGCACTACATAATCGCTGGTTTCGCGCTTTTCAGCTTCAAGCAAATTCTTGAGTGCGTCTTCATAAAGGTCATCATCAAGCCGGGCGTTTCCGTAGTGTTTAAAACCTTGTTCGATAAAATACTGACGCTCTTTCTGAAAGTCTGGAACGCGCAACAAAAGCGCAATATTTTCCTGTAAAAGATTTGAAATTCTTAACTGATGAATTACTTCGGACAAACGCCAGTCAAGCATTATGCCGAGATTCTCCATTTGGCTT
>DASVRL010000414.1:0-2742 GCA_036388635.1 Pyrinomonadaceae bacterium
CCGGTGCACGAGCGAATGCCCGTCATTCTAAAGTCTGAAGATTACGAACAATGGCTCGACCCGAAAATGAACGACACCGACCGCCTGCAAAAACTGCTCGTGCCGTATGCGGCGGAAGAAATGGCTTCGCACGCCGTCAGCACCGCGATAAACTATCCCGAATCCGATTCGCCCGAATTGATTAAGCCTTTGAACAGTCTCTGATTTTATGAATTATCCTGTTTAGGAATAAACGAGCGTTTTAAGATTGGCTTGCCGTCAGCGTAAATTTCCGCCCGGCAAACAATAAATAAGAAAAGGCGCAATCGCTAGCGATTGCGCCTTTTCTTTTGATTTGAATCGGTATTTTATTAATAAACTCGCACCGTGCGGGTATAACGGCGTCCGTTGCGCCAGTAAGTCTGCGTCACGACACGCGCGCGGCGATTTCTCACCTGATTGCGTCTCCACTGACCGTAATTGCGGTAGCCGCGATAATAGCGGCGATTGCGTCTCGGCTGTCCGATTCTCACCCGTATCTGCGGAGCAGCGGCGTTTGCCGTAATAGTTGTCGAAGGCGTTTCCGCCGTTTTGGCTTCCGCCGAAGGAACGAATCCCAGCGATGCGACAGCCAATGCCAATGTCAATAATTTCTTCATGTTTAATAACCCCTGTTCGATTTATTTTCAGGTCGGAAAAATTCCGCCTGTTAAGCTAGACAACGATTATACTCATTTAGTTACAATTATTTCCCGCCGCAAAACGGGAATTCGGCAAAATACGAATAAATTGTCCGAGCTTTTCCTGCGGCGAACGGCATTTATTACTCGCCCAAAAGCCGGGCAAAGACTTTTATTTGCAACCCAAACCAATCAAACAGGACACTAATTTTTTAGATTAAGTGTTTTGCGGCGGGCAATTCGCCGGATTTGACAACATTATTCGCCCGAAATATGCGGGCATAAATGAACAAGGGAGGGTAAATGAAAATGAGGTTTATAAAATTATCGGCGGCTTTTTTTGCCGCGGCGCTGCTTTCGACGGCTTGCAATTTGCTCGGAACCGAAGAAACGGCACGAACGAGCCCGTACGAAAACGACGCGCCGCAGGCGGAAGCCATTTCCGAGGCGAATACTCGGTATGCCAGGGAAAATCTGGACTTGCGCGCCGTCGGCGCTCTGCTCGAAAAAGCCGACAACCCCGAAGAGTTTGAGTATCTTCTTAATTCCGAAGGCATTAACAATCTTGACTTGAACGGCGACGGCGATGTCGATTACATCAGCGTCTCCGAGTTTGAAGACCGCGATGACGACGAGCGCGGGCTTTCTCTGTTCAGCCGGTTCGGTCCCGACCTGATCCAGGAAATCGCGACGATAATCTTCGACCGCGAAGGCTTTCGCGACGCTTCGGGCGCGCGAATTTTATTGACCGGCGACGAACAGCTTTACGGCGACGATTATTACTACGAGACGAATCGGCGCGACCGGAGCACGTCGATGGTCAACTGGCTTTTCAACGACGAGCGCGACAACTATTATAGTTCGCCGTATTACGACGGGAATTACCCGGACAATTACGAAGTTTACGAAGCGGTGGAAACGCCGGTTTATCGCAACAGAATAGAACGGGTTTATTACACGGATGCCGCGCCGGTGTTTATTCAAACGTCGAGTCCGACCGTCAGCGGCGTCAAAATCAAATCGCCTTACGACGGCAGGTCGGTGAGTGAAAATTTTCCCAAACCCGCCAAACTGACGAAGGAACAAAAAGAGTTCAGGAAAAATAATGCCGTTTCGCCCGAATTCGTGCCGGATAAAAAAGACAAAATAAAAGACTTCGCGCCCCGTTCGGACGACCGACCGAGAGGAAATCCGAACGATTTTGAAAAACCGCGAAAAGCCGATAACGCAAAATTCGAAAAGCGGGAAAAATTTGAAAAGCGGGAAAAATTTGAAAAGCGGGAAAACCCGAACAAAGTTTTTAGAGATTCGTTCAAACCGGCAAAGGTCGAAAGACCGGCTTTTAATCAGCCCAGACCCGATAAAATCGAAAGACAAAGTATGAAACCGCCCAAACCGGATAACAACGGTAAACAAAAAGGCGGCGGAGATAATCCCGGACGCGGCAACGACGGCGGCGGCAATAAAGGCAACGGCGGTGGTGGCGGCGGTAATAAAGGCGGCGGAAAAGGCGGCGGGAAAAAGAATTAATTTCCCTGTATTTCTTTCCCGATAGCAGGGAAGATTGCGTTAAATTAATTTATTTTTCTTTAGGCATTGAATCGAAATCACTTGTCCGAAGACGAATTTTTCAAATGATTTCGACGCTGAAAATGAGAAGACCTGAAACATCGTTTCAGGTCTTCTCATTTATTTATTGCTACTCTTTTATCTAACAAAAACATTAGAAATGGGAATATCGCCGTTTGCGCCGAACCGAAAACCGGTAAAGCCTCGAGCTGTTGCCAGCAAATGCCGAGTGCCGAAAACAAAGTATAAAATCACCAATGCCAACCCGATAAAATAAAATCGTTTTCCCGTGCTCATCTTTATTTCTCCACGAAAATTCCTGACGGCTTTTCTGACAGTCTTTCTTTCTCCCGATGCCGGAAAAACAAAATCAAAAGAATCTTTAACGCCAGCGAGCGGGCGCGCTGTCGGCGTTTAAATTTAATAATAATTCCCCGGTTGAGGGAACATTTTCGCATTGCTGCCGATAACTATCACAGAAGCACGCTCGCGCAATGATTCCGGGGATATTTCA
>DASVRL010000415.1:0-3151 GCA_036388635.1 Pyrinomonadaceae bacterium
CGAATAAATTTTTATTCGTGAAATTCGCCTTCGACTCTTTTGAGCGTTCCCTTTTTCTTGTTTATCCTTTATCCCTTATCCTTTTCCCTTTCGTTCCACGCCGTCCAGCCGCCAATCATCGAAAAAACATTCGTGTAACCCATTTTCCGTAAATTATCCGCCGCCAGCGCCGAGCGATAACCGCCGCCGCAATATAAAATTAATTCGGCGTCTTTATCGGGAATTTGATGAACGATGTCGCGTTCAATCACGCCGCGCCCGAGGTGAATTGCGCCCTCGGCATGCGCCGCGTTCCATTCGTTGTCCTCGCGGACATCGACGAGCGTCGCGCCGTTTTTCATTCTCGCCCGCGCGTCTTCGACCGAAATCTCGCTGACGCGCGCCCGGGCATCTTCGGCTAAAGCTAAAAATTCTTTAGAATGTTCCATAAATTATTATAATTTTCGCAAAAGTCTGTTATGATTCCGTCTTTCAAGCATAAGGTTCTAAAAATCAAAATACAATCTGGAGAATAAAAAGTGAAAAAAGTTACGGTATTTATATTATTGGCAGTTTTCTGTCTGGGATTGAGCGGATGCAGTAAAGATGCGGAAGTCGAAGCGTTTATTACCGAAAACGACTCTGTAATGAAAGATATCACGACCAAGATTGACGCCAACCCGACGGCGGCGGGCGTCGACGACGCGCAAAAATCTTTCGACTCGAAAAAAGCCAACCTGAAAACCAAATGGGACGCCATCAAGGACGCGCGCGGCGCGCAGGTCAGCGAAGCGACGCAGAAGAAACTGAACGACAGCGTGGCAAACAATATGAAAGCTCTGACCGACGTTTCGACGAAAAATATGATGAAACTGGCGCAGGACAAAGACGGCGCGACAAAATTCCAGAAGCTGATGCAGGATTATGCGGCAATCTTCGGACAAGGACCGACGGCAAAATAGTTTTATCCGTAATCGTTTTTACAAAACGCGCCTGAGCCGTATTTGCTCGGGCGCGTTTTATTTTTTGGCGAGAGAAAATCAATAACGAATTAAAAATTACGAATAATTGATTTTTGACCATTGCGGATTGAGCCGAACAAAGCTCAAAGGTCAGCTTCTTTTCATTCGTCATTCGTAATTTCGTAATTCGTAATTGACTTAACTAGCTTGTCGCCGGATAACTTCCTATAATAATTCTTTCGCAGTTTTTATAAAATTTTAATGGAAGAGGTCTAAAACATTGGCAGAACAATTTGACGTCACGATTATCGGTTCGGGACCCGGCGGATACGTCGCCGCCGTTCGCGGAGCGCAGTTAGGTTTAAAAGTAGCTTTAGTCGAAAAGGAAAAAGATGCGCGCCTCGGCGGAACGTGCGGCTTGCGCGGCTGCATTCCGACCAAAGCTCTCCTTCAGGCGGCGCATCTGTATGAAAAAGCCGAACATTTTGCCGATTGGGGCATCAAGGTCGAAAATCTCGGTTTTGACTGGACGCAGGTACAGAAACGCAAAAGCGACGTCGTCGCCAAAAACTCGGCGGGCGTTTCCTACCTGATGAAAAAGCATAAAATCACCGTTTTCAACGGCTTCGGCAAAATTGCCGGCAAAGGCAAAGTCGAAGTCGAGCTCGACGGCGGCAAAAAAGAAACGATTGACACGAAAAACATTATCATCGCGACCGGTTCGGTCGTGCGCCCGATTCCCGGCTTTGAAGTCGACGGCAAACAAGTCGTCAATTCCGACCAGATTTTGGAGCTAGACCGCGTTCCGAAGTCGATGCTGGTGATGGGCTCCGGCGCGGTCGGCGTCGAATTCGCTTCCGTCTATTCGCGCTTCGGCTGCGAGACGACCGTCGTCGAACTGATGGACAGAATCGTGCCGGTCGAAGACGCCGAAGTTTCCAAAGAGCTCGCCCGCGCTTTCAAAAAACGCGGCATCAAAGTCGAAACCGGAATAAAATTGGATAAACTGCAAAAATCGAAAACCGGCGTCAAAGCGACCGGCAAAGACTCGAAAGGCAAAGACGTCAGCTTTGAAGCCGAAATGTTTCTCGTCGCCGTCGGGCGGATGCCTTATCTCGAAAAACTCGGCTTGGAAAACACCAAAGTCGTCGTCAACCCGCGCGGCACAATCAAGGTCAACGGATACTGCGAAACCGACGAGCCGAACGTTTTCGCCATCGGCGACGTGATTGATACCGCGTGGCTCGCGCATCTCGCCTCGAAAGAAGGCATTCTGGTCGTCGAAAAAATCGCGGGTAAAAAGGTCGAGCCGATTAATCACCGGCTGGTTCCGAACTGCACCTACTGCGACCCGGAAGTCGCCTCGGTCGGCTTGACCGAAGCCAAAGCCAAAGAAGAAGGCTACGACGTAAAAGTCGGCAAATTCCCTTTCTCGGCATCGGGCAAAGCGCGAATCTTAGGCGAAACCGACGGTTTTGTAAAAATCGTCAGCGAGAAAAAATACGACGAAGTTATCGGCGTCCACATCATCGGACCGCACGCCACGGAACTTCTAGCCGAAGCCTGCGTCGCGATGCAGCTTGAAACTACCGCCGACGAATTAGGCAGAACAATCCACGCGCACCCGACCGTCAGCGAATCCGTGATGGAAGCGGCGGAAGGCGTTCACGATTTGACGATTCATATTTAATCCCGGTTTTTAGAGATTTGCGGTCGGCGGTCAGTTGCAAAATTGACCGCCGCTTTTTTTGAAAAATTTCAGGCTGAGGCTATCGAAATAAATATCGGAGACATCATAAATGTGAATTTAACTTCTGGAGATTAGATGAAAAAATTATTGCTGGTTTCGTTTTTAGCTTGGTCTTTGTCGAGCTTGTGTTTGGCTCAGAGCAAAGCGCTTTTTCCCATCGAGCGGGACGGAAAAACCGGATATATAGACAATACGGGCAAAATTGTTATCAAGCCGCAGTTTGACGAGGGAAGGTGGTTTAGCGAAGGTCTGGCGCCGGTTTTAATCGACGACGAATGGGGCTACATCGACGAAACGGGAAAGATAGTTATCAAGCCGCAGTTTTATTCGGCTTCGGGTTTTAGCGAGGGCATCGCGGAAGTCGGAGTTTATTTCGAGAAGCGAAAAATAATTAACGATATGATCGGTTATAGAAGCTATATCGACAGGAAAGGAAATTTTATAACCAAGCAGCGATTCG
>DASVRL010000416.1:0-6639 GCA_036388635.1 Pyrinomonadaceae bacterium
ATATTGTCTAAAACAAGTCGGAAGCCTGTGAAAATCGTCTTAAATCCTGCTTTTACAAATAAATAAAGGCAGTTTGATTTCCCTTGAACTACGGTATTGCTTCCCTTGAACTACGGTATCGCTTCCTTTGAACTACGGTCAAACTTCCCTTGAACTACGGCGTTTCTTCCCTTGAACTACGGTTATTTCCCTTGAACTACGGTGACTGCTTCCCTTGAGCTACGGTCGATCACGGTTGAATTTCCCTTGAACTACGGTCAGATTTTGCCGAGGGAAGTTAACATTTCTCTTCAAATGCGGGCTTTATTTCCCTCGAACTACGGTGTTTACTTCCCTTCAGCTACGGACAAGACTTCCCTTGAACTACGGTTAAAAATTCTTAAACCTTTACTTTAATCTTTTGCGGGCAAGTTACTCATTTGCCGCAACAATCAATTTACGAGATAACAGCGGTGATAAATTTCGCGTACATTCAATCACGTTACAATCAGTTTCAAGATTGTGTTTTTTTGAATGTAAAAATCGGCATTTGTGCGAGAGGGCAAAGAATTCCTTTGTAAAAGTTACTTCTCGGATAGTGAATAAGTTTCAATTCTCCACGCTTTTAATATTCGCTCTTCCTCGGAATCTTGCTCGCATTTCGGAGCGGTTGAATTGTTTTTAACCGCGTCCGGTGCCGGAGGCGTATTTTCTTTGGCATCCGCAACAGGCGCGGCGGTTGATTGCGGTTTTATCTCGTTCGGATTTTCCGTCGAAACTTTTTCACCGGTAACCGGCTCCGCTTCCGGCGCGGCTTTAACCGTTTCCTGTTCGGTCTTTTCCGACGCGCCTCGCATTGCCGTTGTTGTCGTCGCTGCATTAGTTTCCGTAGCGGGCGATTCGACAAATGGCTCGCCCGATTTGACGAAGCCCCAAAATTCGTCTTTTTTCCCTTCAACTTCGGTTGTGCTTTCCGCCGACGAGTCAGGCGTCGAGACGCTTTCAATCGCCGCGGACGATTGTTCAACCAAATCAATGTCTTTTGCCGGCTAAACTTCCGGCTGAGTTTCAAAGCTCGGAATCGCCGCTCCCGAAACTTCGGGCTTTAACTCGCGGAATCGTTCGCAGAAATTTTCGACGAAGATTTCCTGAAGCCGTCGCCGCTCGGTTTCGCGCGCGACATATTCCGCCTTTTGCCACAAATCGTTCGCCGGATTGTTGAGCGCGGCGGGCGGCATATTTTCCTTGACGACCGTTGCCGTATGTTCGGCTAAACGGCGGGCGGTGTGTTTTAACGCCTCAACTGTGTCAGCGTTTTCGAGATTTAGAAAAGAACCTGCCTGTAATGTCTGCATTGTTTTTTTGCGAAGAATCCTCCGTAATTTCGCTCTTTGCCGACCGCTTCTTTTTCGGAGCACGCCTTCGGTCTCTTTATTAGGCTATCTTTTACGCCAGAGAATTTCGTTTCTCATTTTCCTGAAATTTGCGATTTTCTTAAACAAGAAAATCCTGTAAAATAGGAAAATGAGAAAGCGACTGACCGAGCAAAAGATAAGAGATTTGATTCAGGGCTTGGAACTGGAGCCGCTTAAGATAACGGTTCTGAAACAAGCATCGAAGGCGGCTAGCGAGCCGACGGGCAACGGGGGCGGCGGAAGCGGCGATGTGCTGCTCAATATCACTTGGAAAACAGGCGCGGAAAAGTTCGTCGCTGAGATTTTGGGACAGGCGACGCCGAAGCAAATCGAAACGAGAATTCTGCGCCTTGAAAAATATCCGAACGCGACGGCGAGCGGCGGCGAGCAGCGCGGGAAAAATCGTTTTTACCCGCTCATTATCGCGCCCTATTTAAGCGAGAAAACGCTGAACCGTTTAACCGAGGCGGAAATCAGCGGCATTGATCTGTCCGGCAACGGCGTGGTCGTCATTCCCGATAGACTTTTCGTTTATCGAACGGGTGAGAAAAACAAATTCCTCTCGAACGCGCCGATCAAGAACATCTTTCGCGGCACGAGTTCGCTCGTCGCGCGGGTGTTTTTTGCGAAACCCGAATACGAAGGCGTCGGCGAAGTTTTAGAGGAAATCACAAAGCGGGGTGGGCGGACGACTTTTTCGACCGTCTCGAAAGTGCTGAAGGCTTTAGAGGAAGAATTGCTCGTCAGCAAAAACGAGAAAATCAAACTGGTCGAAGCGAAAAAACTGCTTGACTCGCTTCTGAAAAACTACCGTCCGCCGGACGTGCGCCGAACTTTGAGCGTCAAATGCGCAGCAGATTTATCTCTGTCATTAAAACGGTTGTCGGAAAATGCCGAAAGTAGAAAAGTTTTGTATGCGCGGCATTACCCGGAAAGATTCGCCGCGCTTGCCGAGGGCGTCGCGCCGGTAAAAATCTACGCCGAATCAATTAACGGATTATTAGACGGCGTTGATTTTACTGAAACAGGGCGTTTCCCGGATATGACGTTGCTTGAAACTGATCAACCGACTGTTTATTTTGACCGGCGGAAAGATAAAGACCTTTATCTCGTTTCTCCGCTCGAAACCTTTCTGCAACTGTCAATCGAAGGCAAGCGCGAGCAGGAAGGCGCAAATTCGATGATTAAAAGACTGCTCGAATTCAAATATTAAAAACTCGAACTAAACAAAGCGAAATATGACATTACCTGACCCGCTCCGCGAGCAATTACGACTGCTCGCTTTGGAACTTCAAAACGATGGCATAAAATTGATCTTGGGCGGCGGCTACGGATTGGTTTTGCGAACTGAATACATTCGCCGGACAGGAGTTCCGACGAGATTCGAGCAGATTCCCGAAGCGCGCTCGACGAACGACCTGGATTTATTTTTGAGTGCGGAAATCATCACCAGCGCGGAAAAAATCGAAAAGATAAGAGACGCTCTCAAAAAATTAGAATTCGTTCCGCTTGCGAAATTCTTCCAATTTATTCTTCCGGTCGTTTTTGAAGCAATGGAAACACCGATCAAAATTGATTTGCTCGCCGCGCCGCCCGAAACCGAAGCGGGGCGCGGCTTGGTGAAAATCAGTCGCCCGCGCATCAGACCGAAAAAGGCGAAAAACATTCACGGCTATCTGACCGAAGAAGCGGTGACGCTCGAAGAAAATCTTCAACCGATTGATATTTCCGAAACGGGCGCCACGCCGCTCGAAATCTATTTGCCGCACCCGTTTTCCTACCTCGTGATGAAACTGTTCGCCCTCCGTGACCGCCTCGAAGACGAGGACAAAGATTTCGGCGCGTATCACGCTTTCGACATTTACCGCGTCGTCGGAATGATGACCGAAAAAGAGTGGAAGGAGGCTGTCGAACTGCGAAATCGTTTTCGCGCCGCGCCGAAAATCATAGAAGCCGGAGCGATTGCCGAACAGTTGTTCGCCGATCTTGAATCGGTTGGCGTGTTGCGCGTCAGGCAGCACGCGAGAGCGACGGGATTTTCGATTCCGCCGGAAAATCTCGCCGCTTTAATTGAGGATTTACAAGAACTTTTGCCGGGCGCCTAAGGTATTAAAACAATCGCATCCGCCCGCGCCCGGCGGCGTCCAGAAACACGCGGTCGAAATCTTTTTCGAGCTCAATCATCGTTTCCGGTCGGCTTCCGCGTCATACGGCAGGCAACTCGCCAAGCTCGTCGTCCGGTTCGGGCGCGCTGAATTTTTCGTTTATTTGCGCTTCGATTTCCTTCAGGCGTTCTTCGTGCAGCCGGTCTTCCTCGTCGTTCTGGTACGGCTCGTAAGTGTCGGGCGCGACCAGATGGCGTCCTGCGGCGCGATTTCCGGTATAAAATCCGTTTTGTTTGGCGTGTTCATAATTGCTATATGTTTTGGCTCGCCTCCATTTTATCAGCCAATCGCCGAACCAGGTGTGATGCTGCTTATTCCGAGAGCGCGAAATTTTTTCAGATGTGTCGCGCGAGCAGTCACGACTTCAACGTAATAATCGCCGAAGACTTTCGAGTTTTTCAGCCGGATGTTTTCGACGAACTCGCAGGACTCGCGGACTTCGATCACCGATTGAAAAATTTCTTCGGACGTTTCCGCCCGTTGCCAAGCGCAGTCGAAAAGTCTGGTGATTTCCTTGACCGTATTTTTCGGCACTTGCAGACCGACGAGCCGCACGCCTTCGTCGGTCGTCGTGCGAACGATTTTGAATGACGCATCACGCACGTTTTTGATTTGCCTGCAGATCGGAAGCAGCGCGCCGCTAAGGAGAAAAACGTCTTTTTTCACGAACGGCGGGATTTTTCGGGCTTCCCCGTCCCACCAGTCTTTTGCTTTCGACTTTGGCACGAGCCGGTATCGGGCGGCGAGTTCCGCCTCGTCCAGATAAAACCGATTTCTGCCCGAAGAGCGGCTGACCGCGTAAGTTTGGCGGCTTTTGCCCGTTTCCGGGTCGGTGTGAATCAAGGAAGCACGCGCCGCGACGTATTCCGCGCCTTCTGAGCCGAGTTTCCGGTAAAAGCAGGCTCTTCCCTCTCTAAGTCGTCAAAACGCGCCGGATTCGTCGGCACAATCATTTCAAGCTCGTAAAGATGCGTCGCCGCCTCCGTGATTGAGTCGCGGTGAATCTGTCGTGGCTCGCGGCGGAATTTTACCGATTTAGCCTTGATGTCTTCAAGTCCAAGATCATATTTTCCCGAAGTCTTCAGATGCTCGATGGTCTTCGTGTAAGTTTTGTAAAAATACTCGAACAGCGCGTTTTGACGATTAACTTCAAGCGAGAGCAGGCGATTGAAAAATCGCACGATGTTTTGTTTTTCGCCGTCAGAAATCGTTAGTTCACCCGATTCGCTTTTTACTAACAACCCCATATCGGAAAGAGCAATTTTTACGTCATCTAGCCCAGGAATCTGAAAACCATTCAGAATGCGGTCATAGACGATTTTCAAAGCTGCTCGTCCTTCTTTCGATTCGAGGTTGAATCTTTCAAGACCGCCGATTTGATTCGCCCGGCGATCGCCTTTATTAAGCGCGCCGGTGCTTCGCAATCGAAGTCGAAAAGCGTTTCTCGCCGCCGCGTTCGGTATAAACCAAAATGTAAACTGGCGGAGAGGCTTGATTGCTGCGGTGCGACCGACCGAAATCCTGAAGCTGTTTGTCGGCTGACCATTTCAGCTCGGCGGCGATATGCTCGCGCCGCTGCCGGTTGACGGCGCGACGTCCGAATGAAGGAAGTCGCCGCCACCGGCAGCGACTTCCGACATAATGGCGATGCGCTTGCGCCCTCCTTGAAAATTCTGAAGCTCGTGGAGATTGGTTTGCCGCTGCGGAACGCCGGCTATCCCGCGCGGGCGGTAAGCGTAATCGCCGTTCGAGAGTTTGACGAGCCTATTTTTACGCCCCGTCATCTCCGCCACGTTCTCTGCTCCGAAGTGATTGATAAGCTGATCGAGCGGATGTTCCGGCAGTTGCAAAGTCAAGAGGCGGTCAAGAAGTCCTTGTTTTAGTTCGAGCGCGGCTTTCGAGTGAATTTGCTCGCCGGCATCATTCAAGAGCGGTTCGTATTTCGTTTTTTCGTTTATCTCGTCAGCTACTTCCTGGTAAAGCGCGGTCGGAAAGCAATTTTCAATGAGTTTGACGAGAGTCTCGCGTAATGCCATATGCACTGCATATTTCCAATAGTTGATGATTGTTTGGAAAATTGCCCGACGCGACGAGCAATTTCAAATTCGTGATAGCTTGTCTTACATTTCGAGCGGCTTTTTCTTCAGACATTTCCTACAATTTCGTATAATATTAGCGACTTTTTTGTTTTCCTGATGTTTAATTTTCCAGAAAAACAATTTTCTAGAAAATTGTTTTTCTAATTTCTTTCTTTTCTTTCTTTTTAGATAACTATTTAATTGTTTATTTTACTTTTTATCCAAGTAAATCATTATTTTTTAATAAATCTTATTACTTTATTGACATATTAGGTATTTTATAAGATAAATAAGAAAGCTATATTCTTAGTATCAAATTAATTCTTCCGAAAAATTAAATGAGCAAACCAGAAGCAAAAATAATTGCGGTCTCCAATCAGAAAGGCGGAGCGGGAAAAAGTACGGTCACGACCAATCTGGCGGTCGAGTTGGCGCACCGAGGCTACGAAGTGTTGTTAATAGACTCGGACGGCGAACAGCAATCGGCGATGGTCTGGAGCGCGCGGCGCGAGCAGGTCAACGAAAACGGTGAACTGCCCTTTGTCCAGGTAACGCATTTACCGGCAAAGAATTTGAGGAACGTGCATCGGCTGCGCGACAAATACGAATACATTTTGATTGACGGCGGAGCGCGGATCACGGACGAAGCGCACGCCGCGGTCGCCGTCGCCGATTTTCTGCTCGTTCCCGTCAAAACGAGCGAGTTGGACATCGAATCAACGATTCAGTTTTTGAAAATCGTATCATTGGGAATGAAAAGAAACGACGAGCTTAAGGTTTCCATTTTAATTAACGGCATAAACGAGCATACCGTTCTCGGGCAAACCGTTTCGGAACAGCTCGAGCAGTGGGAGGACTTCAAATTATTAAAATCCAGGCTCGGTCAGTATCAGGCGTTTCAGGATGCGGTTTCAAGCGGAATGGGAGTGGTCGAACTCGGAACTCGAACCGCAGTCAAGCCGAGCAATCAAGTTCGAGCTTTATGCACGGAAATTATGGAGA
>DASVRL010000417.1:0-20628 GCA_036388635.1 Pyrinomonadaceae bacterium
TATCCGAAGTTGTCGAATAGAAAAGATGCGTACTCGCCCGATTTCAAGCGATTTAAATTTTCAGCAAGCCGTTTTCCAGAAGCTGGACGAATTTTTTCGCCGCAATCGAAAGCTGGCGGTCGCTGCGGTAAATCACGCCGACCGGACGAACCCATTCTTTTTCGGCGAGCTGTACGACGGCGAGCTGCTTGTTTTTTTGTTCGTCCATCACCGACGGCTGCGGAACGATTGCCAAGCCGAAGCCGACCTCGACGGCGCGTTTTATCGTCTCGATATTGTCGAACTCGGCGGCTTTGCGAACCTCGACGCCGTAGGATTTTAAAATTTTGTCGGTCGCCTTGCGCGTCGGAACGTCGCGCTCGAACAAAACGAAATCGCGTCCTTTCAGCTCTTTCGATTTAATCTGCTCGCGCTCGGCAAATTCGTGGTCGGGCGGGCAAATCAAAACCAGACGGTCGCTCTGCATCTGCGTAATCGTCAAGCCGCGACGCGGCTCGGGAAAAGCGACGACGCCCAGCTCGACAATGCCGCTCAGCACGTCGCGGACGACGCGCGTCGTCCGCGAATATTCCAAATCAATCTTGGCGGACGGAAATTTCGACATAAAATCGCGCACTTTGACGGGCAATTCGTGCAGCCCGACGCTGTAAACGGTGGCGACTTTCACGGTTCCGCTGATCGTGCCGATCAGCCCGCGCATACTTTCCTGAAGCTGGTCGTAAGCCGCCAGAACCGATTTCGATTCGCGATAAAAAACTTCGCCCGCCGTCGTCAGGCGGACTTCGCGCCGCCCGCGCACGCGTTCCAGCAGTCGCCGCTTAAAGCGGTCTTCGAGCGAGCGAATCTGCTGGCTGACCGCCGATTGAGTAACAAAATTGCGCTCCGCCGCCAGCGAAAAGCTCTGCGTATCGACGAGGTCGCAAAATACTTTTAAGGTTTCAATATGCATTTTTCATTTATCATTGAACATTTATCATTTACCCGCGGCGTGGAATTCTCCTGATAAATAATAAATGGTAAACGTTCAATGTAATAATAAGTTTTTCTACACAATTTCTGCAAGAGAATTCATTTTATCTTATTAATCGAAAATCATATGATGATAAATATGTGATTGCGGATTGCCGATTTGCGTTTCAGAATCTAAAATTTAGAGACACGCAGCAATATTCGCGATTCAAATTTATCGAGGCTTGGGAAATGGCTATCAAAATCAGCAGGACTTTCATTTTAAGAAAGCTGCACCAATTGACCGGCATTGTGCCTTTGGGAGCGTTCTTTTTCGTTCATATGTTTACGAATTCGAAGGCGATGAGCGGGGCGAAGGTTTTTAACGATGCGGTCGCCGATATTCACCACATTCCGTATTTATTGTTCGTCGAAATTTTCGGCATCTTTCTGCCGCTTTTGTTTCACTCGGTTTACGGCGTTTTTATCTCGGCGGAAGCGCGCGCCAATGTCGGCAACTACGGTTACGGGCGCAACTGGTTTTACGTTTTCCAGCGCGTGACGGGCATTTTTCTTTTCTTCTTTTTATTGTTTCATATTTTGAATCTGCGCTTCGGGCTGATTCCGGGCTTGGAATCATACGGAAATCCGGTGGCGGGCAATGCCGAACAGGCGTTTAATATCGTCAGAGCCGAATTTCAAAACGTCGCCATTTTAATTTTTTATATTCTCGGCGTCGTCGCGACGGCGTGGCATCTGGCTTACGGCTTCTGGCTGTTTGCGCTCGACTGGGGAATTTTGATCGGCGAAAGAGCGCAGAAAATGGCGCTTTACGCCTCGATCGGATTGGCGATTTTTCTGTCGGCGGTCGGCATAAACGCGGCAATCGCATTCGTGAAGCCGTGCGGTTTATTGCCGAAAGCGTTTTGCGAAGAAGCGGAAAAGAAAGGCATCGTCGAACCGAGCGCTCCGCGCAGATTTTAACTAACTGAAAGTGGATAACTGATAACCGGTAGTTTTATTTGTTTTTACTGGCAGTTATCAGTTATCAGTTACCAACTAAATTTTATGGCTTCAAAAGATATCAAAATAGCCGTTATCGGCGGCGGTTTGGCGGGTTTGGCGGCAGCGATGAAAATTGCCGAAGCCGGTCACGATGTCGATTTGTTTTCGGTCGTTCCCGTTAAACGCTCGCACTCGGTCTGCGCGCAGGGCGGCATTAACGGCGCGGTCAATACCAAAGGCGAAGGCGATTCGCCCTGGAAACATTTTGACGACACGGTTTACGGCGGCGATTTTCTGGCAAACCAGCCGCCCGTGCAAAAAATGTGCGAGATGGCGCCGCAAATCATCTACCTGTTTGACCGTATGGGCGTGCCGTTTTCGCGGACGCGCGAAGGTTTGATCGATTTTCGGCGTTTTGGCGGGACTCTCCATCACCGCACGGCTTTTGCGGGCGCTTCGACCGGACAGCAATTGCTTTACGCGCTGGACGAACAAGTGCGCAAATGGGAATCAGCCGGCAAGGTGACGAAATACGAAGGCTGGGAAATGATGTCGCTCGTTCTGGACGACCACCAGGTTTGTCGCGGACTGGTGGCGATGAACCTGCAAACGCTGGAACTGAAAGCCTTTCAAGCCGACGCCGTGATTATGGCAACGGGCGGACCCGGACTTATTTTCGGAAAATCGACCAATTCGATGGTCTGCACCGGAAGCGCGGTTTCCGCCGCTTATCAACAGGGCGCGCGCTACGCCAACGGCGAATTTATACAGGTTCACCCGACTTCGATTCCGGGCGAAGATAAGCTGCGTTTAATGTCTGAATCGGCGCGCGGCGAGGGCGGTCGCGTCTGGGTTCCGCGCAATCCGGGCGACAATCGCAGCCCGAAAGACATTCCCGAAGCCGAACGCCGCTATTTTCTCGAAGAAAAATATCCGGCTTACGGCAATCTCGTGCCGCGCGACATCGCGACGCGCGAGATTTTCCAGATTTGTCTGGAAGGATTCGGCGTCGGCGGCGAAAATCAGGTTTATCTGGATTTGACGCACATTCCGGCGGAAACTTTGACGAGGAAATTGGGCGCGATTCTGGAAATTTACGAGATGTTCGTCGGCGACGACCCGCGTTATGTGCCGATGCGGATTTTTCCGGGCGTTCATTATTCGATGGGCGGGCTGTGGGTCGATTACGAGCAGCGCACGAATATTCCCGGATTGTTTGCGGCGGGCGAATGCGATTATTCGATTCACGGCGCCAATCGGCTGGGCGCAAATTCTCTGGTTTCGTGCGTTTACGGCGGTTTCGTCGCCGCGCCGTCGGCGATCGATTACGCGAAAAACGTCGAGCGCGGCAATACGGAAACAAACGGGATTCATTCGTCCGAACTCAGGCGCCAGCAGGAAATAAACGAGCAGATTATCAAAAACGAAGGCTCGGAAAATCAATACAAAATCCACGAGGAAATGGGCAAATGGATGACCGACAACGTGACGGTCGTCCGCTACAACGACCGCTTGCAGGCGACGGACGAAAAACTGCTCGAACTGCAAGACCGTTTTCAAAATATTTCGATAAACGATTCGAATCTCTGGGCGACGCAGGCTCTGCCGCACGCGCGCCAATTGTGGAATATGCTTCAATTAGCACGCGTCATCACGCTCGGCGCTTTAAACCGCAACGAATCGCGCGGCGCTCATTACAAACCGGATTTTCCCGACCGCGACGACGAAAATTTTCTGAAAACGACGATTGCCGAATGGTCGGCGGAAGCGCCGGTTTTGAGTTATGAAGCGGTGGACATCGGTTTAATCGAGCCGCGAAAACGCGATTACACGAAAGGCAAAGCGAAAGCCGCCGCCACGGAAAAAGGCGGCGCGCCGCAGATTCTAAAAGACGGCAGCGAGCTGAAACCCATCGGGCGCGAGGAAATGCTGCGCAAAGAAGGCGAGAAAATTACCAAAGGTGAATCATTCAAAGAAGACTAATAATTTGTTTTGGTTAAATTTATGAACGAAGCAAACGTGCACGAGGAAAAAAAGCGGCTGGAGAACCCGCCGAAAACAGTTGAGATTCGCATCGCGCGGCGCGAAAAAACCGGCGCGCAGCAGTATACGGAGACTTTTGAAATTCCGTACCGGCGAAATCTGAACGTGATTTCCGCATTGATGGAAATTCGCAAAAATCCGGTGACCAAAGACGGCAAACAGACCACGCCGCCCGTCTGGGATATGAATTGTCTGGAACAGGTTTGCGGCATCTGCACAATGGTTATTAACGGGCGCGTCCGACAGTCGTGCTCGGCTTTGATTGACGATTTATTAATCTCTTCCGGCGGAAACACGATTACCTTAGAGCCGATGTCGAAGTTTCCGAACGTGCGCGATTTGGTGGTTGACCGCACGCAGATGTTCGAGCATCTCAAAAGAACAAAGGTCTGGATTGAGCTGGACGGCACGCACGACCTCGGACCGGCGCCGCGAATGTCGCAGGAATCGGTCGATGAACGCTACGCTTACTCGCGCTGCATGACGTGCGGCTGCTGTCTGGAAGCCTGCCCGCAATATCACGAAGACAATTACATCGGACCGCAGGCGATCGCGCAGGTTCGCTATCAGAATATGCACCCGACCGGAAAAATGAATCGCGATGAACGGCTCGAAGCCTTGATGCAGGAAGACGGAATCACCAACTGCGGCAACGCGCAAAACTGCGTTCAGGTTTGCCCGATGTCGATTCCGCTGACGCGCGCCATTTACGAAACGAACAGGGAAGTGACGATTCACGGGCTTTTCGGCTGGCTGCGGAAATAATTTTATAAGGCAAAAGACAAAAGGCAAAAGGCAAAAGTAGAAGCTGATAACTGATAATTAAAATCAAACATTATCATTAATTGCGGCTTCTTCCGTTCTTTAATTTTGCCTTTTGCCTTTTGCTTTTTGCTTTAAAACACTTATTGCAGCGTCGAGACAATCGAAATTTCTTCCAGCGGCGGCGGCAGCGCGATTGCCTGCCGGTTTTTCTCTGTGAAATAATTTCTGGCTTCTTCGAAATTCATTGCTTTGCCGAAGAAATAGCCCTGCGCGCCTTCGCAGTTTAAATCTTTCAGCTGGTTGTATTGAGCTTGGGTTTCGACTCCTTCGGCGATGACTTTCATTCGCAGGCTGCGCGCCAGCATCATCACCATCTGCACGATTTCGATATTCTGACCGTTTTCCTGAATCGGGCTGATAAACGAGCGGTCGATTTTCAGAGTGGTAATCGGAAACTGCATCAAATAATGCAGATTCGAATAACCCGTGCCGAAGTCGTCGATATTGATTTCGATGCCGATTTCGCACAACTGCTGCAAAATCTGAATCGCCGTCTCGGTGTGTTCCAGAAAAACCGATTCGGTAATTTCCAGTTTCAGGTTTTGCGGGCTGAATTTCGTGTCTTCGAGAATTTGTTTGATGTTATCGACCAGCTTCAACTGGGCAAATTGCTTGCAGGAAATATTAACGCTCAAGACGAACGAGTCGGCTTCCGGCGCGGATTGCTGAAGCAGGCAGCCTTCTTCGCAGGCGCGGCGCAGGATTTGCTCGCCGAGCGCATCAATCACGCCGATTTCTTCTGCCAGGGGAATAAACCGGCTCGGCGGAATCATTCCCAGAGTTTTGTGTTCCCAACGGGCGAGCGCCTCGAAGCCTTCGATTTTATCGGTTTCAAACGAATAAATCGGCTGGTAATAAACGTCGAATTCCTGTTTTTCGATGGCGTGACGCAAATCGGTTTCAATCTGCAAAGTTTCTTTGACCGCATCGCGCATATGCTGGTTAAAGATTTCGTGGCGCGATTTTCCGGCGCGTTTCGCCTGATACATCGCGATGTCGGCGTCGCGCATCACGTCTTCGGGTTTGGTGTATTTATCCGAAGCGTGCAAAATGCCGATGCTCGCCGAACTGAAAATTTCGTGACCGCTTAAATTGAAAGGACTTAAAAACTTTTCGCGAATGCGCTCGGCGATGCGGACGACTTCGCGCGGCTCGTATTTGCCTTCGACCAGAATCGTAAACTCGTCGCCGCCGAGACGGGCGACCATATCGGACGGGCGCAGGCATTCTCGCAGGCGGTCGGCGATTCCCATCAGCAATTCGTCGCCGATTTGATGCCCGAGACTGTCGTTGACGATTTTGAAGCGGTCGAGGTCGATGAAAAGAACGCTGACTTTATAACTCGGATTATCACGCACTTTTTCCAGCGCCTGTTCGAGCCGCGCCATAAAATACGCGCGATTCGGCAGACCCGTCAGAGCGTCGTGCGTGGCTTTATACTGCAATTGTTCTTCGGTCAGTTTTTTAGCCGTAATGTCCTGAATCTGAAAGATTAAATTCGGGCGCTCGGCTTTGTGGTCGCTGGTTGTGGAAACGCTCCACGAAACCCATACGATTTCGCCGCGTTTATTTAAATAACGCTGTTCGAGCTGGCAGGCGGGAACTTTTCCGGTCGTCAGTTCGTGAAGCTTGACGAGCGTATCGCCCAAATCTTCTTCGTAAATCATCGACTGAAATTCCATCGCGAGAAATTCTTCTTCCGTGTAGCCGAGAATTTCCGAAAGCGCTTTGTTTATTTTCAGCCATTTGCCGTCGGGCGAAACGATGCCGATGCCGATGGGCGCGTAGGTAAACGCGCTGCGAAAACGTTCTTCGGATTCGGCGAGCGCGCGCGATTGTTCCTCCAGAATCAACGCGTGATGCTCGGCTTGCTCGGCTTGCGCGAGCGACATTTCCACGTTTTTCAGATACATCCGGTACGTTAGATAAACTATAACGATAACCGGCGCGGCGGCGATAATCACGCCGAAACCGATGACGAAAACAAGCTCGGCTAAAATTCCGGCGGCAATCGCGCCGACAAAATACGTCACGGAAGTCCAGAGATAGTGCGTTTTCCAGGTTTCCCACCAGGGCTTTTCGCTTTTTAAAGCTCCGTAAATCGAGGCTAAACCGGAATTGAAAATAAACTGCACCAGCGCCATTACCGACAGAGAAATAATCAGATTCGTGTGCTTTTCCTGGTGAATAACCGTCGCGCCGTCAATCTCGAAAGACCGCAGCACGGAAACGACAAATGTCGTCGAACACGCCAGCAATCCGGCGTTAAAGAAAACCGAGATTTTTTTCTTGCAGAAACGCCACGAGGAGAAAAAAGCTTCGACGGCGGAAAGCAAAATCGCCGCTTCGCCGCCGAACAGCAGAATCGCCAGAAAAATAAACGTGTCGGAAACGGCAATATGCGATTTAAAACGCGGAATCTGAATCGAGATGCGCGAGCCTAAGGCGATCGTCAGCAGAGAAAGAAAGATAAATTGCAGCGAGAGGTTTTCCGGCGGGATTGTCCATAATGCGACAGCCAAACACAGCGCTCCCAATACAATGATAGCCAGCATATACTGTCGTGTTGTTTTTTGAGAATCCATATTCGGGTGCAGCAGCTAGACAATCCGGGAATATTTCATTGTGGGCGGGAGTGTGTTTTGAATTTTTGCGAAAGCTTTCAGAGTTAAAAACCGATGCTTCAAATGATTAATGCGGAAGGCTTTAACAAAAAGCCTCCCGATGATTATAAGCAATAACAAAAAATTTGTCTATAGTTTTTCTTTGTTAAACAAAAATCGTCGTGCAACTGTCTTTTGATTTGAATCCGGCTTTCAGATATGCGGAATGTGCCTCCTTAAAATCGACGTTGCTTAATAAACACACGTGTTTCACGCGATTTAAAAGCAGACGGCTGAGTTGCGATAAATATTTTGCGCCCGCGCCCGCGCCGCGCCGGTCGGGCGCGACATAGATGCCTTCCAGGTAGATGACCTCGGCGGTTTCGGCGACAATGTCGGCTTTGAAAAGCAACTTGCCGTTTTCAAAGACGACAAAAGTTCTTTCCTGCCGGATTCGGCGCAGAGTTCTTTGCAGAAAACCTTCGCGGTCTTTTTCCAGAGGGTTTATGCCGCTCTCCGTCAGAGCGACCTCGGCGTGGGCTTCGGCAACTTCGAGCAGTTCGTCCTCGGCTGCCAGTCTCAAATCTTCCGTTGTTTCACGTACCATAACAGGAAAGCCGATTTCGAATAATAATTCGTTGCAGACCAGACGCGGCTGGCGCGCGCCGCCGGAATAATATTGCCAGAACGATTCGGCGTTGCTGCCGTCCGACATAATAATGTGAATCGGCGTCTCGCTTTCTCTGGCGACGAAAGCGAAAGCCTTCAGCGATTCGTCCGTGCGCGCCTCGACGAGCGTCGTGTGCCCGATAAGAGCGACGCCTTCGAGTTTTCCTTCCGTATCGCGGAAACCGTAGAATGTGCCGCGATTCAGCGAGCTGACCAATCCATTGTCATTAATAAAGCTCGTCATCACAATGGTATGAACCGGGCGCATTGCCAGGAAAGCCAGCACTTCGGCGGCGTGCTCGTCTCTCAACTCGCCGACTTGCGCCATATCGGGCGCGAGCGCGAAGCCGTTTCGACCGGCGGCAGGCAGACTCTGGACTGGATGTCTGTTAACAATCTGGTATGACATTATAATCTTCTTTAAATTTTTTAGACTTTTAGTTAAGTGGGATTAATAACTACATACCAGGCGTGTTGTCGCCATTTGCCGTTATCGAGTTGCTCATTGCCTGCGTGCTGTCGCTGACTAAAACGCCGTCGCTGATTAAAACGCCGTCGCTGATTAAAACGCCGTCGCTGATCAAAACGCCGTCGCTGATCAAAACGCCGTCGCTGATCAAAACGCCGAGAGCGCAATAAACCGTTCCGCTGCCGAGCGCGCCGCCGTTGCTGGTGATAACGTTCGGCGAAGCCGTCAAACCGGCGGTATAGTTTGCCGCGTCCAGAGAATATTCATCGCTGTTTAAAACGACACCGTCGTTAAAGCTCTTTCCGAAGGCGTAAACCTGTTGGTACTTAGAGATAAGATTTTGTCCGTTGATAAAACCGTAATTCGTGGTAATTATCTGCGACCAGACAAAACTTCCGCCGCCGATGGACGAAGCCGCCGCCGGGGCAACCCAATCCGCCGGTACGATGTTTGTTCCGGTCGCGGCGGTTTGAAAATCCATATCCGAGCGCAGCGATTTGACGAGCTTGACCGCGCCCTCGACATTAAGCTGACCGGCGCCCTGCTCGAACATATTTTCGTTCGTCAGCGGCTGCGCCGTATATTGCAGAATCATCTTGACCATATTCGGCGTCAATTTCGGATTTGCCTGCAAAAGCATCGCCACCGCGCCCGCCACAACCGGCGTCGACATCGACGTTCCGCTCAGATTCATCATCGCGTCCGACGCGCTGAGTAGACTCAAAGACGGGTCGCTGATCGGATTGACCTGCCCGGATAATAAATTATTCGCGGATTTGTAGGAAACCAGCTTGTTGCCGGGCGCGACGAGGTCGGGCTTAATCAGATTGTCAAAGTGTCGTTCGCCGGTTTCGTCGGTATAAAAACTGCGTGTCGGACCGCGCGAGCTGAACGTCGTGACCACATCGTCGTTTCTGGCGTTTGTGCCGAGCGTGTTGGTCGCGCCGACAGTGATGGCATACGGGCTGTTGCCCGGCGAGTGAATGCGTCCGTACGCTACGGTTCCCAGGGTGTTTTTACCCAGATTGCCCGCCGCCGCCACGACGACGATGCCGTTGCTGACGAGTTCGTGAACTTTGCGGCAGACCGGGTCATTCGTATACGTATCAAAGGCGGTTGAGCCGAGACTTAAATTGACGACGCGAATATTATGCGTGTCTTTATTTTGTAAAATCCAATTCAGACCGTTTAAAAGCCACGACGTTTGACCGATGCCGTTGTCGCTCAAAACTTTAACGCTGATGATATTGGCATTCGGAGCGACGCCTCGATAGGCTCCGTTGCTGATGCTCGAGCTTCCGACCGCGAGACCGGCGACGTGCGTTCCGTGCCCGTAATTATCTTCGGTAGCCGATGTATTGCCGCTCGTAAAATTGACGTTTGCCACGATGCGCGAGGCGGTGCCGTTTTTAAAACCTTTGTGGTCGGCGTAGATGCCCGAATCGACAATCGCCACGCCGATGCCGCTGCCGTTCAGCGTGTAAGCCGGACGCGTCGGCGTCGCCGCCTGTGCGCGCGTTAAAGTAACGCCGGTCGTATCTTCGACGTGACCGGACATTTGAACCGCGCGGTCGGGCGACATATAGTTAATCAAACCGCTCTGCGAAAGCTGATTGACTGCGCTCAGAGGCAGATTGACGACCATCATATCGCTATTGCCGATGCGGTCGTTGATGCGCGCTTTGCCTTGTGACAGCAGCGTTCTTAAAACGGAATTGTCGGCGTCTTTGGCTTGCAGAATAACGTCGACGCGTTTTTTGCCGCTCGCGTCTTCCGCCATCATCGCGCGCAGATCCGGCGAAACGTTGTCGCCGCGAAATTCATCGCCCTGAAATTCACCGGAAGATTTTTCGTTTCCGGCAATTTTATTGTTTTGGTCGATGAAAACCGGCGTGAACAATGCCGCCAGCTCGGCTTGTTTTTCAATTTTTTCCGTGTAAGCGGCTTTTGAACCGCCGCCGATGATACGGATTTTGCTTTGCTGCAAAGCCGCCGTTAATTTTTCGCTGACGGCGGCGTTTCCGACAAAGCCGTCAATCTCGTCTACAAATAGAATAATGTCTTTGTCGGCGGCGAGTTCGTTGATAATGGATTCAATCAAAACGGCAGCTTGCGCGTTCGAACCGGCTTCGGAAAAAAGTTTTCCGATTTCGAGCTTGAGCACGCGTTTGCCCAGCAATGCGGCGGGAACGCCGCCTTTCGCCAGGCGCAGCGCCAGATGCTCGACCACGAGTTCCTGATATTCGCCCGTTTCGTCCAGAACGATTGGCTGGCGCGCGCCGCTGCCCGCCAGAATCTGAACGAGCTGGCTGACCTCGCGTTCAAAGTTCGCATTTTGATTTATTCTGTTTTCGCGCGCCAGACGCGTTAAGTCCGAAGTGAATTTTTTCAGTGTCGGCGTGCTGGAAGCTTCGGAAACCGTGTCATTAGCTTTCGGATTTGAATATACGCCAATGACATTAACGAAAATCAAAGAGAGCAAAAGCAATCTCGAAATTTCTCTCATCAATTTTACATTAAGTTTTTGTGACATCATTTTAATTTACCTTTTAAAGGGAAGAAATTTTTGTAGCTGCGGAAATGTCCGCAATCGGTCGCGAATCTATTGGCAATGAACGTGCCAAATCTTTTAATAAAGCTAAACAATTGAAAAATAACGATTTATCTAATTCTTGAAAAAGGCTGGCGCATTGACGAATGACAGGAAGCAATCAAAATGAAATATCAGGTTCGGTCAGCCTGACCGACTGAGGTAAAAAAAAAGGCTGCACATAAATTGTGCAGCCAAAGGGAAGAACGAGCAGTTTTCAGTTAGCCTATTGGGGGAAAGTGTTGACTTAAAAAATCCAATTGATTCAAGCAGCAGTGTCGGAGAAGACCGACCTCCTGTTTATTAGACAAAGCGCGTGCCAAATGATTAAGTGTTGAAATATTTAGGATTATTAATATTCGACGGAAAACGCGACGGTCATTCTGAAAGAATTCGAAATTCATTTTGACGGAATCGGTCAAAATAAAAGGTTAAAAGCGAAAAAGATTTGATTGTTTCTCGACAACCCGACTTTTTCGCTTTTAACCTTTTCGCATTTTCGCTTTTCTAGATGCCGAGAACGTCAATCAGTTCCTGCACCGCGCCGGCTGATTTTTGCAGCGCCGCGCGTTCTTCGTTGGTCAAGCTGATTTCGATGATTTGCTCGACGCCGTTGCGACCGAGCTTGACCGGAACGCCGACAAACAGGTTATTGATGCCGTATTCGCCTTCGAGATAGACGGCGCACGGCAGAATTTTCTTTTTGTCTTTCAAAATCGCTTCCGCCATTTCGACCGCGCCGAGGCTCGGCGCGTAATAAGCCGAACCGGTTTTCAGCAAGCCGACGATTTCCGCGCCGCCGTTTGCCGTGCGCTGAACGATGGCGTCGATCTGCTCTTTCGGCAGCAATTCGGTAATCGGAATGCCCGCGCAGGTCGAATAACGCGGCAAAGGAACCATCGTGTCGCCGTGTCCGCCGAGGACGAAAGCCGTCACGTTTTCGACCGAAACGTTCAGAGCTTCCGCCAGAAAACAGCGCATTCGCGCCGCATCCAGCACGCCAGCCATTCCCATCACGCGGTTTTTCGGGAAACCGGAGCGTTTAAACGCGACCTGCGTCATCGCGTCGAGCGGGTTGGAGACGACGATGATAAATGCGTTCGGCGAATATTTCGCGACCTGGTCGGTGACTTTGCCGACGATGTCCGAGTTGGTTTTCAGCAAATCGTCACGGCTCATTCCGGGTTTTCGCGGAAGTCCGGCGGTGATGATAACCACGTCCGAGTCGGCTGTGTCTTCATAAGAATTCGCGCCGACCAGCTTTACGTCAAAACCGTCAATCGGCGCGGCTTGCGCCAAATCCAGCGATTTTCCCTGCGGCGTTCCTTCGACAATGTCAACCAAAACCACGTCCGCCAGCTCTTTGCTGGCAATCCAATGCGCAGCGGTCGCGCCGACATTGCCCGCGCCGACGACCGTCACTTTATTACGTCTAAGCATCTTTATTCCTCACTGTTTGAAATTAATTGTGTTTGATAAAAAGTTATTTTGTCACGGTTGGAGGCAAACGGCAAATTCGGGTTTTCTCAAAAATTGTCGAAATTTTTATGTGAATCAAAATTATTTTTTCCCAGTTGATACCATTTTCGGATTTTTTGCGCGTTACCTGATAGAAGTTTTTCGTTGAGAGACGAAACATATTTATAAAAGTCATAAAGTTGGAGAGAAAATTTATGAAATTACATACCGTCTTAATTCTATTGGTTCTGTTATTCGTTGCGGCGGGTTCGGCTTTCGGGCAGACTTCCGTCATTAGTTATCAGGGACGTTTAAGCGAAGCGACCGCCGTCGAAAACGGCGAATATCAATTTCAGTTTAAGCTTTACGATGCGGCGGAAGGCGGCAACCAGATTGGCTCGACCGTCGAAGTCAAAACGCTGGTGACGAACGGCGTTTTTTCTGCCGGTCTGGATTTCGGCGAGAAAGCTTTCAGCGGCGAAGACCGTTATCTGGAAATCAGCCTGCGCAAAAACGAAAGCGATGCTTACGCGCCTTTGAGCAGCGTGCGCGAAAAAATCAACTCCGTCCCGTATGCGATTAAAGCAAACACGGCGACGAGTGCTGAAACGGTCGGCGGGCAGACTTCGACCGACATTTCCAACAGCGTTCAGGCGGTAAATAACGCGACTCCGAACAACGTCGGCGGCGCGATTGTCAAACGCGACGACAAAGGACAGATTGCCGTCACCGGTGTCATCTTCCCGGACGGAACGGTTCTGAAATCGGGCAATTTCACCGGCGGCAAAGTCGTTAATACGACCAATACCAACGAAACGAATATCGCGGGAACCGGAACTGTCAACCGCATTTCAAAGTGGATGGACGGAACCGGAACGCTCGGCGACTCGACGATTACCGAGAATTCGCAGGGCTTGGTCGGCATCGGCAATCCGAATCCGACGTCAAAGTTTTCGGTTCTCGACGGCGCTAACGCGGAACTGCGATTTGCCCAGGGCGCGTCGGGCATCACACCGAGCCTGAGCGTAATTTCCACACCGTCTTCGCTGACGACGGGCGGCGGTCTGACGCTCGCCACCGGCACGGGCGGTTCGAGCTTCGTTTTCAGCGACAATCTGCCGTTTTATATCGTTAAAGATACGAAAGAGAACGTCGTCAACAATAATCTCGGACACGGCACGCTGCTTTTCACGGTTCTGCCGAACGGCAATGTCGGCGCGGGCGTCGTCAATCCGACCGAAAGATTTGAAGCCAACGGCAACATTAAAATCAGCGGCGCGGGCAGCAAGCTTATCTTCCCGGACGGAACGTTTATGACAACCGCGGGCGGCGGCGGCGGTGGCGGCAATATGACCGGCACGAGCATCATTACCGCTATCAACGACCCGGCGACGAGCGGACTTATCAGCGACTCGCGCGTCTCGGTAAATCTCGCCCGTCTGACCGGCGCGAACGTTTGGAGCGGGGCGAACGTCTTCAACGCCGGCTTGTCGGCGAACAACTCGCTGATTACCAATGTCGGCAACCCGGTCAACGCCGGCGATGCGGTCAACAAAGCTTACGCTGACTCAAACTTCGTGAAATTCGTTCCCGGCGCCGAACAGCTTTCGGTCGGCGACGCCAACGGCACGGCTCCGATGATTAACCTGCGCGGCGGCTCGACCTGCTGTTCGGGTCCGGGCGGGCACACTCCGGCTTGGTTCAAAGTTTTCCAGAACGGCAGCTTCGTCGCCACCGGAAATTTGGGAATCGGCGTTTCGCCTCTCCAGGGCAAAGGCTATCGTACTTCGTGGGATTCATATAAAGGCGCTTTCCGTTCGGGTTATGCCGACAACGAATGGGACGACGCAAACGTCGGTTTCTTCTCGTGGGCAGGCGGCAGCAATTCGACGGCAATCGGTCTCTACGCGCTGGCATTCGGCGACACCAACTCTGCTGAAAGCACTTCGAGCATCGTTTTCGGCAGCGGCAACCAGGTTAAAGGCGCAGCTGGATTTTCGGCTGGCGCGGGCAATCGTGTTTGCGATACCTACGGCGTCGCGCTCGGTAACAATGCCAAATCGGGCAGCCCGATTCTCGCCAACGGCAAGTGCGATACCGATACCTTTAACATTCGCGGTCTGGCAGCGGTCGCCATCGGCTACAACGTGACGGCAAGCCAGGACCACACGACGGCGATGGGCAAATTCGCCTCGAACAACGGTTTCACCGGCACGTTCATCTGGTCTGACGGTTCGGCGCAGGCTTCGGCTGACACTTTCAGAAACACGGCGAACAACGAATTCGCTCTGCGCGCTACCGGCGGCTTCCGCTTCCGCACGAATCTGGGCGGCACGACGGGCTGTAATCTTCCGGCTGGCTCGGGCGTCTTCAACTGTACTTCGAGCCGCTTGACGAAAGAAAATTTCCTGAAAGTCGAAGGCTTCGACGTTCTTTCGCGCCTGCGCAAGATTCCGGTTACTTCGTGGAATTATATCTCGGAAGGTCAGCAGGTTCGCCACATCGGACCGATGGCTGAAGATTTCTACGAGCAGTTCAAGCTCGGCACCGGCAACACTTCCATCGGCGTGCAGGATTTGGCGGGCGTTTCAATCGCGGCGGTCAAGGAACTGGACGCGCAGCTGCAGGAAAAAAATGCCGAGATTGAAAAGCTGAAAGGCGAAATCAATCTGCTGAAAGCCAAAGAAACGGAAATGGAAAAACGCCTTCAGGCGATTGAAAAAGCTATCAATCAACAGAAATAAATTCAGATTGTCTTGATAGATAATAAAAAGAAAAGCGGCGAGATTAATCTCGCCGCTTTTCTTTTTATTTAACATTGATTCGCGTTTTAGTTTATAAAAATTAAGAAACGGCTGACGCGCTCTCCCCTTCACCTCAGCCGTTTCTACTTGGTCGCGTTTAGCTTTCGCCTATGCGACCAAACCCGTTAAAATTTTTCAATAATCCTCGACCGGCAAAGTCACGTTTCTTTTCAGTCGAATCTCGATTTCCGCATCGGTTTTGATGCGCGCTTCTTTTCCTTTTCGAAACAAAGCCGCGCTCGTTCCCGCGCCCGCTCCGATGCCTGCTCCGATCAGCGCCCCGTTTTCCTTATTCGCCGCCGTTCCGATTAATGCGCCGAGCGCCGCTGCGCCGATAACCGACACAATATTGCGCGTGTTCGAACTTTTCGGCTTTTCCTGATTCAGCAGAATCGCTTCAATCGGGCGCTTTGCGCCGTTTATTAAACGAAGCGTTTCAAATCTGACTTCAAAGCTTCCGTTGCCGCCGGCGAGCGAAGCCGGTTTGACGCTGGTTATTCTGCCTTCGATAACTGTTCCGACCGGAAGAATTTCCGTTTCGCGAACGATGACCGGTTTGGAAACCGTAACGGTAAAAGTATCGTTAACGCTCGAAATCCTGGAATTGATTTCGTTGTCCATTTTCGCCTGAATCGTCGTTCCCGCCTGCAAAGTGTAAATGCTGTCGTCCGCGTCCTGCGCCGAAATCGAGATAACAAAGAACAAAAAGATAAAAACAAAGACCTTGGTCAAATCCTTAAAAGTTTTCATACGACCTCAATCTTCGCGAGCGCTTGCCGCGTTCGCAAAGTATAAAAGCAAAGCTTGTGCCATTAGTTGAAAAAGAGTCTGAAATTTTGCAACGCTAGGATTTTAACGGGTTTAGCGCGGAAAGAAAAGTTATTTATTTATATTGCGCGACAAAATCGTTTACGGAATATACGATATGGAATGATAAACGACGGATTTGGGCAGTCAAAAAGAAACGTTGCTCGCTCGAAATCAGCCGCAATCATTTATTAATGACGCCCGCCGGGCGCGGAAATCGAGGCGGCACCGGTCGGAGCGTTTTCCGCGCCGGAAGCACGGCTTTCAAAAAATCTTTAAATCCTTTGCCGCTTTAAGGGAAGTTTGGGTAAACGGGTTGAACTTGTTTCCCCTTGTCGCGATTATCTTCTTTAGTTTCAATTTAGTTCCAAATTACGACCCTGCCGAAAATGTTAGGCGGTTCGGTTCTATTATGTCATAATGCCTGTAATTTCCCACGACAATTTAACCGCCGGAGGCTTTCATGTCAAAGCTAAAATCTTTCAAAACCATTATTTGCCGGGTCGCAGTTTTTTGTCTTTTTACGGCGGCTTTCTGTTCGGTCAGCGCGGCGCAATGCGCGGGCGTTTATTTCAAACGCTCCAGGACGTCGACGCTTCCGACCAGAGGTTATTTCAAATACGCCGAAGACATCACCGGCGACGGTAAATTAGATTTAATCGGTCAGGACCTGAATGCCAACGACAATCTCTCCAACCGTATCATCATTGTGCCCGGCGACGGGCTCGGCGATTTCACCGCTCCCATCTATCTGACCGTTCCGTCCGGTCTCCAGTTCACGCAATTTTCCGTGGGCGACATAGACGGGGACGGGCTGAAAGACATACTGGTTTATGTAATGAATTCCGTCACGCAAGTGTATTTTAAAAATAACGGGAACGGCTCGATCACGGCGCATAGCCTGCTTATGGGCAATATCGGCGCCAACCCGCCGTTTTTTCAGGACGTCAGCGGCGACAATAAGGTTGACATTATCACCACTTCCTCCAGCGGTTCAAACGTTTTTTTCGGAAACGGTGACGGCACTTTCGGCGGCGGTATCCAGCTTTGCAACGGTCAAATCAGCGTCGCCGGCGATTTTACCGGCGACGGGAAAACCGACTTCTTCTGCGGCAACAATTTAATCTTCAATCTGGGCAATAACACTTATGCCACCAATTTTAACGTGATAAATCTCGGCGTGGAAGAAACGCCGCGCTACGCCAGGGATTTTACCGGCGATGGAAAGATTGACATTCTGACCGTTTCGGGGCTTAAAATTTCGCTCCTTACGAATCTCGGAAATAACGGTTTCAGCCGGTCGGATTTTAACACCGGCAACTCCGCCGGAGAGGTTTTTATCGGCGATTTCACCGGCGACGGAACACTGGATTTTGTGAATCGCCGGAGCAACGTCGCGCAGATTACGGTTTTCGTCAATAACGGTTCCGGAGTTTTCACGCAGCAGAATTATAATTACCGAATTTACGGCAGTATTATCGGCGATTTTACCGGTGACGGCAAAACCGACTTTGCCGGGTACACCACAAATCTAGTCGGCGCCGGCGCGCCGCGCCCCACTATATTCGACAACGCGGTGGTGTCTATCGAAAAGAACGTCTGCGACCGCCCCGGACAAACTAAAATCGTCGATTTCAACCGCGACGGGCAAACCGATTATCTTTTCTGGCAGTCAAGCAGCGGGAACTGGTCTTACCGGACGAGTCAGGGAACCGCCGTTTCAAACGGGATTTTCCAATGGGGAATGGGCGCGCTCGGCGACATTCCGATTGCCGGCGATTTTGACCGCGATGGCATCACCGATGTCGGCGTCTTTCGCGCGCCGACCGGCATCTGGTATATTCGTCTCAGTTCAAACCTGTCGATGCTCTCCGTTCAATTCGGCGCGAATGGCGACAAGCCCGTGCCGGCTGATTTTGACGGTGACGGCTTGACCGACATCGCCGTGTTCCGCCCGTCGGACGGCACCTGGTATATCCTTTTTACCGGACCGCAAAACTACACCGCCGCGCAGTTTGGCGCGAATGGTGATAAACCCGTGCCGGAAGATTACGACGGTGACGGGAAAGCCGACATCGCCGTTTACCGTCCTTCAAACGGCACGTGGTATTACGTGCGAAGCTCCGACAGCGGTTTCGTCGGCGTTCAGTGGGGAATGAACACGGACAAACCCGTTCCGGCGGATTATGACGGCGACGGGAAAGCCGACCTCGCGGTTTACCGCAATGATGAAAGCAACTGGTATATCCTGCGCAGCTACGACTCGACCTACGGGGTTTTGCGCTTCGGTCTGTTTCAGGATTTTGCGCAGCCCGGCGATTATAACGGCGACGGCGCTTTCGACGCCGGAATATACCGTTCGGTTAACGGGTTGTGGTTTGCATCGACCAACCAGCAAGCTAATTTCTCTGTTAGCGGCGGAACGCCGATGTCGTCCATTTTGAAGATTGAATAAGGAATTTGTGCTTGCCTGAGTAAAAGGCATCGTATAGTTTTACGATGCCTTTTTATTCAACGATGTCGCGCCGAAACTGCACTTTATCCCATTTTAAAACTTTGGCAGACAAAACGGAAAAAATAGAATAAGGGCATCTAAAAAGATGCCCTTAACTTATTGAATCTAAAATGGTGCTTGGGGCGGGAATCGAACCCGCACACCCCGAAGGATACAGGATTTTCTTACCAGCTACGACTTTCGCCGCCTGCAGGAATCGCAGTTTGTGGTCTGGACTTTATCTTCGCCTTTTACTATTTTGTCAGCAGTCAGGCGGGAGCCGTCAAGTCTCTACACTTTTCTGAAAAGAAGTTTCAGACTTAGCTCGGTATTGCCAGATTAAAGGTTTCACCGAATTTGACTCCATTCATACGGAAGATTTCGCTTCCGATGCTCAAATAACTAAGTCCTGTGCGTCTACCTATTCCGCCACCCAAGCACTCGTAAAAAAGATTAGCACAGGCTTTGATTCGCTGACAAATGACGGAATCGAATGACAAATCGTAAAATTATTGCAATACTGTCTTCGCTTGCAAAACTCTTTCTGCGAGGAGAAATATGGAACCATACGCCTGGGTTTTGTGGATTGTTTTAGGCGTGATTTTAATTATCGCCGAGACCTTTACGCTCGGCTTCGTGCTGTTCTGGTTTGGCATCGGCGCGCTGGCGGCGGCGCTTGCCGGTTTTCTCGGTCTGGGATTCATTTCGCAGTTTTTGGTTTTTGCGGTTGTTTCGATTGCCTTGACCGTGCTTTCGCGCACGATTTTTGCGAAATATTATTCGCACGGCGACGAAGATGCGATAAAAACCGGCATCGACTCTTTGCCGGGGCAAATCGGAACCGTGACGCTGGCAAGCAAAGGCGCTCTCAGAGAAGGCGCGGTCAAAGTTTACGGCTCGACCTGGACGGCTTTTCCCGAAGCCGGCGAAGCGCCGCTCGCCGAAGGCGAAAAAGTCGAAGTGATTCGAGTGCAGGGTTCTTCGATTTATGTAAAAAGAATCGGCGAGCTTCCGGAATGGCGCGAAGAAAAGTAAAAAGGTAAAAGGTAAAAGGCAAAAATAAAAGCGTCTTACTCGAATTTAGAATTAAAGTAAGACGCTTTTTATTTTTTATTTTTTACCTTTTTACCTTTGTCTTAAACAATCTCCGCCGTGTCCTGGTCTGCCGTGTCGTGAATGTCGTTGAAATTGACGATTTCGAGTTTGACGTCTTCTTCGGTCGGTTCGGTTAAATCGCTGCCGGTTAATTTGGCGACGATGACGGTAATATTATCTTCGCCGCCGCGCTCGTTGGCTTCTTTGACGAGCAGAGCCGTCGCCATTTGCAGCTGCTTGATGTTTTCCATCACGATTCTGAGCATATCTTCGCCGCGCAGTTTATTCGACAAGCCGTCGCTGCATAAAATCAAAATGTCGTCGCGCTGCGGGTAAAGCCGCGCCGGAACCGGGTAAATTTCGTTTTGCGCGCCGAGAGCCTGTAAAATAACGTTTTTCAGCGCGTGCGTTTCCGCTTCTTCCGGCTGAATCTGTTGCGCGTCGATTAATTGCTGAACGAGCGATTGGTCTTTGGTGATTTGATAAATTTTCGCGTTGCGAATCAAGTAGGCGCGGCTGTCGCCGACCTGTACGATGTCGACCGCTTCAGGGGTTACGCCGATGCCCGTAAAAGTCGCGCCCATACCGCTGTATTCGGGATTGGTGCGCTGTTCGCGGTGAATCAGGTGATTGGCGTAAATCGTCGCTTCGTAAAGCCTCGCGATTAAAGAATCGCCCGCGCTGTGCGGCGAGACGGTCGATTCCGGGTCTTCGTTCAGGATTTTTTCGCTGATAGTTTCGACCGCCATTTTACTGGCGACTTCGCCGGCGAGCGCGCCGCCCATACCGTCGGAAACGGCGAGGATGACGCCGTTTTC
>DASVRL010000418.1:0-21579 GCA_036388635.1 Pyrinomonadaceae bacterium
GATTTTCATTATTATGGTCGTTTGTCTGTCGAAGGTGAAATAAATGATTCAGGCGAAAGTTTTGGAGCAGCCATAAGAATCCCAGAGGAAAATAAAAGCTCCGAAAATAAAAATTTTTCTATTATTCTGAAAGAGAATGAAATCTTCATAGAAAATTTTCGTGAAAAAACTGAATCCTTAAGATGTTGTGCGGTAGACAGACCATATCTTAAATAAGTAAGCGCTCCAGCAAAAATTGAGATGGTCAAGTTTTTTTTAGACAAAAAACTGTCTATTGTTTCAAGAAAATGAACTCTAATGAGATTCATTTTCTTGAAAACTCGCTTTGCATAAATGGTTAAATTCACATTAACCCGTAGCCGTAGCCGGCGCTATGTTTTATAGAATTTGTAAAAAAGTAAAAAACCAAGTCTTTAAGGCGTAAGAACCTCTTATAGGTATGCAAAGCAATTCGATTCGGTTAATTTCGCTTCGGGACTTTAGGCTGAGTTGATAATAGAGTGGTAATCTCAGCGGTTTTTGTGTGCTGGTTCGCGAGGTCTTCTTCATAATATTCCTGTTCAGTGTTTACAGACCAGAGGTCGTGATTTCCTCCCAAAATGTTTTCCACCGCCAGCATTGCCGTCAGCATCGAATGGTCTTGATTATTATATTTATGCATTCCGTTACGTCCGATTAGCTGCAAATTACCAAATTGACTGACAAAGTTACGAATAATCCGCAGTGATTTATGGTATTGCGAATCATAAACCGGATAAGCTTTAGGCATTTTGACAACGAATCCATCTTCAACGTCGCATTCCTGAGCTAAACCTAATTTTTGCAGCTCGCGCTTGCCAAGATTTATTAATTCATCATTTGTCATTGTCCAGAGCCCGTCGCCTTCAAAACAAAAGTATTCCAATCCGAGACACGTTCTGGTTTCATCCGGCACCATAGACTTGCTCCAGTTCTTATAGTTCTGAACGCGCCCGACTTTTACTTCTTTATCGTGAATGTAAATCCAGTTATCGGGAAACAAATCCGTTTTATTGACTATCAGCGCAACGGTAATAAAATCCCGGTATTTAAGCTGGTCAGCCGCCTCAATGACTTCGGACGGCGCGGACGGGCTAAGTTTTCGGATTAATTCGCGGATCGGCATACTGCTGATAAAGTGAGTGCCCGAAATCGTCTCTCGCCGCCCGTCAGTTACCGCACCGACTCCGGTCACTTCCCTTTCTTTCCATAAAATACTTTCGACGACAGTATTCAGATGAATCCGGCTATTCCGGCGGCTGAGTATCTCAGCCATTCTTTCCCACATCATGCCGGGACCTTTCAGAGGATAGTCGAATTCATCTATCAACGTTTTGATTGCGGTATTTTTGTGTTTGGCGCCGGGTTTAAAAAAGGCGTTTTTTATCGTGCTGAAAAGCGTCAATCCCTTGATTCTCTGTGCCGCCCAATCCGCGCTGATTTTATTGCAGGGCATTCCCCAGACCTTCTCCGTATAGGTCTTGAAGAATATCCGGTATAAATGTTTCCCGAAGCGATTCGTTATCCATTGTTCAAAGGTTTCCTCCTCTTTACTCGGGAATAAACGCGCTCGTAGATAGCTCGTGAGAATCAAGCCGGAGTTCCACAGCCCCAATTTGAATAAAGCCTCGAAAGCGCGTAAAGGATAATGAAAAAAACGTTTATTGTAGTAAATACGTGAAAGACGGGCGCGGCGTAAAAATTCTGTTTCCGAGAGAACTTCCCGCCAGATGTCGTCAACTGCCTTGACCTTGGTGTAGAAGCGATGACCGCCGATGTCAAACAGATACCCTTTATAATTTACCGTTCTGGAAATCCCTCCGACGGTCGAGTCTTTTTCCAGGACAACCGACGGGACTGAGGCTTTGCAGAGCGAGTAAGCGGCGGTAAGCCCCGCCGGACCTCCGCCGATAATGACGACCTGATTGTCTTTGTCGTTTTTAATTTCTTCTTTAGTCATCGGACAGTTCTTTATCAACTGGGATTGTCGCGGCGATAATCGGCTTATTTTGCCGAACTCGCCTGCCGAAATCTTTACCGTAGTAATAAATAAGAGTGAGGCAAAGCAGCAGAAAGGTTACGGCGGAAATTATTAATCCTATCCAATCGAAAGCCTTGCGAGCAAACGTCAGTTGCAGCGGCTCCTGAACGAAGGTCAACATAAAAAACGGAGTGACCGGATAAACGGCAGCCTCGTCGCTTCGCTGCCAGTTCGGATGATACGTCATATCTATGAGCACCGGCACCGGCTGAGCCGGCGACCCGGACAAATTAACGGTAACTTTATTTTGTTCTACCTCACCTGTAATACCGGGCGAACCGGGCGCGATTGAGGAAATTTTGTTCCGGTCAAGTATCGGTTGAATTTGCCGCCACAAGTGGCGAATTTGGCTGTTTTCGTAGCTTCGGGACGGAGCGCCCTGTTTCAGCCATTCGCCCGGTTCTTCGGGCGAGCGGCTGATAATTGCAGCTTGCGGAAACTCGGCGACTGCCGTTTGAATACGCCGGAAAAGAGGATTATCATCCTCTAGTAGAATAAGCTGCCTGTGCTGCGCAAATTCGCGCAGCAGTTCGAAGGCTCTTTGTTCATCATCATAATCGTAAGTATCGACAATCAAAGCTCCGAAGCCGCTTTCTATTTTCTGCTTGTCCAGCTTTGTTTCTTGGGCGCGCGCCAGCAGAACATCAAACCAGCCGCTGTAAATCTGCTCTTCGGCAAAACGCACGAAATTCAATTCATTATTCCTGCGTCCCTTCAGATTCAACCTGCTGATGACCAGCGCCGGTTTATAAGCGAGCTGACGAACGTGTCGTTCCGGCTCGCCGTTTAATTCATAAATGCTCCACAAGCCAAAATCACGCCGCGATTTTATTCCAGCCTGCCCCTGCAGCAGATTTCTTGTCCACGGCGAGCGGACGACCAGGTATCGAACGCCCGTCAGACGTGCCTGTTCAATATGCAGCGCGGCGGATTGATTGGCAAAATCAATATCGTCGGAAAGCATCGAGCTGATCCCGGTCGGGTCGGCTTGGACGGAAAATCTATCGATGATTGGACTAAAAAAAACTACGCTTGGCGACGCCTCGCGGAAAAACAAGCCGAGCGCTTCATTGCCCTGCATCGGCAGAAAATTATTGATAGCGCGCGCGTCGTGCCCCTCGGCAATCTGGTTAAAAGGAGGCGTTTCAACCAGATAACGACCGTCTTGATGAGTTTTTGCATACTCCAGCAACGGGTCGACGGCTTCACGGTTTTCCGACGGGTAAAAAGCTAAATGATAGGTTGTAGGTTTAATTCCTTTGAAGACCAAAACGATTCCGAACAGTAAAACGAGGACGATTCCGACCAGTTGCCAGCCGCTTAGCTCTTTAGTCGATTGTTGCACCGCCGCCGCCAATGTCCGGTTCACGTCGGTTTTATCGACCGGGCGATTTTGAAGTCCGCTGAATCTTTCCTTTAATCGCGAAATAATGGTTTCTGCGCCCAGAAAGCCGGCTAATTTACTAAAGATAAGCGCCGCCGTCAGACCGACCGGCACGGCGAGTAAAAAGTTTAGCGTGGCGAGCAGGCGCGTCGGATGAAGCGGAAACCAATGCGGCGCGAACGGGGCGGCTAAAAAGATAATCACGGCTAACACAAAACAAACTGCCAGATAAACTCCCGTCAAACCCGTTTTGCGCCTGCGAAGCCACACAATGAATCCTATGCCCGCAACCGTATACCAAAAGATTAATGCCGACGGAATAAGTTCTCTAAGCGGGATACTGCTGGGTTGGGTGACGATATATTCCTGCGTGGTGACGACCGGCACCAGCCAAAACAGCGTCAAACAACCGGCGATAATCGGAGACGTAAAGTGACCGACCAAGCTTTGGCGTAAACGCCTGCGAATTGTCGGGTTCCGAGCCGCCGCTCGAAGCCACAGTAAATCATACGCAAGCGTTGCCACAATAAACAATGCGGTCACGCTCGCTCCGAAAAAACTGGAAAGAAGCGACAAGGCTAGCAATATGGCGGAAAGAACAATCCGTGGCAGAGACTGGCGGCGGTCGCAATAAACGGCGAACCATAAAATCAGAAACAAATAACCGAGCGGATGCGAGTATAATCCGGTCAGGAACGTAGACGTATAAGTTATGCCGAGCGGACCCGATGATATAAAAAAGCGGTAATCAACCAGTAGAGGCGTAACCATCAAGGCGGCACAGAATGCAACCAACTGATTTCTATTTGATATTTTCCAGGCTAAAAAATAGGTTGCCGCCGGCAATAGTAAAGTCGGCGTTGCCAGAACAAGCTTGAATGAAGTTAAAAAAGAAAAAAGATGCGTGTGGTCTAAAAACGCGACCAGCCAGTAGAAAAGCGGCGGATAATTGTTCGGATGCGGCATTCCGCCGAAAAAACCGTTTGTCCAGCCGAAAGTATCGGGAAAGACCTTATTGCTGTAAATCTGCGCCAGCGTAAAATGCCCCGAACCATCCCAGGCTGACGGTCGAACGCCGGTCCCGACTTCCTGCCAGAGCTCATAAGTTAAGAGGACAGGAAGTAAGGTAACAATTAAAAATTGTATCGAAAATAGAGCAAGCCTACTCCGTTTATAAGGGAATAGACGATTAATCGCCTGACTGATTTTGCTGTTCACAATTTAACCTGATTGCCTGACAGCCTTTATGCCAAGAGAACTTTTGCAGAGACCGGCTGTCATGTTTTCGCTCAATATAAAATCAAGCTAATCGCTGCCGAACAAAATTCCGCTCTCCGTCTTAATGGCTTCGCGGCAGGTAGCTATCAGCTTATCCAGAGCCGTCAACTGGACTCGGTTCCAGGTTTCCTGCTTGAGTTTCAGGCATTCGTCAAGAAGCTGATTCACCTCTTGCGGCTGATAGACGGCGCTGTCATACCAATCCCAAAACCGCCCCAGCATTTCATATCCTTTTTTTTTAGCGGCGGCGATATAATTGTTTTTTATTCGTTCGTCCCACTCGTGTAAAGGCTCGCCTTTTATCTCCGGCACCGGCGGCGCTTCGACGTTAAGTAGACTGCGCAATTCGAGATAATCTCTATCGTCGAACGAAAAATCCATATGCCGGTCGTTTTGGTTCTCGTCCCACTTCCCGGTTGGATTTTTCTTGATACAAACGGTGAAAGCCATAATTCAACCGGTTTTGCCTATAAAGCCCGAAGGCGCGCGAATAAGATAAAATCGAACCGTGCTCGTCGCCTCCGAAACTTTACAGGCAAAGCATTCTAACTATTCATCATAAATTTAACCGTTTCCGGCTAGAACGGCAAAACCCACGTCGGCGACCACCATTTCGGATTTCCCACAATCACCGGATTCGGCGTCCTCCAGGAGGCGGGCTTGCCCGGATGCGACGTTATTACCGTTTTACAATCGTGTCCGACTATCAAAGTATTAACGTTTGTCCACTGACCCGGACGAGAGCCTTCTCTGCCTTCCTTTCCGACAACAAAGATTTCAACGGCATTTGTAATTTGTGCATCTATCGCCAGCACATAAACATAAGTGTTTCTTCCGTTAGCATCTGTTTGGATGGTTAATCCTCCCAATCTGAAGGTTAAGTTATTTATAATCTGAGTCCTTCGTATTCGAGAGTCACGATTAGGCGTTGAGAAGATACCGCGTCCGTAGACGCTTTTCCTGCCGACATATTGCGGCAACTGGTCGATGTGATTTTCAACAATGTGAGTCAAATTTCTACTATAATCCAATGGTCCCGGACATGGGTTCGCATTCGGATTATTAGCGGTCGTTTGAGTCGTAACCGTGCCTTCCTTTCCTTCTGGGGGAATAGGATGAGTTTCTCTAAATGCCCAATAAGCGTCAAAATTAGGAAATTCCAGAAATATCGGGTCATACCAAACAGCGTATCCGTTTTCGACAGGCGCTCCGTCGGCATCATCATCCCGCACGTTAAATTCGCGTTTTAAGGTTCCGTTATAGCCGATTGTGCCGTCCGCGTTGGCGGTAAAGAAATAGAAGCCGCTCGACGAAGGCTGCCAGCCGGGTTCCGGGCTATAGTGATTATTGATGGTGATGTATTGCGCGCCGCAGTTATTGTTCGGGCAGGGCGAGGCTTCGTGCGAGCTGATAGTGCCGCACGGCTGGCTCACGCCGTTGACCGTGCAGACCGTCGGATTTCCGGGCACGCCGCCAGCCCCGCCGCCGGAACTGTATGGACTGCTGCTGCCGTATCCCGTGCCCTGCCAGGGATTATAATTTTGACCGTAATTGTAGTAGTTGAAATACTGGCTGTAGTAACTTGAATATTGATTCAAATTACTGTAATTGGGCGAATCGGTCGAAATGCCGTTCGGGTCAATCGCCACCTGTCCCGCCGCGCCGTAAGAACTGGTATTAAGCGGGTCTTTTTGCTTCCACACGACTACCTCGGTCTGCGTTTGAGCATACAATCCGTTCGTCGTCTGTTCGGCAATCAGGCGACCTTCAAAATAAACATAGGTCGATAATTTAAGCCCGGCATGGTTTGACGGCTGATGCACTTCGGAAGACACTTCCGAAATTACCGCCCCGCCCAAAACGGTCGAGCGCACGTAATAACGGTCAGACCATTTAATCTGCTGCCCGTTGCCGTCGTTGACGCCCTGAACCTGTTGCCCGGAGGCATCATAGGTAAAGCGGCTATTAGAACTTTGTCCACTTGAATTCGGCGTCTGAAAGTTGATTGCCCTGCCGTCCGGGTCGTATGTCCACCCGACATTTTGATTGCGATTATTAACATAGGTCGTGTTAAAACTGGGGTGAGTGCCGGAGTACCAGTAGTAGTTATAACGCGACGTAAGATTGTCGAAAGAGTCGTGTCCGTAGCTTAATCCGTAGGGACCTGTCGTCGAGGTGCTGTAGGGCTGACCGTTTGCCGCGTAACCGCTTTCAGCGCCGGTGAGCCTGCCGGTCTGGTCATAAGCGTATTTTCGGTCTAACCGGTCATTTCCCAAATCGTTAACAAACTGCAATCGGTTATCGCTATAATACTTATACTCGGCTTTCATCACAGACGTCGAACTCGAATTCAATAACTCGTATTGTGACGGGTTTAACTGCGTATTATAGTCAATATTCAGCACCGAATCGTTGCCGTATTTTAAATGTTTGCCCGCTCCCCAGGCGCGATACTGCAACTCGGTAGCGTAATTGGTCAGACCGGCGTAAGCCACCGCCCCGGTTACGGCGGTGGTGCGACCGATTTTATCTACGGTATAATTAATTCGCGCGTTATAGGGGTCGGTAATGCTTTTCAAAGCGCCGAAAAGCGTGTATTCATACGACAGTTTGTAGCTGCCGTCGGTTGACGAAGGATTCGTGATATTATTAAAATCCCGATTTTCCGAGGTCAGCCGCGACATCTCGTCGTATTTATAATCAATTCGCCCCTCGCCGTCATTCATTGCCGTAAGATTGGTGGCTGCGTCATATTCGTAGCTGACTGTCGGGGTCTGGGGAACTCCGTAGAAATCTCCGCCGCCGTTAAAGTTTCCACCCGAACCGAACTGCGCCGTCAAGCCGACCTTTTCAGATACTTTGGCGGAAGTGTTATTTATGACGTGTACGTACATGCCGCCGGTGTTACTGTAATTTACGCTGCCGGAATCTATGAATGTCAAAGTGTCCGCGCCGTATTCCGTTCCTCGCGTCAGCTGCCCGTTATTATACGTCGCCAACTGAGTGAACGTCGGCGGCGCGCCGTTTCCGGGATAATTTATCTGGCTGACGATCACCGTCGTGTCCGAACCGAAACGACCGCCGACTATCTTCAGTCCGTTCACATAATTGTTGTTGACGACGTGGCGCGCGGCATAGTTGATATACGGCGGATAATAGCTGGCTGGCGGCACGTCGTAGCTCACTTGAGTCATTTGTCCGCGCGCATTATATGTATAATTTGAAGCCGCGCCGCGGGCATCCGTTTTTTTCTGTAAACTACCGTCGTAGTTATAATCGAACACGGTCGATGTGCCCGCATCCTGTTCCGCCGTATGATGCGTTTTCAATCGCCCGTGCCCGTCATAAGTCATCGTCGTATCCTGATAAACGCTGGCGCTTGACGCGCCGTCATACTGGCGCGACAAAGTGACCTGGTCGCGAGCGTTAAACGTGCTGACCGTGGTTGAATAAGGCGTCCCGGTACCGTTCCAGTTATAAATTTCCGTTTTATAATTTCTGCCCAGAAGGTCCGAATAAATCTTTTGCGTGCGTCTGCCTAAGTTATTGGTCGCCGTTCCCTGCCAGTTTCGCTCGATGATTTCTTCGCCTTTAACGGTCACGACCTCGCCGCCGGCGCATCCGCAGCCTTCATAATTCATTTCCCTGGTCGAGCCGTCCGTGTTTGTTATTTGGACGACGCGACCCTTCCAGTCGTAATCCTGACTTGTCCACAACCAAACATTAGTTCCGCGATTATCTTCGTTGGTCGGCTGCCAGCTTGAAGTAATCTCAGTTTGCGGCGTCTGTCTTTTTATTCTTCCGAGAATGTCGTATTCATTAATCTGACCAGACCAAGTGGACACATTTGACCCGCTCCATGAAAAGGCGCTTCTCGACCTCAATTTTCTGCCCGCGCCGTCCAGATAAAGCTCCGACTTTGTCTCTCCCTGACCGTCGGTAACCGTCGCATAGGTAGTCAGAAGAACCTGGCTGGCGTCATACTCGTACCTGACATATGCCCCGTTATTTACTATCAGGTCTTTTTCTAATCGACCGGCGCTGTCGTATATGCGGTCGTTGATTTTGCCTACTGTTTGTCCGGCGGGAGCAGGAGTCTGAGTACGGACGTCAGCGCCGATGTCATACCGATAAGTGCTGGTCGTAACGGAGCCTAACGCGTCGATGAAAAATTTAGGATAGGCGAAAGTGTTCCTGTTTGTGCCGTCGATAAAATTATCGGCATACTCGATTCTTATTTTACGCGTCGTGCTGCTGGTCCAAGGCATAATCTGCGCGACGGGCGAACCGGCGATATCGTATCTTATAGATGAGGTTAAAGAAGCCGTCAGCCCGCTCGGGTCATGACGCGTGATGCTGGTTAAATTTCCTCTGCCTGTAGTAAAGGACGAGCCGTAGGCGGCGTCGTGCTGCACGGGCGTCACGATTTGATTCGATTCCTGTGTAAAATCTCCTTCGTCGAATTGGTAAGTCACTTTTGAAACGTGTACCAGCGAGCCGTTTTCGTCGCCGTATGCGTTTACCTCGTTCGGCAATCCGATAATTCTTCTGGAAAGATACGCCGAGCCGGTTTGATACAGCATGGTCGTTTTCTTCTTCAGCGCATTGCTGCTTCCGTCGTAAACTCTGGTTTCGCTGACTAATCCGTAATCGGAGACGGTTTGGCTGCCCGACGCCATTTTATAATCAAGTTCCGTTTTCTTGATATTCGATGCGTCGCCGACTTTGCTAATCGTTACTCGCGGATTCAGGATATAAGAAAGATTCGTGTCATCCTGAGTCCAGTTGTTCCAAGTCCAGCGTTTTCTCTCCGCGCCGCTCGCGCCGTCCGCCCAATCTTCAGAAGCAATCGGTAAACCCTCTTTCCAGCCGGAACTGCCGACAATAGTTTTCGAAACGTGATTGGTCGGGTCATTCTGCATCGAGACCTGGATTAGAGTTTCCGTCCCGTTATTACCGTCGGGCAGACTGTAGCTGTAGTTTGGCGTGATTGAATTCGTGACGACCGTTTCCTGCGCCGTTCCGCCGACGAGGTTAAAGTTTTCTATCCAGTTTCGAGTTTCCGTAAAGCGCGGGCAGTCGGATTGCGGGCTGTTCTGGTCATTCGGAAAGTTTAATTTCTTGTAATTGAGCAGATGATTATCGGCTCCGTAATCGTTAACTTGTTTGACTTGTCCCCAACTGTTGTAATCGAATGTCCTGTAAGAGCCGGTCGGCAATGTTACTTTCTGCAAAACTTTGAGCGCGAACGCATCACCCGGTCCGATGACCGTTAAGCCGGAAAAGTCAGTCTGAATCTGTTTCGTCGTGTAAGTGAACGTCGCCCAAGTATGCTGCACGTCCGAGCCTTGCCCGTTATTATTCTTCCACGTTTGCGTAATCGAAGTCGGGTATTGGTCGCTGCTGTAATTGACCGTCAAGACTCTGCCTAACGAGTCGGTAACCGTTTGCAGAAGCCCGTTCGCATCGTGATTGATGGAAATGTAATTGCCATTATGGTCGATAATTTTTTGGCATCGGTAAGCGCCGCCTTTCCACTCATAAAGCATCTGGATTCCATCGGTGGAAGTTATGGTCAGGCTCAAATTCTCCGCCGGGTCGTTCGGCGTCGCCGAACCGTTTATTTTTAATTGCCGGTAGCTGGAATCGGTTGTTTCATAAGTATCCAAAGCGGCGGTTTGCCGGAACTCGACTCTTTCGCCGGAAGGCGTCACCATCAGATACAGGAATTTGCTTGTTTGACTATCGTAATACGCCGGCTCGACAGTCGAAAATCCGAAGCGGAAACCAGGACTGACATTGCTGTTATCGACATTAAAAACGATTGCGTTATTAGCCGCATCTTTTGTCCAGACAAGCGAGTTATAGGAAATGCCGAGCTCCATATCAAGCCCCGCTCTGCCTTTCAAGCTGACCAGAGTCGTTTCCCAACCGAAATTTCTCGAATACAAATCGGTTCCGCCCATCGAGTTTTTCGGCGAAAGACGCGTTTTGGCGAAATCGTAACCGTAAACGTAGCTGGTTTGTCTCAAATATGCCGAAGGAACGGAGACGTCCCCGGCGACTCCCAAGACGGATGAATCAACGCTTGAATTAGAGCTTTTGATAATAGACCAGGTGCCGGCGGTCGGCTGCCAGACCGCGAAATCGTCCGTGCCGTCGCCGTCATAATCTGCCGGAACAGGCTGGTCTCCGTATTTACCCAATGTTTGTGATATATACTGAGAAAAGCCGGTCGAACTTTTCAGCACAAACCAGGTGCCGGTCGCGCCGCGATAAACCGCAAAATCCGTCGTCGCGTCGCCGTCGAAATCTGCCGACAGGGGAACGTCGGAAGCGCTGCCCCACTGTAAGCCGAAAAAACCGGCGCTGCTTCCCTGAACGTACCAGTAGCCGGTCGAAGGTCGAAAAACGGCTAAATCGGTTTTGTTGTCGCCGTCGTAGTTGCCCTGTACGGTGATGTCGCCGGCGGTGCCGAAAGCCGCAGCCGAATAAGTTGCGGTGCTGCTGTAGAATATCCACCAGGTGTTTGTCGAAGGACGAAAGATAGCGACATCGGTTTTGCCGTCGCCTTCATAGTCGCCCGGCACTGCCTTGTCGCCCGCCATCCCCCACGAAACGGTTATCGTCTGTGCGTCGGAACTTCTTTTAATTAACCAGGTTCCCGCGGTAAAAACCGCCATATCGGTTTTGCCGTCGCCGTCGTAGTCGCCCGGCGCGACCGATGAACTGCTCGTTCCGAGAGCATAAGTTGTCACACTGTTAGTCGAGCTGTTTTTAATCTTCCATTCCTGATTCGATGATTTCCAACTGCCGATATCAGCTTTGCCGTCGCCGTCGAAATCAAAGCGCACGCTTCCGGCGGGAAGCGTCAGAGGCGAACCCGGATTGTTTGTCGTCGAATTATTTTCCGTGCCGAAGAAACCGAAAAATGAGCCTAGAGAAGAAACAAAAGAAGAACCGATAACGGAGATTGTTTTTCCGCTGGCGGCAGATCCGGCAATCCCGAAACCTTCAACCTGCTGCGAAGGAGACGAAAAGACGTTTTTAGCTGATGCAACCGCTCCGCTTGTAAGAGAAGTAATTTGCGCGAAAGAAGAACTGGAAGCGGACGCGAACGCCTGGGGCGGTGCTTGAACAGCCAGAGGCAAATTATTTTGAGCGGCAAAAGCCTGACGGTTTGAACTAAATAAGAAAACCGGCGCCATTAATGCCGCTACTAAGAGCAACGCTACCGAGCGGTTAAGAGCGGAAGAAACTTTAGGTTTATTGAAAATTTGCAGCTTGGCGGCAAATCTAAAAACACCTTTAAAAACAAAAACGACCAGACCGGTATTAGCTTTTCTCATTCAACCTCTCTAAATAATTAAATTTTAAACACGCGGTTACTTGATTTTAAGAAAGGGAATGAAATAAGATGCGAGTGCACAGGTCCATCTTAAGGATAATTCCTTTTCAAACAGATGAACCAAACAGCCTGATTGATAATTGGCGTTATCAATCGGGTTTTTTTTAGTTCAACCGAAAATCAACTTTTTCCTTTAAAAGAAGCCGGGAAAAAGTTATAAACTCAACAGACAACAAACAAAAAAGCCGATTACTCAAACCTGAATAATCCGCTTCGGAATTAAAATCTTGTATTTCTCTGAACAGGTAAAACCGGGAATTAAATCTTCATAAAGCAGAACAACCGGAAACCGCACGGTAATTTTTCTTAAATCAGCCAGGCAATTATAGAAAATATGAAGCATAGGGCTCTGCTCGTGAATCCCGATAAAAACAAAACCTTCAGATTGTTGAAGCTAATATATAGATTTTTCAAGTTTCCAAACTTTATCTACATAAAAACCTCACTTAAAGAACATCGGTATACGGTATTTTATTGTATCTTAATACCTGCTCTCTGCTGAACCATGTCCAAAAGGAACCGGATTTTGCTGTCGGTTGAAAAGAAACTAGCACAGATTCAAATTTTATGTCAATGTTTTTGTGAAAAAGGGAGAGACTAATTAAGCGTCGGCAAGTTTTCTGCTAAATAAGTCGGGTATTTCGGAACTCGTCTTTTCTTCAGTTGACGCTAGTTGTAAAAATAAACAAACAACTCGACGGCTCCGGCTAAAGCTTTAAAGCAGCGGGAAAACGGTGTGACGCGGCTTGGCACAAATATTCAGGAGTTACTGCGTAAATTGTTAGTTTTATACATTTTAACCGAATATTTGTGCAAAGCCCTTTGCTGGATTCTAAAATCGCCAACGGGATTCGCGCAGTTAAAGGCGTGCCGTTTCGCGGCAGGCGTACCGGCAACTGGCTGACCAAAGAAGACGCTCAAAAATGGCTCAATGCTCCGGACGTGAAAACCTTAAAAGGCGTGCGCGACCGAGCGCTGTTAGCAGTGCTGATCGGCTGCGGGCTGCGACGAGCCGAAGCTTCGATTCTTTCTTTTCATCATATCGTGCAGCGCGAACCCAATTCGTTAGAGAATAGGATTATAAGCGCCTCGCCCGTCTGCGACGCTCACGGAGACATCGTCGTTCAACAGCACATCACTATCACGGATGTGCCCTCTTGCGCCTCAGCAGGCAAATCAACAGCGCGATCAAGATGCCTAGAAGCAATCCTAATAGGATCCAGATTAATCTCGACGGAATCGTCTCGCTGACCGAATCGGCAACCACGCTCTGGCTGAGAACGTAGGTCGTCGCGAAACCGGGATTGCCGGTCACCATCACGTCGTAGACGCAATTCGCGTTCTCACTGCCTCTCGCCATTTGGCACGCCGCTCTCGCCAGATTCTCGGCGATGGGTTCCGCGGATGTCGTTCCTGGGACCTCGCACGGTGGGCGCTCCGGGGGCCAACTCCGGTTGGTGAATGTGCTGGTCGATGTGCCGGGTGCATAGTCAAAGAGACTGTTTGCGTCGGTTACCCGCCAGGCGTCAGCAAATTTCTGGTTAAGGCTCACATAGCGGTCGTGGGAGGTCTGCGGCAGCGGTCCCATTGAGCTGCCGTCCGGAAGCGCCGGCAACCATGTGTCTGGACCAATGAAACCCGCAATCCCAAATCCTTCGCCTGCGGGCGCGATGTCCAAGTTGAGGTACCACTTGCCCTGATCAGCCCACCAGCCAGGCGTGACAAACAAGTAGGTTCCGTCCGGGAAGTCGATCCTCAGCCCGCCGGCTGCGTTCGTTCTCGTAATGCGACTGCGGTTGCCGAGGTCGATACCTCGCTCGCCCAGTTCAACCAGCGCACCGTCAACGCGGAGTTGAAGTCCGCTGGGATCGGGCACACCACTGAGGTTCGGCTCGTAAGTCACTCTGTGACTTCCTACTTTCGCGGCAACCGCTGTATTGATACTGACGCACGCGGCTCGTTCGTCTTCAGGGTTGGCGTTCGTCGAGACCGGCGTGTGGCGGACTTGGATTTCCAGACCTTTAGAATCCCGCAGAAAGATGAACTCGCCAGCGGACTGGAAGTCATAGCGCGCTCCGTTAATAGTGGTGATGTGCGGGTCACCCGTTGACGACGGGTTATAGGTGATTGAATAGAACCCAGGTCCCATCAACGCAAGTTTGATGCTTATGTAATAGGTCCCGGCAGTCAACACCCTGGTCCCGGATAATTGACCCGATGTGGTCAGCGGTATATCAGCCAGGTTCGAGGCGGGGTTCGTTGTCAAGTAAAAGCTGCGACCCTGAGTTGGGCTGCCAGTGTAAGTAGCATCCCAATGGATAGTCTTCGGTGTGCCAATAATCGTGAAGGACGCTGTTACGACCGTACACGGAGAAACGGAACAGTCCTTTGATGCCTGCACGCTAGCTGCCTCAACTGAGCCGGACAAGAGAACTGCAGCCAACAGCAGTAACAACATGTAATTCATGTGAAATCTAGCCCTAATCGACCACGAAGTGATTTTTGTTAGCATATTTTCCTCCTCAAGAAATTGCGATTGTGTCTGTCAAATGGCGGATGCAAATACTGTAAAAATCTAGCTTCTAAAACCGAACCGGACTAAAGTCGAATTAATTTTCACCTTTGCCGCTCTCGTCAATTTAACGTCCTGTTATAGAAATATGACTTTTCCCCTCAAAATCTTACACACAGTATTAAAAATAATTTTTATTTCTACCGACAAACGCTCCAGACGAAAGCGAAAAATATCATTGCAGACAATAAAAAAGGGCTCCTCTCGTGGAATCCTGGAATTTTATGATATACCGTTGGGAAAATTGCGAATTTGATGTGATTTTCGCTGAAAATAAGCCTTTAAACGATAATCTGCGCCACGCGTTGCATAGCTTTCCTCTACTTCTGCCGGGGAGCGGTTTCCTTAAATAATTCAAGCACGGAAAATAATTCAAGCACGGACAAAAATCAATTTGAGTTGTGGTCTCAAACTTCAAAAAGATGATAGTCTATCTCAAAAACGCCCCTTTTCGGGACATTGAAATCAGTGGAAAATGTGTCTCAAAAACCACCCTTTTTGAGACAAAGGGGATAAAATATCTTAGTTATGTTCAATATTTCGCTAAAACAAATCACTAAATACACAACACAGATTTTCTTTTGCTTGGTTGGTGTATTCTTAGTTAGAGAAACTTATCTCTTCACCACTGGTCGTGTTGCCGCTTTTGATGGTCGTCCGACCTCATTTGACTTATTGTTTCACTTGAAATGTGCTTTGTTTGCTTTATTGATTTGGCTGCCGCTAATTCTAGCGATTCCGTTATCTCACATGCCAATGAAGTTTCGCCGCATATTTGCTGTTTGGCAATTGCCCGGCTTTATAGGTCTTTTTATTGTTCTATTGGTGTTCTCCGCAGATGTGCCTCAACTATTTGACGGCAGCATTGCCAGAGACCCGGACTCATTTTATTCATTGATCGTGGGGCTCGCTTCTGTTTCGTGTTTAGTTATTGCAGTCGGATATTATGTGATTCAGTTATTTTTACCGACAAAAGAATCACAGAAATTAAAATAGCTGCAAAAGTGGTTTTGAAACAGGAACAGTCTCAAAAACGACCCTTTTTGAGACAGGAAATTATAGAAATGTCCGAAACAGAAAAAGAATTACTTTCGAAGTTCGAAGGATATGACTACCTAACCGGACTCACGCCGTTTCTTAAAAGCACGCGCACCAGCCAATAGAGCATCGACAGCAATACCAACAGCGGCGGAATCATAAGCAAGGGGATAATGCGTATTTGTTCCGGGAACACTTGTGCCTGCCCCAGAAAAAATGACGCAGCCGCAATCCATAGCGCAAAGCACATACGCCACAAATGTCTTGCAATGCGACGTTTTGCTGATATACCGCGCCGCATCAGGCGCAAGTCTCCGATAACCGCCAGCGTCGCTACCGCGCCAAATAAAAATCCGGGCGGCGACGGCAGACCGTCAAGCGTGCCGGTAACACTATTTAAAGCATCAAAACCGAATTTGAAACCGAGAATGCCCGCCGTCAGCCCGATAAACATTGCGGCAGCGTCCGTCCAATAAAATTTTTGCGCTCGATGCCGGATTGAGAGCAGCGCGGTAACAGTTAAATAAAATGTCAACAAACCGGCGACTATCGAGATTCGTTCGGGTTTGATGATCGCCAACGCCGCGCCGCTTGCCGACATAAAAATCATTGTAAAAACAAAGACCATCCCACTTTTGCGATGAAGCTTTCCGCCTTTCGCAGCATAAATCGCGACCGCCCCTGAAACGAGTGCCGATATTCCGGCAATAATGTGTAAAAACTTCATCGATATACCACTCCTCCAATTACTTTAGTCTTGGCGCGTTTATCTCTCCGTGGACGGCGGAATGATATTTTTCAGCCGCATATAGGTAATGAGATTGCCGTAATGCAGAGAGGCGTGCGTGATGTTCATATTCAGCAGAAAAAGTTTCGGCAGCTCGGCTTTGTTGTGCTTCACCAATTGGGCGGCGGTCGCGTCAGTCAAATCGTTATAAGCCTTATCGCAATACGCGTAAGACTCTTTGAGCGCGGCAATCAATTCGAGCTTGGTAGTTTTGGTCTTCTCGATTTTCAAACCGGGATTTTTCTCGCCGAGAACGGCGGAACAAAAGATGTATTGCCCGTCGGCGATGTGTCCGATGATCTGCCCGTAACTGCGAACCGCTTCGGTGGGTTTAAAGTTGTAATTCTCTTCGGACATTTTTTCGGCTGAACCGAGCAGCCAAGCCTTCATCTGACTTTGCGCGCGCCTGTTCCAGTCGCTGAGCGGATTAGCGGGCGGCGTTGCGACAGCGGCGGGCTTATTCTGAGCCGAAACGATGGCGGCTGACGCAAACAGACTTAACAGCAGCAGCAGCATCGGCAGAATCGTTTCTGCTGCTTTGGCTAAACGTCTGAACGACGACTCGATTTTACTTTGACGAATATCGGCGGCTTTCTCGCGACCGACATTTTTCTTGATTATGTTTACGATAAATTGCATTTTATTTCTCCTTAAATTCTAAAAATCTCGATGATTTGCATCACCACTTTCAAGGCTACAGCGCGGCTTTATGAAAAGTCCTCACGGTTTTGCCAAAGATTTGTAAAAAGTTGTCATAGAAACTTTCGCATTGATGACGACGTTTTACATTTCAGATACATTTTCGTGACAACTCCGAAGATAATCGGACGTATAATAAGCCGGTGTTATGTTAAGAGGTTCGCCGTTCAAAATTTCTTCGCGGAAAAAGCTGATAGTTCTCGCGGCAGTTGCGGTTTTGCTGCCGATCTGGCTGTTGACTTACACGCAGTATCGTTCGCTGCTCGAGCTGGAGAAAAAAACGAAAGGCGCTTATAAGGAAAATCTTCGTCAAAACTTACTCGATGTCGAGCGAAAGATGGAGGAAAAAGTTGAGGACATCGCCCATCGTGCCTTGCTTCCGGCGGCGGAGAATATTAGGCTCTCAAAAAAAGAAACCGCCGCGCAGTTTGAAAAATATTTCTCCGCCGTCAGGCAAACGCAGCCGGAAGTTGAACAAATTTTTGTGATTTCCAATCCGGGCGTTGAGAATGAAAAAGATGCTTACGGCTACGTTTATTCGAATATTCTTTTTGAATATAAAAACTCGGATTTTAAGAAAAACGCAGACGTTCGCGAAATCCTTAGCGCTTTTGATGAAGCGTCAAAGATGCGAAACTTTCTCGGCGCGAGCCGCCGTTTTCTTTTCCGGCAATCCGGTTGCTCGGAATGTTCGACTGATGAAAAACCCGGTCGGGAAACATATCTTTTTTATCCGCTTTTAAATTTCGAAACTCAGAAGCCGATCGGCTTTGCCGGTTTAATCGTTAGTGAAAATTACGTTCGGGACGAAATGCTTTCTCCCATCGTCGCCGAAGTCTTGAACAGCCGGGATAGAATTATTCCGAAACACGTCAAAATTGCGGTCAGTGTCGGCGACGGAAACGGGCGCGAGATTTTTACGAATCTGCCCGGTCAACACCAATATATTATCGAATCCGATTTCAATCGCCCCTTTACCGATTGGAAAGCGAAAATCGGCTTTAAAAACTTCGGTCTCGATTCGCTGGCGCGGGACGGCTTTTTGCAAAGCTCAGCCGCGTCGGTGCTGGTTCTGCTGTTTCTCATCGCGGGAATCTTTCTGACGTTTCGGGCAATCTCGCGCGAAATGCGCCTCGCGCAGATGAAGTCGGCGTTTGTCTCGAACGTCTCGCACGAATTGAAAACGCCGCTTTCCCTGATCAGTCTCTTCGCGGAAATTCTCGAACTCGGGCGCGTCAAAGACGAAGAAAAAAAGCGCGAATACTATCGAATTATCGGCGAAGAAATCCGCCGCCTGAATAAATTGATCGATAACATTCTGGACTTTTCCAAAATCGAAGCCGGACGCAAAGCGTATAAATTTGCCGAGGCGGACATCGGCGAAGTGGTCGAAAATGTGATTTCCGTCTACCAGCATCAAATCATAAATTCCGGTTTCCAACTTAAAACAAATATCCCTGAAAATCTTCCGACAATTTCGATTGACCGCGACGCTATCTCTCAGGCGATTCTCAATCTGCTCGACAACGCCGTTAAATATTCAGCCGAAACAAAAGAAATTTCGGTCGACGTCAAAACGCAGGACTCTTTTTTGAGGATTGAAATCACAGACCGCGGAACGGGAATTCCGCGCGCCGAACAGAAAAAGATTTTCGAGAAATTTTACCGCGCCGGAAATGGATTGATTCACGATGTAAAGGGCAGCGGGCTGGGCTTGTCTTTAGTCAAACACATCATCGACGCGCATCGAGGCAAAATTTCCGTCGAAAGCGAAGCGGGCAAAGGCAGCCGTTTTATCATCCGCCTTCCGCTTGCGCCGACGGCGGCTAATCGGAAAAGCTCAAACTCGACGGCAGGAGAAATTTATAAAGTTGCAGAAAATTCTAATCATTGAAGACGAGCCGAGTATGGTTTTGGGTCTCCGCGACAGTCTCGAATATGAAGGCTACGAAGTTTCAGCGGCGAGCGACGGCAAGGAAGGGCTGGAAAAAGCCGCGCGCGAAAAACCCGATCTTATCCTGCTCGACGTGATGCTGCCCGTGATGAGCGGAATAGACGTTTGCCGCGCTTTAAGAAATATCGGAGTCGAAATTCCGATTATAATGCTGACCGCCCGCAGCCAGGAGATTGATAAAGTCGTCGGTCTGGAAATCGGCGCCGACGATTACGTCACCAAGCCTTTCAGCATCAAGGAGCTGCTCGCACGCGTCCGGGCGCATTTGCGGCGGGCGGCAAAACAAATCGCTGAAATCGAAACCTTTACTTTCGGCGACGTGAAATTGGATTTCAAAAAATATCGCGCCGCCAAACTCGGCAAAGAATTGGAGCTTTCCGCCCGCGAATTCGAAATTCTGAAATATCTGATCCGGCGGCAGGGCGAAATCGTCACGCGCGATCAATTGCTTGATGAGGTTTGGGGCTACGACAGCAATCCGATTACGCGGACTGTTGATAATCACATCGTAAAACTGCGCCAGAAAATCGAAGCCGATCCGTCAAACCCGCAGCATATCGTCACGGTTCACCGGGTCGGCTATCGCTTTGTCGCTTAAAAAATATTGAAATAATTTGGTAAGAAAGGTTGAAAAATCGAATTAACGAATATATTTTATGAACGTTGCCTGATTTGAGCGTTCTGACGGCATCGCGGACGCGCCGGCACTCGGGCAAATGAGAATCAGCGCACCAATCAATGCGTCTCTCGCGTTGCAATAAAGAAGCCCTCAGATAATGATTTTTAATTTATGACACGAACCGAACATTGGGAACAATTAAGTGAGCACGGGTGGAAACGAATGGCTGAAGATTGGCTCTCGGCTAATAAATTAGAGCCTCCGGATGATGACGAAAGGCAAGAGATTTCAGAAGTTAATCTCGTCGTTACCGAAATGCGTTTTGATGCTTCGTTTAGAAAACTTTGGAGTTTCATACTCTTGACGCTATCGCTGGCGGAAACCGAATGGCAATTCGGACAAATCGGTGCCGGACCGCTCGAACACATTTTAGGATGGCAACAAAAATGGGACGAGGCAAACTACATCCAACTGATTGAACAGGAAGCCAAAACTAACGGGAGGCTAAATCGTGCTTTATTAATTGTTCAAAAGTATATGATGTCAGACCAGGTCTGGATGCGCGTTCAAAGTCTCCAGGAGCAAATCAAATCCGGACAATTGCCGCTACACGAAATTAGGTAAAACGTGTCTCAATAACGACCCTTTTTCGTGACACGATGAAAACACGAAAAAGGGTCTCAAAAAAGTACGGCTTTTGAGACCCTTTTCTTTTTACTGGAAAGATTTCAAAAGATTAAAAAAACTCTCCTAAAAATAATCTCCCCTAAAAAAATAAATAATGTTAGACTTGGCGCACCTTCCAGATGCTGCACAACGGACAACGGGCGAATCATTACTAGATTCTTTCTGCTATCGGGGCAGACGAAATGGGCAAGGTTTATTTTACAAAAGATACAAAACTCGACAGCCAGGGTGGCGCTCAAAATTCTGCCGCCGGAGTTTGTCGAAGACAAAGGTTGGCTGTGCCGCTTTGTCCGCGAAGCTAAGTCCGCCTCCTTGCCGCTTTTAATTATGCGCTCGCTTATATGCAGTAAGCTGACCGTTATTTCTATTTGCCAGGAGAAAAAATGAGCAGAAATAAAACGATAAATGGTTATAAAAACCGCTACGTCTCGGAAATCTTAAAAATTGCGCTAACGCTTCTTTTTCTAGCGTTAGCGACAAACGCCCAAAATACCGTCATCAAGGCGGGACACATGTTCGATGCCCGCAGCGGCAGAATGCTGGACAACCAAATCATCGTTATTCAAAACGGCAAAATAAAAGAAGTCGGCGCAAACGCGAAGTTCAGCAAGACGGACAAAATAATCGACCTTTCCGATTCGTGGGTCTTGCCCGGATTGATGGATTGCCACGTCCACATCACGTCGAATTACCCGCATCGAAAGTATGCCGGGCTCGAAAGCATTTATTCGACGGAAAGCACCAGCCTCAGGGCGCTGCGCGGTTCGGCGGTCGCCAAGCAATTTTTAGAAAACGGTTTTACGACCATTAAGGAAATCGGCAACGATGCCAACTACGCGACAGCCGACGTAATTAAAGCCATCAGACAAGGCTGGATACAAGGTCCGACCATTATCTATGCGGGAAAAATCATCGCCCCGTACGGCGGGCAGTCAAACGGCGTGAATCCGGAGCACGAAGGCGCGTGGAAATTCGAATATATCGACGCGGATAACCCCGACGAAATAAAAAAGGCGGTCAGACAAAACATCTATCACGGCGCGACGACAATCAAAATGGTGACGGGCGACAACGGCATCTACGATGTCGAAGAT
>DASVRL010000419.1:0-15542 GCA_036388635.1 Pyrinomonadaceae bacterium
TTTACGATTGCACTTCGGACTCGGAAACGGGGAAAAAATCGAAAACGTCGATGTGCGCTGGAGCGACGGCACGACGCAAACGCTCGATAAAATCGAGCCGAACCGAATCCTGACCGTCACGCAAAACAAAGGCGTGACGGCGAGCGTCAATATCAACGCGCGTTGAAACGCAATTTCCGGCAAACAAAATCGAAACGATATGACGGTTTTATTTCGCGCGCGACCGAACACGATTTCAGTCGGGAATTTAAGATTTCGGAGGCAGGAAAAATGAAAAAAATATCTTTAATCGGCGCATTTTTGTTCGCGTCTGCGCTTTGTTTGAGCGTTCAGGCGCAAGTCACTCCGCCGCCCGGAGCCGGCGACAAAGATTTGCGCGACACGAATATTAAGGGCAGGTCGAACGAGCTGGAACGGATTGACCGCGATTCCAAAAAAGCCAGGAAAGACGGCAACCGGTCGAAAAATCAAGCGGAAGAAGATAAGCTGGCGCTGAAATTCGACGAGATTAAAGAAGACTACGAAACGATTCAAACGGCTCAAACCGCCGTCACCGACGCTTACACGACCGGCGCGAAAATCGAATACGGGCAAATCGCCAAATCCGCCGCCGAGGTAAACAAAAGCGCTCTGCGGCTGAACGCGAACCTGTTTCCTTCGCCGGCTGAAAAATCCAAAGAAAAAAAGGACGAAAAAATCGAGGAGAAAACGCTTTCAAAAAGCGTGCGCGACTTGATTATTGATTTGGACAACGCCGTCGGCGCGGTTGTTTCAAGCCCGATGTTTCAAAATCTGCGCGTGATCGACCCGAAAGTGGCGGAGAAAACCAAAAGCGATTTGGAAACCGTCATCAAACTGAGCGCCGCGCTTCAGAAAGAAGCGGAAAAATCGAACGCCGGTCAGAAATAAAATTTCAGATTTTCGCCGCCCGAGTTCGACGCCGAGAAAGACGTTTATAAAATCCGTGATTGGTGGGCGAAAAAAAGTTCAGGCACGACGGAAACCGTTTTGAAAGTTAACCTTCCGTTGCACGATGTCGTGATGCTCAGGCTGACGAAAGAGAGATAGGTTTTCGATGCGTTTCCGCGCGCCAATACTTTGTTTGCCGACCGAACATATTTTGCTTGCAGTATTCGGGCGGATAAAATAAAATTGACGAAAAGCTTTACAAACCCTACTTTTCCCGTAAGGACGTTTAAATTTAATGAAATTTACAGCACTGTTATTGAATATCGCAATGATTTTCGCCAGCTTTTGCCTGCCCCTGCAACAAAGTTATGCGCAGACCGGTTTTCAGTCGGATTTAGTCAGACAGGAAATCGCGGACAGCGACGCCTTTTTTCGCGCGGCATCGCGGGTGCAGCGTCCGGCGCGCGACAATACTCAACGCGTCGAAGCGCTTTTGAGAAAAATGACGCTCGAAGAAAAAGTCGGGCAGATGACGCAGTTGACGATGGGTATGATTGTCAGCGGCAGAGACCAGAACGTGCAGATTGACCCGGCGAAGCTCGACAAGGCGGTCGGTCAATACGGCGTCGGCTCGTTTCTGAACGTCAGTGACCAGGCTTTAACGGTTGAAAAGTGGCACGAAATGATCGGGAAAATTCAGGAAGCTTCGATGAAGACGCGTCTGAAAATACCGAATATGTACGGCATCGATTCGATTCACGGCGCGAATTACGTTTCGGGCGCAACGCTTTTCCCGCAGGAAATCGGGATGGCGGCGACGTGGAATCCGGCTCTGATGCAGCGCGCGGCAGAGATTTCGGCGATGGAAACGCGCGCGGCGGCGATTCCGTGGAGCTTTTCGCCCGTTCTCGACATCGGACGCCAGCCTTTATGGGCGCGCTTCTGGGAAACCTTCGGCGAAGACCCTTACCTGGCAAAAGTGATGGGCGTCGCGTTTGTGCGCGGGATGGAAGGCAACGACATCAGCAGCGAGAAAAATGTCGCTTCGTGTCTCAAGCATTATATGGGTTACAGTTTGCCTCTGACCGGCAGAGACCGGACGCCGGCGTGGATTCCCGAAAATTATCTGCGCGAATACGTGATGCCGCCGTTTACCGCCGCGTCGAAAGCGGGCGCGCGCTCGGTAATGGTCAATTCGGCGGAAATCAACGGCGTGCCCGGTCACGTCAATAAAAAAATCCTGACCGATATGCTCTACGGCGAGATGGGTTTTCAGGGCTTTGTCGTGTCGGACTGGGAAGACATTAAAAAGCTCGTCACTTTCTGGAAAGTCGCGGCTGACGAAAAAGAAGCGACGCGGATAGCGGTGATGGCGGGAATCGATATGAGTATGGTTCCGCTCGATTACAGTTTTGCCGACCATCTTATCGCGCTCGTCAAAGAGAAAAAAGTTCCGATGACGCGGATTGACCAGGCGGTGCGGCGGATTTTGAAAGTGAAATACGATTTGGGCTTGTTTGAAAACCCGATGCCGTCGCCGGCGGCGCGAAACAATTTCGGGAGACCCGAATACAGTCAGGTCAGCCTGCAAGCCGCGCGCGAATCGTTGACGCTGCTCAAAAACGACGGAAACGTTTTGCCGCTCGCGAAAAACAAAAAAGTTTTGGTCACCGGTCCGACGGCTGATTCCTTAATATCCTTAAACAACGGCTGGACTTGGGTCTGGCAAGGCTCTGAGCCGTCGCTTTACCCGAAAGATAAAATGACGATTCAGCAGGCAATCGAAGCCAAAGTCGGCAGAAGGAATTTCAAATTTGTGCAGGGCACGCGGATTGTGCGCCCGCCGAATAGCCCTTCAAACTCGACGCCGACCGATGTCGATGAAGAAGTCAATATCAGAGAAGCGGTCGATGAAGCAAAGGATTCGGATGTTGTGGTTTTGTGTCTCGGCGAAGGCTCTTATACGGAAACGCCCGGAAATATTACCGATTTAACGCTTCCCGAACCGCAGTTAAGACTCGCCGAAGCGGTGATGGCAACCGGAAAACCCGTCATCCTGGTTTTAGTCGAAGGTCGCCCGCGCATCATCAGCCGGATCGCCGACCGCGCGCGCGGAATTTTGCTCGCTTTGAATCCGAGCAACGAGGGCGGCAGCGCCGTCGCCGATGTGCTGTTCGGCGATTACAATCCGAACGGAAAACTGCCGTTCACCTATCCGCGCAACCCGAATAATTTGATTACTTACGACCACAAATTGTTTGAAACCGAAGAAACTTCTTTCGGCAACGCCGCGAACAAACCGCAATTCGAGTTCGGCACGGGCTTGAGCTACACGACGTTTGAATACAGCAATTTGCAGCTCTCGTCAAAATCGATTCCGATGACCGGCGAAATAACCGCGAGCTTTAACGTCAGAAATACCGGACAGCGCGCCGGAAAGGAAACGGCGATTTTATACCTGCGCGACGAGGTGGCGTCGATTTCTCCGGCGGGCAAGCGCGTCAAGCGTTTCGCCAAAATTTATCTCGAACCCGGACAGAGCCGAACGGTTTCGTTCAAGCTCAGCCGCGACGATTTTTCGTTTATCGGCGCGGACAATAAACCGACCGTCGAGCCGGGCGATTTTACCGTGATGGTCGGAAGTTTGAGCGATAAATTTACGCTCAGGTGATTTAGACGGGATTTGGTTTCGGGACAAATGAAATCCAGCAACGGAAAATTAAGCGCTTAATTTTCAAATTTTATTTGTTCCGAAACTGAATGTTTATCCGGGCTTTCCCGATTCGATGAAAAACGTAATTTATTTTGTGCTGATTCTGCTGCTCGGAACGTCGTTCGTCCCGGCGCAGAGCATTGCGCAGAAACGCGCCGCTCGCATCGGTTTGGGAATGAACCTGTCGTATCTCGACAATTACTGGCTCGGCACGAAAGCGAAAAATTTCTCCGATTTCGTGAAAGCAAGCGAAGCGGCGAAACGCGAAAAAATGTTTGCCGACATTAGCGCGGCGGGATTTAAAACCGTGCGGATTCCGGTAAATTTCAGCGCCTGGGCGAGTTTTAACGCGCCGTTCAGATGGGAAAATCAGGAAGGCTTGAAAACCGCCGATTTGTTTGTTAAATGGGCTTTGGCAAACGATTTAAATGCGATCGTCGATTTGCATCACGCGGAATTTGACGGCACGATTCCGGGCGCGGCGACGACCGAGCGCCTCGTCTGGCTGTGGAAGGAAATCGCCGCGCGTTACGAAAACACCGACCCGGAACGAGTTTTTTTTGAGCTGCGCAACGAGCCGCACGACATTTCGGCGCAGGACTGGCGCCGGCAGGCGCAGGAAATAATCAAAACCGTGCGTCAAACAGCGCCGAAACACACTTTAATCGTCGGTTTTCACGATTGGAATTCGCGCGCGGCGCTGATTGATTCGGAGCCTTTCGCCGACCAAAACATCATTTACACTTTTCATTATTACGACCCGTTTATTTTCACGCATCAGGGCGCGACGTGGGCGGGCGCAGGCTTACCGGAACTGAAAAACGTGCCGTTTCCAGCCGCCGCAGCAAAAATCGAAGTTCCCGAAACGGCGCGCGGTAAATGGGTCGAAAGCCTGATAAAAAATTACGAAAAAGATTCCAAAGCCGAAAAAATGTTCGCGGATTTGAAAGCGGCGAAAGACTGGTCAGTGAAAAACAGCGCGCCGATTTTTCTCGGCGAATTCGGTTCATACGGAAAATTTCCGACGCCGGCAGACCGCTGCCGTCACGCCGAAGCCGTTTATTCGGCGCTCGGAAAATTAGACATTCCGAACGCTTGGTGGGAATGGGACGGCGGCTTTAATATGTTTGAAAAGGGAACGACGAAAATTTCGGATTGTATGCGAAAGGCGTTTGAAGCTTATAATTTACAAAAGCCCGTTAAATAAAAAAATAAAAAACGCTCGGTTCTCGAATTTTGATTTTATGCACAAGTTTTTAACCAGAATTTTTTTAACTTTCGCGCTGATTTTGTCGGCGATTTCAATTGTTTCGGCGCAGGAAAACAACTTGCAGGCGGCGCGGCGCAATTTGATGCCCGTGCCATTGAGCGTGAACTGGAAAACCGGAAGATTGCCCGTCACGAAAGCTTTCACGGTCGCCGTCAAAGGGCAGACCGACGAGCGCCTGAAAAAATATATTTTCCGCGTGATGCGGCGGCTGGAAGGGCGCACAATTCTGGAACTTTCGCGCGAATTATCGAATGATGCGGCGACGGCGAATCTTTTAATCGAAACGCAGTCAACCGGAAACGCGATTCCCAAGCTCGGCGACGACGAATCCTACAATCTCGAAATTTCCGAGAATCAGGCGAAATTGACAGCGCCGACGACGGTCGGCGCGATGCGCGGGCTGGAAACTTTTTTGCAGCTTTTGGAAGGCGACAAAAACGGATTTTATTTTCCTGCGGTTTCGATTTCCGACCGACCGCGTTTTCCGTGGCGCGGCTTGATGATTGATTCCGCGCGGCATTTCCAGCCGATGGAAGTTTTAAAACGCAATCTCGACGCGATGGCGGCGGTAAAATTGAACGTTCTGCACTGGCATCTGACCGAAGACCAGGGCTTTCGCGTCGAGAGCAAAACAATGCCGGAGCTGCACACGCTCGGCTCGGACGGGCTTTTTTACACGCAAAACGAAATCCGCGAAATCATCAATTACGCCGCCGAGCGCGGAATCCGCGTGATGCCGGAATTCGATATGCCCGGACACGCGACGGCGTGGCTCGTCAGTCATCCCGAAATCGGCAGCGCGCCCGGACCGTATAAAATCGAGCGCCGACCGGGAATTTTCGACCCGACCCTCGACCCGACGAACGAGAAGACGTATAAGCTTCTGAAAGTTTTTTTCAAGGAAATGTCCGCGCTTTTTCCCGACGCTTATATGCACATCGGCGGCGACGAAAACGAAGGCAAACAATGGAACGCGAACCCGCAAATCCAAGCCTTTATGAAGGAAAAAGGCATCAAGGACAATCACGCGCTGCAAACATATTTTAATAAGCGCCTGCTCAAATTCCTGCAGGACAACGGCAAAATTATGATGGGCTGGGACGAAATTTTTCAGCCCGATTTGCCGAAAAACGTGGTTATTCATTCGTGGCGCGGGCAGAAAGCTTTAGCCGAAGCCGCGCGGCAAGGCTATCAGGGCGTTTTGTCGAACGGTTATTATATCGACCTCGTTTTTCCCGCGTCGCAGCATTACGCGGTTGACCCGCTGCCCGCCGACACGACTTTGACGGCGGAAGAGCAAAAGCGCGTGCTCGGCGGCGAGGCGACGATGTGGAGCGAATGGGTTTCGCCCGAAACGATTGATTCGCGCATCTGGTCGCGCACGGCGGCGATTGCCGAGCGTTTCTGGTCGCCGCGCGAAATTAACGACGTCGACGATATGTACCGGCGGCTGGCGGTCATTGATTTTCAGCTTGAAGAATTGGGTTTGACGCATCGCAAAAACCAATTGATGCTGCTGCGTCGTCTGGCACGAAAGCAGGACGTTGCCGCGCTGCAAACACTCGTTTCGGTCATCGAACCGGTCAAAGAATACAGGCGTTATCGACAGCGCCCGCAGACGATGCTTTCGCCGCTGACCGGCTTAATCGACGCCGCGCAGCCCGACGCTCCCGGCGCGCGCGCGTTTAACAAAGCAGTCGATGAAATGCTCGCCGGAAAAAACGCGCGGGAAAACGCCGCGAAAATCCGGTCGATGATAAATATCTGGCGCGCGGCGGAAGCGGATTTACAGAAGATTTTTGACGATTCGCCCGCTCTCGCCGAAGCCGGACAACTGGCGTTGGATTTTCGCGATTTGAATCAAATCGCCCTTGAAGCGCTCGATTCTTTAGAGAAAAAATCGACGCCAAACGCCGAATGGCGCACCGCGAGACTGAAAAGGCTCGACGAAATCGCCAAACCGAAAGCCGCGCTCGAAAACGTCGCCGTAGCGGGCGTTAAGAAATTAATCGGTGCCGCAGCGGTTAGTAATACGGCATCCGTCAACAGCGGAAATTGAAAAAGTTGAATCTTCTTTCGGGAGAAACGCGGCTGATTTGAAAGTTTGTAATTTTATAGGCTGAAGTACAGCGAAGTCACGCAAATGAATGAAGTTTTGGCGGGAATAGACATCGGCGGCACGAAAATCGCCATTGCGCTCGAAACGCCGTCCGGCGAAAGAGTGGCGAGCCGTCGTCTGCCGACTCAAGCCGAAGGCGGGGCTTATGCGATTCTGGAAAATATTTCCCGCGCGGTCGAGGAAATGCTCGATGAAAACGAGGTCAAAATAATCGCCGTCGGCGTCGGTTCGCCGGCTCCGCTCGACGTGGAAAAAGGTTTGATTTTATCGCCGTCGAATTTGCGCGACTGGGACAGATTTCCGATAGTCAGCCTGCTGAACGAGCGTTTCAAAGTTCCGGTCAAGCTCGACAACGACGCCAACGTCGCGGCGCTCGGCGAATATATCTACGGCGCGGGACGCGGTTATCAAAATATTTTTTACATCACGGTTTCGACCGGCATCGGCGGCGGAATCGTCATTAACGGCGAAATTTATCACGGCGTCTCGAACGGCGCGGGCGAGCTCGGACACGCCATCGTGCAGCCGGACGGCGTGCGCTGCAACTGCGGTTCGACGGGCTGCCTGGAAACGATCGGCGCCGGCGTCCATATCGCGCGGCGCGCCAAGGAACGATTGGCGAGCGGCGCGCCGAGCCTGATTAACGAGATGATTTCGGAGGCGAGCGAAGTTACGGCGAAAACGGTGGTCGAAGCCGCGCGGCGAAAAGACCGGCTGGCAATGGAAATATGGGACGAGACGTGCCGTTTTCTGGCGATTGGCGTCGCCAATGTTTTCACGCTGCTCGCGCCCGAAATCGTCGTTATCGGCGGCGGCATTGCCGGGGCTGGCGAATTGCTTTTCGAGCCGCTCAGGCGGATGGTTCCGCAGTACGTTTCGATGATTCCGCTCGAAAAAATAAACATCGTTCCGGCAGAACTCGGCGCGGACAGCGGCGTTTGCGGCGCGCTGGTGCTCGCCCGAAAGGCATATTCAAATTCTTATCAAACTACCTATGCAGCGTAAAAAAAACGATTTCAACAGGCGTGAATTTTTGACGGCAATCGGCGGCGCGGGCGTAATTTTCTCGCTTGCCCGCCCGGCTGATTCGCAAACGACAAGCGCCGAAAAAACAAAAGAGATGCTCGTTTACATCGGCACCTACACTTCCGGCAAAAGCAAAAGCCAGGGCATCTACATCTATAAGCTTAATCCGGAAAACGGCGCGTTGAGCCCGTATAAAATTGTCGGAAACGTCGTCGACCCGTCGTTTCTGGCGATTGATAAAAACAGAAAATATCTTTACGCCGTCAACGAAACCGTCGAATACGAAGGCAAAAAAAGCGGCGCGGTCAGCGCGTTTGCGATTGACCGAAAAACCGGCGACTTGCGTTTTTTGAATAAACAGCCGAGCTTGGGCGGCGCGCCGTGTCATATTACGGTCAGCGATGACGGCAGGTTCGTATTGGTCGCCAATTATCTCGGCGGAAACGTCTCGGTTTTCCCAATCGAAAACGGCGGAAATCTCGGCGCGTCGATTGATTTGGAGCAGCACGGCGGTTCAGGGTTGAACAAGGCGAGGCAGGAAGCCGCGCACGCGCATTCGATAATTTTAGATGAAAATAATCGTTTCGCTTTCGCCAGCGATTTGGGCATCGATAAAATAATGATTTACAATTTCGATGCCGGAAACGGAAAGCTCGAACCGAACGCCGCGCAGCCGTTTTACCGGACAAAAGCGGGCGCTGGACCGAGACATTTTAAGTTTCACCCGGACGGGAAATTAGCTTTCGTCATTAACGAACTCGACACGACCATTACGTCGCTCGAATACGACGACAAACGCGGGACGCTCAAGGAAATTCAAACCGTTTCGACGCTGCCGGCGGGTTTTTCCGGCTCGAATACCTGCGCCGATATTCACGTTTCGCCCGACGGCAAATTTCTTTACGGCTCGAATCGCGGTCACGACAGCATCGCCGCTTTCAAAATCGACGAAAAAACCGGCGGGCTGGATTTTATCGAGCACACGCCGACGCAAGGGCGAACGCCGCGCAATTTTGCGATTGACCCGACCGGCAAATTTCTGCTCGCGGCAAATCAGAATTCCGATTCAATCGTGACGTTTCGCCGCGACGAGAAAACCGGAAAATTGCAGCCGACCGGAAATAAAGCGAACGTTCCGTCGCCGGTTTGTCTGAAAATAATACCGGATTTTTCCGTTTGAAAAGAAGCCGTTACCGCTTAGCTGAAGATCGTTTCTTTAAACAGAACAAGGGGAATTTTTCAAAACAGGAGCTGTTGTAGTTTTATGAAATCCCGCCAGCGATTTATCGTCCGGATAATCTTTATCGCTTTGATTAATCCTTCTTTTTTGCTTGTTTTGCAGGCAAATAATGTATCTGCGCAGGAAAAAGCAAAACTGAACCGGAAGACGGTTTCCGCGCCCGTCGTCACCGGCGAATACAAAAAATCCGCCGCCTACGAATGGCTCGACGTCGCGCTCGAAGCGACGGCGCGCGAGCACGAACGAGTCGCGCCGCGCCCGACGGTCGGCTCGCGTATGCTGATGATTATTACGACCGCGATGTACGACGCGTGGGCGGCGTATGACGATAAAGCGGTCGGCACGCGGCTGGGCGATAAACTGCGCCGACCGAAAGCCGAACGCACCGAAGCGAACAAGCGCGTCGCCATCGCTTTTGCGACTTATCGCGCGATGCTCGACGTTTTTCCGGAAGATGCCGAATGGCTCGCCCAGCAAATGCGCCAGCGCGGATTTGACCCGAACGACGCGACGACAGACCTTTCCAGACCGCAGGGCGTCGGTAACGCGGCGGCGGCGGCGGTCGTCGAATATCGTCACGCGGACGGCGCAAACCAGCTCGGCGACGAACTCGGCTCAAACGGCAAAGCGTATTCCGACTACACTTTTTACCGCCCGATTAATTCGGTCGATAAAGTTATCGACCCGGATTGCTGGCAGCCGATTACCTTTCAAATCGGCAAAGACAAAACCGCGACGCCCGGTTTTTTGACGCCGCACTGGTATCGGGTCAAACCGTTTGCGCTGGAACGCAGCGACCAGTTTCGCCCCGCGCCGCCGCCGAAAGTCGGCTCGGGACAACTTAAAAAAGAAGTTGACGAGGTTCTCGCTTTTAACGGCAGTCTCTCGCCCGAACAAAAAGCGATTGTGGAATTTATGCGCGACGGTCCGCGCTCGACCGGACAATCCGGTCACTGGCTCAGGTTCGCGCAAGCCGTTTCGCGCCGCGACAAATACGACATCGACCAGGACGTGAAACTGTTTTTCGCGGTTGGCGTCGTCGCTTTCGACGCTTTTATCGCCGCCTGGGAATCAAAACGTTATTACGATTCGTCGCGCCCGTGGACGCTCGTCCGGCATTATTACAAAGGTCAGAAAGTGAACGGCTGGGGCGGACCGGGCAGAGGCATCGTCGAGATGGCTGCCGAGGAATGGCACCCGTATTCGCCTTATAATTTCATCACGCCGCCGTTTCCCGGTTACGTTTCCGGTCACAGCACGGTCAGCGCCGCGTGCGCCAAAGTGCTGGAGCTGTTCACCGGCAGCGACCGATTCGGCGAAATCGAAAAGCGCAAGGCGGGCGAGCTGACCGAAGCCGAATACGAATGCAAAATCATTCAGATGAAGCTCGGACAATCGCCGCAGGACGCAAAACTGACGTGTGAAGTGGCGCTGGATTTGCCCACTTTTACGGCGACGGCGGAAATGGCTGGCATCTCGCGCGTGATGGGCGGCTATCACATTCAAACCGACAACATCGCCGGTCTGGAACTCGGACGCAAAGTCGCGCACTATGTTTTTCCGAAAACCCAAAGCTATTTTGACGGCACGGCAACCGTTCGCGCGGCTCGTTAAAGCGTTTGAATATTTAATGTGAAAGCCTTTTCAGCGTTGAATTCGGAAAATGAAATCAATCGAATAAATATAAATTATTCGATTGATTTCATTTTCTTCGATGAAGCGCGTCCGGGCGCAGCTGTTATAATCGTTTTATGAAAGCAAATCGGCGGTTTTTTGTCTTTACTTTGTTTGTAATTACAAGCTTTTTTTTATTTTCATACTCATCGTCAAAGCTCCGGCAGAAAACGCTCGCCCAGGCAAATAATCAAAATTCTCCCGCTGTTTCGCAAGCGGCGCGCGAAGCGGCGTATCGCGCGAATAATCTGGGCGTCGCGCAGCTCGAACAATTTAATTATAAAGAAGCGGCGGAAGAATTTCGCCGCGCCTTAACGCTCGACGCGCAAATGAAAATCGCGCACATCAATCTTGCCGTCGCGCTTTTCAATTTGCAGGACATCGAAGGCGCGCGCGAAGCCGCCGAAAGAGCCTTTCAAATAGCGCCGGAACGCGCGCAAACGCATTATCTTCTCGGATTGATTGCCAGAAATCAGAATCGCACCGACGATGCCATACGATTTTTTCGGCGCGTTTTGGAGATTGACCCGCAGGATGTCGGCGCAAACGTCAATCTCGGTCAGATTTACGTTCAGCAGCGCAAATCCGCCGAAGCCATCGCCGCGTTTCGCCTGGCGCTCGCGTCCGAGCCTTACAATTCGACGGCGCTTTACAATCTGGCGACCGCGCTGATTCGCAACAACGAGCGCGAGGAAGGACAAAAATTGATTGAGCGTTTTCAAACTCTGCGGCAGAGCGGCGCGGCGACGAGCATCGGGCAGAATTATCTGGAACAGGGGCGCTACGCCGAAGCGATCGTTTCGACCGGCGCGGAAACCGAACTGGTCGATAAAACCGCGCCGAAAGTCGTCTTTCAAAACGTCGACGTCGGCTTGCCCGCTGCGCCGTCGGCGGCGCGCAATGTCGGAAATAAACCGCGTTTAAATTCAGACCGGCGCGCGGCGACTCTTTTCGATTACGATAACGACGGCGATTTGGATTTGGCGCATATTACCAATGCTTCGCCGATGGCGCGGCTTTACCGCAATGAAGGCGGAAAATTCATCGACGTGACGCGCTCGGCGGGCGATTTGGCTAAACCTTTTCAGACATTCGGTTACGGCGTCGTGGCAGGCGATTACGATAATGACGGGTTGGCGGATTTACTGGTTTTCGGCGAAGGGCAAGCCACGCTTTTCCGGAATGCCGGCAAAGGCAGTTTTATAAATAATACCGCCGCCGCAAAGCTGCCCGAATACGGCGATATTTCAGTATCGGGCGCGTTTGTCGATGCCGACCACGACGGCGATTTAGACATATTTCTCGCGGGTTTTATGAGCAACCTGAGCCCGACGCGACCGGGGTTGAATCAACTCCTGCGCAACAACGGCGACGGCAGCTTTACGAACATTTCCGAAACGGCAAAAATCAATACCGTGTCGGGCTGGGCGATTGCCGTCGTGCCGACGGATTTCGATAATCGCCGCGACGTCGATTTTTTGGTTGTCAACCGCACGGGAAAATTGAATCTCTTTCGCAATCTGCGCGACGGCAGTTTCCGGGACGTTGCCGACGAAGTCGGGTTAAATCAAAATGCCGAGTGGACTTGCGCCGCCGCCGGAGATTTCAATAAAGACACTTACACCGATTTCTTTTTCGGTAAATCGGGCGGCTCGGGCATTTTCGCCGTTTCCGACGGGCGCGGGAAATTCGTTTTAAAAGACGCGCCGCGCGGGACGGAAAACGCAACTTCGGCGCAGTTTCTCGATTACGACAACGACGGTTTGCTCGATTTGATTGCAAATACCGACAAGCATTTGGTCGTCGCCCGCAATCTCGGCGGTGAATGGAGCGGCGCGGATTCGACGGCTTTCAAAGTAAAAACCGATTTCGATAGCGCCTTGATAAATTCGCAGCAAATATTGTCGGGCGACGTGGACGTCGACGGCGATATTGATTTGCTGACGTTCGGACGCAGCGGCGGTTTGCATTACATCGGCAATGTCGGCGGCAACGCGAATAATTCGGAAATCGTACGTTTGCAGGGTCGCGTCAGCAACCGAACCGGAATCGGCGCGAAAATCGATTTGCGCGCCGGCAGTCTCGCGCAAAAGCTCGAAAGCTATTCCGCCAGCCCAAATCCGGCGCCGTCCGACATTCATTTCGGACTCGGAAAACGCGAAAAACCCGACGCCGTGCGCGTCGTCTGGACTTCCGGCGTCATTCAGGCGGAAGTCGAATTTCCCCAAAAAACAAAAACTCGGACGGCGAAAAATTTCGCGCCTTTGAAAATCGAGGAGCTCGACCGAAAGCCTTCTTCGTGCCCGTATTTATATACCTGGAACGGCGAAAAATTCGAGTTTATCACCGATTTTCTGGGCGGCGGCGAGATGGGCAACTGGCAGGAAGCGGGCGTTTATCATTATCCCGATTCCGACGAATTCGTGCGCATCGCGCCCGGTAAATTAAAGCCGAAAAACGGAAAATACGAGATTCGCGTGACGAACGAGCTGGAAGAAGTTTTGTTTCTCGATTACCTGAAGCTCGTCGCCGTCGAGCACGACGCGGGCGCGGAAGTTTACCCGAATGAAGGTTTGGGAATACCGAGCGCCGGAAAGCGAATTTTATACACGACGCGCGGCGAGCGCGCGCTGCTTTCCGCCGTCGACGATGACGGGAAAAACGTTTTGCCGGCGATAGAAAAACTCGACCGGCGCTTTTACGATTCGTTCAAATCGCTGAACATTCGCGGTTACGCCGCGCCGCACAATCTGACTTTGAAGCTGGACGACAAAAAAGATTATCGGGGCAGAACGCTGCTGCTTCTGACGGGCTGGACGGATTACGCTTTTTCGTCGGACAATCTCGCCGCCTCGCAAAGCGGAAAATCTTTGTTTTTGCCGAAATTGCAGGTCAAAAACCGGCGCGGCGCGTGGCAGACGGTCGTCGAAAGCATCGGCATTTCCGTCGGTCGCCCGCAGACTCTGGTCGTCGATTTGACCGGAAAATTTTTGTCCGATTCGCGCGAAGTCCGCATCGTCACGAATTTTAAAACCTTTTGGGACAAAATCGCGGTCGATACGTCCGAACAGAAAGATGTCAAAACAGTTGAGTTAAAGCCCGCTTTTGCAGATTTGCAAGAGCGCGGATTTTCCGAAGAAGTCAGATTCGGCGAGATGATTACGGCAAATTACGAAAAGGTTTTAAACGACGGGCGCTGGAAATATTTTTCGGGCAATTTTACGCGAACCGGCGACGTCAAGCCTTTATTGAATCAAGTCGACGACGTTTTCATCATCTCGAAAACCGGCGACGAGCTGGTTTTGAGCTTTGAGGCTTTGCCCGAACCCGATGCGGGCAGAAAATACACGTTTCTGCTTTACGCCGACGGATACAGCAAGGAAATGGACATCAATTCCGGCAGTCCCGACGCCGTTTTGCCGCTGCCCTTCAAGCGGATGAAAAAATATCCGTACGGCGCGGACGAGCGTTTTCCGATGACCAAGGAAAAACAGCGAATTTATGACGAATACACGACGCGCCGCGTCAGAGGATTTTTGCCGCGCCTCGAAACGGCTTTATTAAAATAATCACGGCTGAGTAAAGATAGGTTCGGATTAAATAAAAACATCGGATTAAATAAAAACAAACGAAAATTTGCAGCGAATAATTTCTACGGCGTTTCCCAGTTTCCGGTTTCGGATGAGCGAAACAGCGCTTCGATGACCGCCATATTATTGATTGAATCTTCGAGCGAGATGACCGGCTCGCCGCCCGCGCGAACGGCTCTGGAAAAAACGTCGCCTTGAATCGTATATTGATTGGCGGGCGCGAATTCGATTGTTTCGACGTTTTTGCCGGATAAATCCGAGCCGTCGTCGAGATAAACGCGCGTCGGCTTATCGAGCGGAATATTAAACGGAATTTCGACTTCGATTCGCCCGCGCGAGCCGAAAAACTGCATTCGCTGGTGCGGCACGAGCTGCGTGCCGCAAGTAAAGCTCGCCTGCCGTCCCGCCGGAAAATCCAGAATCGCCGAAGCGAGCCGGTCAACCCGCATTTCCGGGTCGCGCTCGATTAAACCGAGAACCCGGCGCGGCTCGGCGCCGAAAATAAGCCGCGCGATATAAATCGGATAGCAGCCGATGTCCATCAGCGCGCCGCCGCCGAATTCCGGTCGGTTGCGAATATTTTCCGCATTGCGGTTGAAATAGCTGAAAAATCCCGAAATAACTTTTAATTCGCCGATGCGCCCCGTTTGAATCAAATCGCTGACGCCGAGCCATTGCGGATGCGTTCGCACCATAAAGGCTTCCTGAATTATTACCTTGGCGCGATTCCGAACGGCGAGCAGTTTTTCGGCTTCCGCAACGGTCAGGCTGAGCGGTTTTTCGCACAAAACGTGTTTTCCGGCTTCGGCGGCTTTAATCGTCCACGAAACGTGCAGGTGATTCGGCAGCGGATTGTAAATCGCTTCGATTTCCGCGTCAGCCAGAAGCTCCTCGTATGAGCCGTAAATTTTCGGGATTCCCAGATTTCGCGCCGCTTTTCGCGCCTTCTCCGCGTCTCTCGAAGCGACGGCGATTATTTTAGACCATTCGCCGCGCTGCAT
>DASVRL010000420.1:0-24679 GCA_036388635.1 Pyrinomonadaceae bacterium
GCGATTCGATAACGTAATCGCTCGGGTCCTGAGAACTCGTCCAGGTTTGTGAATCTGCAATTTGCAGCAAAAGATAATTGTCCTCATTGCCGCGGCGAACGCGTCCAATGTGTGACGTAGCGTGAATCTCAACAATCAACATAATTAAATAAGTGCTGAGTGCTGAGTGCCGAGTACTGAGTTATATTTTTACTCAGTACTCGGCACTCAGCACTTTCCACTAACTAAGCGCTTGGTCTAAATCTTCAATAATATCTTCGATGTCCTCAATCCCGACCGAAACGCGCACCAAGCCGTCGGTAATGCCGAGCTGGTCGCGTTTTTCCTGCGGAACGGAAGCGTGCGTCATCGTCGCCGGATGCGAAATCAAGCTCTCGACACCGCCGAGGCTTTCCGCCAAAGTGCAAAGTTTGACGCTTTCCAGAACCTTTTTTGCATTGTCGAGCGAGCCGGTTTCAAACGATACCATTCCGCCGAAGCCTCTTTGCTGGCGCTTCGCCAGCTCGTGCTGCGGGTGCGAGGTCAATCCGGGATAATAAACTTTCAGGACTTTCGGATGCTCGGCTAAAAAATTAGCGACGGCGCGCCCGTTTTCGTCGTGTTTTTCCATGCGGACGGCTAAGGTTTTCGTGCCGCGCAAAACCAGAAACGAATCGAACGGCGACAGGATGGCGCCGACGCTGTTCTGGATAAACTGAATCCAGTTGGCGTCTTCTTCGTCGTTCAGGGCGACAAAACCGCCGATGCTGTCGGAATGCCCGTTTAAATATTTCGTCGTCGAATGCACGACGATATCGACGCCGAAATTAATCGGCTGCTGCAAATACGGCGACATAAACGTGTTGTCGCAGACGACGCGCGAGCCTCTGGCGTGCGCAATCTCGGAAACGGCTTGCAAATCCGTGACGCCCATTACGGGATTGGTCGGCGTTTCGACAAAAACCATTTTCGTATTCGGCTTAAAGGCTTTTTCGATGTTCAGCGTGTCGGAAGTGTCGGCTAAATCGAATTCGATGCCGTAATTTGCCAGCACGCGGGCGAACAGCCGGTAAGTGCCGCCGTAGGTATTATCGCCTAAAATAACGTGGTCGCCGGCTTTCACCAATTTTAAAACCGCATCGGTCGCCGACATTCCCGAAGCGAAAGCGTAGCCGTAGCGCGCGCCTTCCAGCGCGGCGATATTTTTTTCCAGCGCCGCGCGTGTCGGGTTCTGCGTCCGCGCGTATTCGTAACCCTTGTGTCTGCCGAGTCCGTCCTGCGCGTAGGTCGAAGTTTGATAAATCGGCACGCTGACCGCGCCCGTGGCGGCATCAGGTTCGTTCCCGGCGTGAATTGCTGTCGTTGAAAAACCCATAGAAAAGCAAGGAAGTATTTTAGAAATATAAAAACACTTCACAGTGCAATTTTAATCGAAAAAAAGCTAAAATTACACTTGATTTAACGAGAAATTATGGTAACTTGCGAAACCGAAAATTGCAAACAGACCGCACTGTGTGATTATCGAAAAATCAGCCGCAAGATGCAAATTCGGATTCTTTTTAGAAAAGAATTGAATAATTCGATAACATCAGTTTTATAATCTGTTAAATTTTTCTTTGCGATATGAAAAAAATAGTTAAAATAGCAAAGTAGTCTTTCCGAAATTTTAAAAAAGGACCGAAAAAGAATGTTACCAAACGAACCTGAAGCAGCGCTTTCCCCGGCGGAAAGGCGGCAATCAGACCGTAAAAAATTAATCGTCGACGTGCATTTTAACGGCGGCGACGCGACCGGCATCGCCAATACGCGCGACATCGGCATCGGCGGGCTTTATATGACGACCAGCACCGCGCTCGATACGGGAACGCTGGTTTTTATCAAGATGACCGTCGGCGGCAAGGAACTCGCCTTAAGCGGCGTGGTCGTTTACAGCGACCCCGGACACGGCGTCGGCGTGCGCTTTCACGGTCTTTCGGATGAAAACGCGGCGATTTTAAAAAATGAATTGGAACTCAGCTGATGCGCGTCCTTAATCTCGCAGGAAGTTTTTGCAAATAATATAAGGACAAAATAATATAAGGACAAATGACAAGAAGGATAAAGACAAAGGGAAAAATTTATGTTTGAGCAATTTACGCTCGGAATCGAAGAAGAATTTCAGATTGTTGACCCCCAGACGCGCGAGCTGCGCTCGCACGTTTCGGAGATTCTGGACGAAGGCAAGCTGCTTTTGGGCGAAAAGCTAAAGCCGGAAATGATTCAGTCGATGATTGAGGTCGGCACCGGCATCTGCCACAACATCCAGGAAGCCCGCGAAGATATTTCCAAGCTGCGCTGCATCATTTCCTCGCTGGCGCGGAAAAAAAACCTGGAAATCGTCGCCGCCTCGACCCATCCGTTTTCGCACTGGGGCGACCAGAAGATTTTTGACGACGAGCGCTACGAATTTATCGTCGAAGAGCTGCAAATGGTGGCGCGCTCGCTCCTGATTTTCGGTCTGCACGTTCACGTCGGCATTGAAATTCCCGAACGAAGGATTCATATTATGAACGCCGCCAGATATTTTCTGCCGCACGTTCTGGCGATGACGACTTCCAGCCCGTTCTGGCTCGGCTTTAACACGGGCTTGAAATCCTACCGCTCGGAAGTTTTCAAAAAATTTCCGCGCACCGACATTCCTGACCATTTCGAGTCTTACCAGCAGTTTGAAAGCTACGTCGATTTGCTTATCAAGATGAACTGTATCGACAACGCGAAAAAGATTTACTGGGATTTGCGACCGCACCCGTTTTTCCCGACGCTCGAATTTCGTATTTGCGACATTCCGACGCGTGTTGACGATACGATTGCGGTTGCCGCGCTGTTTCAGGCGATTGTCGCCAAACTGCATACTTTGATGGAGAGAAATCTCGGTTTCCGTCTTTATCACCGCCGTTTGATTCAGGAAAACAAGTGGCGCGCCGTGCGTTACGGGCTGGACGGAAAACTGCTCGATTTGGGCAAACAAAAGGAAGTTCCGGTCAAAGATTTGATTCGGGAACTGCTCGATTTTATTGACGACGTGGTCGACGATTTAGGCTCGCGCAAGGAAATCGAACACATTCACACGATTCTGGAGCGCGGCACGTCAGCCGACGAACAGCTCCGCGTTTACGCCGAAGCGGGAAACAATTTCGCGCCCGTCGTCGATATGCTCATCAAAAACACGATGGAAAGCGTACCGGAACAGTGTTTTGATTAGCTGAAATTTTCCGGGCAAATTAAAAACTTAAGTCAGATTGAATCAATTAAGGTCAATCTGACTTTTTCTGCGAATAATTCGTTAAACATTTAACAACAAGTATTGACATAGTTGGCAACAACTAGTATAAAATTATTGATTGTGTGTTTCCTGCACGCTGCTCGTTCCAATCGACTTCTTCCAGACCGCGAGGACATAAATGAGAAAAATTGAATCAGACTTACAAAAAGGTTTTTCGCTATTAGAGCTGATTGTCGTCATAACCATCGTCGCCATCGTGTCGGTAATGGCGATTACGCAGTTTGGAAGAACGGAAACTCGATTGCAGAGACAAAACATTGCGCGCGAGTTAAAAGTTTATCTGGAGCGCGCCCGTTTTGATTCGGTCAAGCGACGGGCGTCAAATCCGGCTGATATGGCGCGCGTGACGATTACCAATGCGACGGCTTTCAACGTCACGACGGATATGAATGTGAACGGGACAATCGACAGCGCCGATACGCGCTTTATGAGTTTGAACGGGCGCACCGACGCCCGCATCACGGGCAACAATCTGATTTTCCCGATTGTTATCCTTTTTGACCATCGCGGACAAGCCACCGCCATCGACGATAACGGCAACGGAGCCGTCATCAATCCGACCTTTACGATTTGTGATGCCAACTGCACTTTCGCTTCCGCGAATGCCAACAATTCGACCGTTATCACCATCACGCCGACCGGGACGGTCGCGATGCTGAACGGCGGCTCGACGATTGCAACCGTCAACGCGCCGAACGTCTCGACGATTAACGGCGGCGGCAACGTCAGTAATCTGGTTTATGTAAACAGCAACGGCTACTAAAACGGCGGAAGCGGTAGGAAATTTTCAAACCGGATATTTCAACAGTCCAAATCAGTCTAAATATGAAAAGTGAAAAGAAAAAAGCTTCTTTCGGCGCGAGAAAAAACGAGACCAAAGGCGAGGACGGCTTTTCGTTAATCGAAGTTATCATCGCGATGATTATTTTGCTTATCGCTCTGCTCGGAGTTTTTCTGACCTTTACTTACGCGGTCAATTATAACGCGGGAAATAATTCGCGCTCGCAGGCGCTGGCGGTTCTGCAACAGGAAGTCGAGCTGTTGCGCAGCGCCAAATTCACTCCGGGGACGACCGACGCCGTTCTGACGGGCGGAACCAAAACGCCGAAAATCATCACCTCGGCAGACGGCAGCCGGTTTCGCGTCGAGATCAGTGTCGATGACAATCCGCTGACGCCGAACGTCGTCGATGTCGACACGACTAAAACCTTAAAGGAAATAACTATCATCGTTACCAGCGAAAGTCCGACTCCGGGTTGGCAAACGGCTATTCCGGCAAAGGTCATTTTGCGCCGCGTCAGGTCAAATTAGAGAGAACTGTTTAAAATGAAAAAAGCTCAAAAGCAAAATCAAAACGGCTTTTCGCTGATGGAATTAATCATCGCTATGACCATTACGCTGATGCTGATGGCGATTGCGGCAACCTTGTTCAGCAGCGCGCTCAGCACGCGCAGCAGAGAAAGCCGCCGCACCGACGCGCTGACCTCGGCGCAAGCCGCCATCAATGTCCTGTCGCGCGAAATCGCCAATGCCGGTTACGGTCTGACTTACAACGGAATCGTCACCGCCGATTCCGGCTCGCAAAGATTGCATATTCGCTCGAATTTTGTAAATACAAATATGATTACCTGCGACCCCGGCGAGGACGTCACTTATTTTTACGACGCCAACTCAAGCTCGATTGTCAGATACGACCGGTTTCCGGCAACTCCGACGAGCTGCGCGACCGCCACCGGCGAAACTTCCGTGGTCGTCAATCGAATCAGTAATGTTACTTTCCAGTATTTCGATTATACGGGAAGCAATTCGACGCCGACGGTGGTGACGACCCCGACCGTCAATACCAGCCGCGTGCGCATTACCGTTACCGTTCAACTCGAACCGGTGACGGGTCAGCCGAATAACCAGACGGTTACTTTCACTTCGGATGTGACTTTGAGAAATTCAGATTATATGTTGAATCAGTATTAAAACTTTTATTCGCTTTTATTTAGAGGACAAGACGACAAAAGGTTAGAAGCGGAGTCAATTAAAGGGAGAGAAGGTTTATGAAATCGGAAAATATGCGGCAAAGCAAAAAAAATAATCGTGAAGGCGAGCGTGGGGCGGCATTGGTGATGGTCATAATGATTTCATTTCTGCTGCTGGTGGCATGCGCGGCATTACTATTGGAATCGTCGATGAACACGGCAAACGTAACTGATGCCGTCGCCGAGCAGCAAGCCTATTACGCCGCCGAAAGCGGAATTCAATCGGCTTTAAACGTGCTGCGCGGAAATACCACGCCCACCGAGGCAATCGCGTTAAATGCGTCGCCCGGCGCGGCGAGCGAGGATTCCGAAAGCGGATTTCTGAGTTATATCAATCCATTGCGATTGATTGAAACTACCGCCAGCGCGCAAGCGTCGCCGTCGCCGACGCCGTCGCAGCTCAACAGCATCGATTTCCGCAAAGCGGTTACGCCCGTTACCTCGAATCTGTCGAGCGACTCCAGCACCGAGGCGCGTCTGTCGCGCTGGCTGGCTTACAGCGCGGATTATCCCGACCGTATAACTCTCGGCTCAAGTTACACGCCGGAAAGAGGAATGGCTTACAAAGTATCGCTGCGCGACCCGGACAATACCGGAAACTCGATTCAATATCGAACCAGCGGCATAATTGCGCCGCCGACCGGCTGCTCGATTGTTATAGGCAGCAATAACAGGTCGATGATTTGCGGCTCCGGCGTAAATACGGCGATCATCACCTACACTCCGAAAGCGACGACGACCATAACCGCCGCTGCCGGTGCGGCGGCAATCACCGATTTCGGAAAATTTACTATTATGACCACCGGAACCGGCGCGAGTATTACAACCAAAACTCGCTTTATAATTACCGTCCTGATGAACAGCCCGTACGTCGCCCAAAAAGAATTACGCGGCTGGATTGAACCCGGAACGATTTCCGGCAGCGGCGCGCCGACCATCAGATTCTTTTTCGACTCGCAGGCTTTTGTGGTGATGGGCAGCCAGATTACATTATCGGGCGGGACGCTGATTGTGCCGACGCCGGCTGAGCCGACGCTTGCGGGTTACCGGATTACGCCGAATGCCGATCCGAGCGGCGGTGAAACCAACGTCAACGGATCGATGACGCCGTGTGAACCGATGCGCGTGGTCGTCACCGCGCAGGGATTCGGTCCTCGCGGCGCGGTAAAAAGACTTGAAACCATCGTTCAGAAAAATTTCTTTAACGGAATGAGCGCGCCTGCCACCTTGACACTGGTCGGCGGAAGTACCGGTTTTGATTTCAATCCGGGCTCGTCCGCCGTGGTGACTTATTCGGGCGACGACATTGCCTCGACGCTTTTTATTCCGCCGATCGGCACGACCAACAGCGCAAACCTGGCGGACGTTCAGGATTCGGTCGACGGTCTGCCGCCGCATCCGTTTAACGGAAGGGTCGTCGGCTCGCCGTCGGACGTTTCCGGAGAAATGCCGTATTGGCTGCAAAGTCCGGCAAATCTGGACGAGACGGTGCAGAACTTAAAACGACTCGCCATCTCTTCCGGGCGTTATTTTGCAAGCGGCGTAACGCCGGACGGCTTCGGAAACAGCGCTACTTCAAGAGGAATTACTTTTTGTGACGGAAACGTGTCGTTAAGCGGTTCCGGCGGCGGTATCTTTGTTGTCACCGGACAGCTGACGCTGCACGGCGATTTCGACTTCAAAGGCTTGATTATCGTTACCGGTGCGGGCGGCGTTGCGCGCAGTGGCGGCGGCGGCGGGCAATTGGAAGGAAACGTCGTGGTCGCGCCCTACGATAAAAATAATTTGACGAATCCGTTTTTAACGCCCAGATACGATTTATCGGGCGGCGGTAATTCGACAATTCGCTATAACTCCAGCAGCCTCGTCAACGGAATGATTGCCGTCAGTAATTTCGTACAGGGCGTTGCCGAAAAATAAATAATCTAAAAAGTAAATTGCGGTTTTGAAGCAGCGGGTCGATGAAGCGAATCGACTCGCCGCTTCGGAGTCGCCTTTCGCAGATTGTATGAAGCTTAAATTCTATTTTTGTATCGGTCTCATCGGGCTGGCTTTTTTCTCGGCTTGCACGCGTCAAAATGCTAAAGAAGTAGTTCTGGATGATAAAACGGACGTAATTGAAGTCAAATCCGGCGAGGTCGTCTTCGACGATTTGTTGACCTCCGGCGATGACGCCTTAAATGCCGGCAAAGAAACTGCGCAAAACGTTAAGCTGGCTGGCTTGGACAATTCGCAAATCGTCATCATGAAAGACAATTTCGGAAATAAAGTCGAAACCAGGACTTTTCGTTTTCATCCGCGCCTGGCGTGCGTCATTTTGCGCACCGCCGCCGACGGAAAACGCGAAGTGCTGGTCTACGGACAAAACGGCGACCTGAAAACTCTGCCGCCGGAAATGATTGACCGCGCTATGACGGCGCGCAGCGACGAGCTTGCCAACGCGGCGGGAATTTTCGAAGGCAAACGGATGCGGGTAATCAACAGTTCTTCGACCGCCCTTGCCGGCGGCGACAGCAATCAACCGCAGAATTCCGAAATGCAGATAAAGGTTTTACCGCCGATTCGTCTGCCTGAGCAAACGCCGGTTCAATCTAATCCCGAAGCGGTCGAACAGAGCCGCCAGCCGGAGGCGAAAGTCGAGCTGCAGCAAAGCAAACCTAACGAATCGCCGCGCACTCAAACAGTAAATTTAGCAAAAAAAGAAGATGAAGATTGAAAGGTAAGCTTAAATTTTAAAGGTCAAAGCCGACGGCGGAAAATCAATCCTGCATAAAGGCATTGTCGTTAAACGACGATATATAAACCAGACAAAAGGCGCGAGACATAAATTCTCGCGCCTTTTGCATCTCCGTTTGCCAAGCGAGATTAAGGCTGCATAAAGCCGAGATTCGAGGTCGGAAAGTTTCCGATGAGCGGAAAAACGCCTGACATATCGGTTTCCTGCAAGCCGTACCAGCGCGCCAGAGTCGCGGCGTATTGTTCGACCGAAGTCGTCGGAATCCAGCGCCCGCGCGCGTTTGTTCCGCTGTCGGCATCGTCCGGACCGTTAAAGGCGAGCGTCGGAAACGGCGTTCCGTTCGTCGTGTTCACGCCGTAAAAATCGCTTGCCGTCAAAGCGCCACCCAGCACGAGCATATGATTTCCCCACGCGTGGTCGGTGCCGACCGTCCCACCGGAGCCAGCCGGATTCAACGTCCGCGAAAAATCGGACATCGTAAAAGCCGTCACCTTATCGGACAATCCCTGTATAACCATCTCATCGTAAAAAGCGCGCATCGCCTGGCTCATAGTCGCCAGCAATCCGACTTGTCCGGTCGTCTGGTTCTGCTGGTTGTTGTGCGTGTCGAAGCTGCCGAGCTGGCAGAAAAAGATTTGCCGGTTGATGTTCAAATCGTCTTTCTTTTTAATCATCCGCGCGATTTGTTTGAGCTGGTTTCCGAAGTTCGTGTTCGGGAAAGCCGTCACCACTTCCTGAGAAACCTGTAATTGCGCGTTTGCCGCAATCGCGCTGTCGGTGACGTGGCTCGCCGCCCTGACCAAATCCGAGCTTAAATCCATAGCGCGCAGATTGTCGAACGCCAGCCGGCGCGCGATGGACGGAGCGGTAGTGTTGAAGCCCTGCGGGTTTAAAACCTGATTCAGCGGCGTTCCCGCGCCCGCGATGGCGAGCGGCAGAGTTGCCTGTCCCGCCGTAAAAAGCTGCGCTCCGTTAATGGAAGTAACCATCGGAATCAGTCCGTTCGGATTTGCGACTGGTGTTCGACGGTCGGAAATGCGCCCGCCCCAGCCCGAAAAAGACACCGTGTCGGAGCGACCGCCCTGATATTGCGCAACCTGGTCGGAGTGCGAAAAAAGCTGATACGGTTTCGGATGCGAAGCGGTCTGATACTGCGCTTTGGTCGTCGGGCGAACCAGCGTTCCGACGTTTGGCACAACCGCCAGCTTGCCCAAATTCCAAAGCTCGTGGATGCCGTTGTTGATGCCGCCCAAAACCGTTCCCAAGCTCGGATGCAAGCCGTAGCTCAAGCCGTTCATTCGCGGAACCGCAACCGGCAGAAGCTGATTTTGCGGAATCGCCAGCCCTTGCGTGGCGCGCGCGTTGGAATAAGCCGTGTAGTTGCTCAGGTTCGCGTCGTTATGATTCGGAATGACCATATTGTTGCCGTCATTTCCGCCCGCCATAAAGATGCAGACCAGGGCGCGGTAATCGCTTCCGCCCTCGGCGCCCCGGTCGTCGACCGTCTGCGCCAGAGCGCTCATCATTCCGAAATGCTGCACTTGCGTCGCCAGCGTGACCATGCTCAAGGCGCAACCTGATTTCTTTAAAAATTCACGTCTTGTTTGTTTCATAGTTTTCACCTCTGCACCTGATACTGCGACGAAGTCGCGATTAAATAAACCGCCGTCTGCGCCCGCAGCAGCGGATTGGTTGACGGCGCGGCAAGAACCGCGTTTAGAATCGTGGTTCTCATTTGCGGCGACATCGCGCCGTGCATCATTTTCTGATTCAGAGCGTCCATCAATTGGTTTCCGGACGCATCAGCCGCCGCTAACGCCTGCATTTCGGCGAGGTTGATTGACGTTCCGAGCGGCGTGTTCGGCTGCGCGACGTTTATTCGATTGAAAACCATCGTGTTGGCAAAATTCGCGCGGGCGATTGAAGTGCCGGTCGTGTAAATTCCGAATTCGGGAGCCAGCACGCTCGTGCCGGGAACGATGTAATCGGGCGAGTAGTAATTGAAAACCGTCGGCGAATTAAAGACGTTTTGCCCCATCGCGTTCGATTGCCCGTTAACGTTGCCGTCGCTTAACTGCGCTCCGTCAGCCGAGCGGACATTGAAATGCCGCAAAAGATTTGTCAACAATTGAACCGGCTCGCGCAATTTCCCGTAACGCGGTTCGGTCTTGACGTTGCCGCGCGCTTCCGGGTCGAGCAAAATCGCGCGTATCACGGCTTTCATATCGCCGCGAATCCCGGAGCCGTTATTATTGAAAGCGGCGGCGACGCGACCGACATAAGCGGGCGTCGGGTCGCTGGTGACCAATTGCTGAATCAAAAGCTTGCTGACAAACGGCGCGACGTTCGGATGATAAAAAATATTATCCAGAGCCTTATTCAAAGAATTGTTGGCATAGGTGATAGTCGCCGTTCCGGTGCATCCGGTGCAAGCCGCGATATTCGGGTCGGCGCCCGGATAATTGAGCAGCGTTTTAGCCGTAATATCGTGATTGTTGGCGTTGAGGATAATCATCGGGTCTTTATAGTTCGGACTGCCGATAACGCGATTCGGGCATTGCGCGCCCGTTACTTCGCATAAAGTCCAGCCCGTAAAGACTTTGGTAAAATTATTAACCGTGTTCTGGTCGTAGGTCGGAATCGGATTGCCTTGCCCGTCAAGCTGGAGAGTTCCGTCCTGGTTGAGCATAAACAAGCCGATGTTGAAAAGCTGCAAAATCTCGCGCGGATAATTTTCGTTCGGGCTGGTGCGCGTCGAGCGAACCATATCCAGATAATTGCCCATTCCCGGATTTAAGGTCATATCGGTCATCAACTGCCGCCAGTTGCCGAAAGCGTTTCGGCTGAGCTGCTGATGATAGGCGATCATCCAGCTCGATTGCTGCGTATCGACGCCGGAAATTACCCAAATCTGGCTGAGCGCCCACGCCGTGCGATGTTTTAACTGCGCGTCGCCGTAAAACGCTTCCCTGTAAAACCAGGTTTGCGGTTGATACATCGAGTAATGGTCGCGAACGCAGTTTGTCGGAATATTGTTCTGGCAGTCGACCGAGACATTTATCGGCATCAGCGGAATATTCGGATACGGGTTCGAAGCCGACGGATAAGGCGCTTCGAATTGTTCCGCCAGCCACGTGCGCAAGCCGATGCGGCGAATCCGGTCGTCGAGCGCCGGCGTCGGACCGAAACTCGCCTGTTCCAGAAATCTGATGCGGTCGCCCGACCAGCGATAGCCGACAAATTCGGAAGCCGGCGGTTCGCTCGTCGGCGGCGAAAGCGGCGCGGGCGTCGGCACGGCTCCGGCATCGTCGCGAATTTTTCCGCCGGTTTCGTCCAAGCCGAGCCGCACGCGGTTGCTCGTCAATCCGCGCCACGAAAGGCGCACCAAAACGTCGCCGCTCGCGGGCTGTTCTTCCCAGAAATTGGTTTCGTCGCGCATCTGAACCGTCAACGCGTAAATCCACGGATAACCTTTCACCGGTCGAATATCCAGCACGGGCAGGCGATATTCCCGATTTTTAAAATCCTGAAGGTAAACGCGGAAAGCGTTTGCGCCCTCGCCGTTCATCAAATCGATATTCGTCACGAAAAGCCTGATGCGGGAATCCGCGCCGTAAGCGAACGCGGCGGTTGAAGGCTTCGGTAAATTTCCGCGCCAGGCGTCCGCCGAAACAGCCAGTGCGCGCGTCGAATCCGGTTGACTAATCAATACCGGTATCGGCGAATCCGGGTTCGGTTCGGTCTCCGCCAGAACCGGCAAAGCCAGCAGGGCGATAACGAAAAACGCGCTGAAAATATGCCGGATAAAGCGCGGCGTATAACTGTTCATGCCCTTCCTCCTTATTTCTAACTGAAATGTTTGGTTTTTAGACGTTAAAATGGAAAGCCTGAAAACGGCGGTAGGAAACGTGCCGTTAATCAATGTTTTGCATTTCAATTTATAAATGATTCGACGAAAAAAAACAAGTTACCTGTTCTCAATCGTAAAATTCGACCTTTCGGAAAAGTTTCAGACTGCTTTGAATTAATTCCGAAGTGTAAGACGTGAGAATATTCGCTTTGGTCGAAAAAAAGTTCTTTAAAAGTGGTAAACGGTAAACGGTAAGTGGTAAGTTCGTTTATTTAAGACTTGCTTTTACCGTTTTTATTGAGCTTGTAATTAGTTTTTGTAATTCTCTGCAATCATTTAACATGGAATCGGCTTGTGTTTCGGTTAGATAATTGCTGTCTCGCCGAAGTCTCAACCAGTAATCTGTTTCAAAAGATTCCTTTTGTGCAATAGAAAGCTTATGAACAAAATCGGATTTCGATTATGCCTGACTTGCCTCTTCAAAATTTGCCCCGATAGAAGTTCCGAAACGCAAAATCTGCTTTGACAATACAAACTCTTTCTTTTCGGAAGCAATAAACTGATAAAGTTTGACGATTCTCAGGGCAAACTGATATGACTTTTCACGAAAGACGCTCTCTTTCATACAAACTTACCACTTACCACTTACCACTTAAAAGTAAGACTTGGGCGGAAACTCGAAGGAATTTCCCATTAGAAACGAAGCCAGATTCGGGCTTTCGTGCGAGCGGTCGTAGCCGACAAGCTCGACGTACGCGCGCCCGCCCGCGTTTTCGCTCGTCACTTCGCACGCGCCTTCCCAGTAAACAATCATCGTCGTGCCGCGCGTGTCCAGTTCCTGGTCGACCACGACGGGCGTGACGGTCAAATCCAAATCGTAACACGGCACTTTCACGCGCCAGCCGCTCGGGTAAGTCGCCTCGGTGCGCGGCGATTTCCAGAAACCGGTCGGCTCAATCGAAAAATCTTCGTGCGACAAATGAATTGAGTTTCCGTTCGCATCGATAAAGCTGCCGCTCGAATATTCCGAGATTCCGCCGGTGCTGTTGCGAAGCTGGTAGCACATCAATTCGCGGTTGTCGTCGAGCTGAATCGAAAACCAATCCCAGCCCTTCTGATTTTCGGTCGGCGTCCACGTGCCGAACTCTCTGTCCATCCACGCCGAGCCTTTGAAATGCTCGGTTTCGCCGTTCCAGATGATGTCGCCTTCGGTTTCCATCCGCGTATATGAAAAGTAGCGCGACGCTTCGCCTTTGTCTTTAAACGAGACGCCGTTTTGCTCTTTGCCGTTTAAAACGACCTTTTTCGACGGTTTCAAAGTCGCTTCAAAAACGATGTCGCCGATGGTCGCCCGCAGAATGTGCGCGCCGTGCGATTCGCGCAGAGACCAGTCGCCCAGCCGCAGATGAAAATGTTTCTCGCTCGCCGAGGCGGGAAAATCGAACCAGCCGTTCGAGCTTTTGCGGTGGGCGTAGCGAAACTGTTTGTTTTCGTAATCGGTAATCGCAAAATGCGCGAAGAAAATCGGATTTCCCAAAAGCCGCAGCGGAACGATGCTGAATTTGTCCAAATCCGTGCGGCGTTTAAAAAAGACGAGCTCAAAGCCGAAGCGATTTCCCGCTTCCGTTTCGCAGTGCCCGGTGTAATACCACCATTCGGTCTGCACGTTTTTGTGCGCCGCCAGGTCGCGCGGGAGCTGGACGACGTCGTATTCCGTGCCGTCGCGCAGGGTGTCGGCTTTTCCGGCAAAAGTATCAGCGACGCCTTCAAAAAACTCGGTCGCGTTTTTCTCTAAAGTTTTTAAGATTTCCTGAAAATTATCCTGAAAGGTGTTTTGTTCGCTCATAAATAAATTGTAGCAAAATTGCCGGCGGAAAGACGAAACTGCCTCGGCGAATGATTTTCTTTTACCCGACGGAAATTTCGACGCGTCTTTCGAGAGAATTTTTTGCCCGCAGAGCCTTTTAAAGCGCCCGTCGTAAAGATTCTCTGCCCGTCGAAACCCTAACGTTGCGCTTCTAATATTTCGAACGCCCATCGGAGTTTTTAACGCGTAATCGGTAAGATGCACGAATCAATAAAAAAACACTCCGCAATTTTTGCGAAGTGCCGGTGTATATTCCTGTTGGTGTATATTCCTGTTAAAGAAGAAGTGAGGAATGTCAGCGGTTTTTAGACTTGGACTTGGGCTTGCGAGCTTTATCAATCACATCGACGCGCTGAATTTTCAGCACGACGCGCACGACGTCCGAGCGATTGTCGAATGTCGCGGGCAGAAAAGCTGCTTCGTTAGGGTCTTTTTGCAGAGCGTTTTCCAGCGCTTCCATATCGCTGTTGTTGCTCGGCGCTTCGATAACTTCGGAGATTCGCGCCACGCCGTTGCTGAAAACGTCGGCGACCACGACCACTTCGTCATCGCGCATCTTGCCGCGCACGATTGATTTGGTCAAAGCCACCAGCGCGCCCGTCGGATTGACCGAAGGCGATTCGTTGGCGACCGGCAGGCGCATCGCCGCATATTCGGACGGAGTAATTTTCAGCTCGTCGATCATCGGATTGCTGTTTGCCGCCAGCAGGATCTGCGATGAGCCGGAACCGGATTCCGCCGTCGCCAGATTATTTTCAATCGTTATATTTCCGCTCGAAAGCAGGCTCAGCAGCAGCGTGCACGTCAAAACCACCGAAGCGACCGTGCCGACCGCATACGGCATAAAGCGAAATTGCAGCCAGCGGCGAAAGCTTTCCGTGTAAATAAAGGGTTGTCGTCTGCCGGTCGTTTTAATTTCGACGGCGACCGCGTTTCTGACCGAATTTAATAAATCGGCGGGCATTGCCGGACGCGATAAGACGCGCAAATCGTTTTGCAATGTTTGAAATTCGGCAACCCGCGCGCGGCACAGCGGGCACGCGACCAGATGCGCGTCCAGACGGGCGCGAACATTTTCTTCGAGCGTGTCGCCATCGGCATAAAGCGCGATTGCTTCTTGTAAATCTTTGCAAGACATAATTTTTTGTCCTTTGTCCTTTGTCCTTTGCCGTTGAGCGAGATTAAGTTTCTGCTTGCTCTCAACCGCCGAGGACGAATGACGAATGACTAATCTGAGCGAATGACTGACCGACCCCGGCTGTTTCCGGCTTGCGCCGGGAACAACTCTTTTGTCCGGTGCGATTTTTCGGGATTGCTTTTCCGGCTGGCGGCAACTTTTTTGTTGTTGTTGCTGGTCTATTTCAAATAATTGCCGCCGGCGTTTTAAAGCTTTCCCGATTGACCGCGCCGAACCTTTCGTCACCTTCGACCCTTTTTCGTTTGGCACCGATTTTTGTTTTCAAAAGTGAACCGGGGCGGGTCAATCATTCGCTTTATTCGGTCTTTGGTCTTCGGATTTCGGTCTTCGTTAAAACATTACGCTCAATATTGAGCGGTAAAAATCGAAGACCGAAGTCCGAAGTCCGAAGACCATTTTTCAAATATCAAAAACCATTCAACTTTTTCCGCAGCTCTTCGCGTCCGCGGGCGATACGCGATTTCACCGTGCCGACGTTGGCGTCCAGCGCGACGGCGATTTCTTCATAGGTAAAACCTTCGATGTCGCGCAAAATCACGGCTTCGCGAAAGTTTTCCGGCAGTTCCGATAAAGCCGTTCGCAAAGCTTTTTCGCGCTCGCGCCGCAGCGTTTCCGTTTCGGGATTCGCGGCGGAACCGGACGCCAGCGTTTCGCTTAAAGGCGTTTCCGTCAAAGGATTTTCCGCGTCGAGCGAAACGGTCACATTCGATTTGCGCCGTTTCCACCAGCGAAAGCGATTGCGCGATTCGTTGATGGCGATGCGAAAAAGCCACGTTTTCAAATCCGCGTCGCCGCGAAAATTTTTGATGGCTTTGAGCGCCCGCAAAAAAGTTTCCTGCGTCAAATCCTGCGCTTCCTCGACATCTTCGGTCAGGCGAATCAGAAAAGCGTAAACGTCTGCCGAATATCTGACGACGAGCATATCGAACGCCTGCGCGTCGCCGGTTTTCAATCTTTCAAGGAACTCGGCTTCGACGGCTGAGCGGGCAGTCGAAACCTGTGTTGCCGTCGCAGCAACACTCGTCAATTCTCCTTCGTCAAATGTCATTGACTTGCTGAAGAACATTTTCCGCCTTTTCTCCATCTCGGCTGTCTCCAGCGTCGAGAATTTCAAATTGCTCATCCGCCTTTTCAGCGCGAACTAACCTATTAGACACCGATTTTAAAATTTTGTTCCCGAAAAATGAAAATTTTTTTCGAAAAATTTAAAATTTGTTCGCCCGCCCGACCTTCAGATGCATAAAACATCTTTGCACACTTGTCACTGGCTGGCATTTTACGCTACATTTGAGTTTTTCGTATAAACTCAAATTATCATCCGAACGATTTAGAAAGCAGAATATTGCAGTAATGGCTACAAGAAAGAAAAGATTACAGGAAGTGAAACCGGCAACGGTCGCAGGAGATGCGACGACGCCGAAAGAAACGCCGCGTTACCAGGACGCTTTTCAGCGCCGCACGGAAAGACGCATCGAAGACGTCAGCCGAAAGGTCGAAGGCAAAGGCAAAACGATTCTTTACGCGCTGGGCGCGCTCGCCGTGCTGGCGATTCTACTCGGAATTTTTGTTTCGTGGAATCGTCGCTCGAACGCCGCCGCGCAAGCCGCGCTCGGCAAGGCAATCGAAACCTCCGAAGCGCAGGTGACGACGCAGCCGCCGATGATCGCCGGTTCGACCGAAAAAACCTTTAAAACCGAAAAGGAACGAGCCGAAGCCGCGATCGCCGAATTTAAAGGCGTCGCCGATAAATACGGCAGCCCGACGCGTGAAAAGGCGCAGTATTTTATCGCCGTCAACAAGCTTTCGATTGACCGCGCCGCCGCCGTCGCCGAACTGGAAAATCTGGCTAAATCCGGCGGGGAAGTCGGGACGCTTTCGAAATTCGCGCTGGCGCAGGCAAAAGAAGGCGACGGAAAATTTGACGAAGCCGCCGCGCTTTACGGCGAGCTGGCGGCGCTGAGCGACCCGATTGTCTCCAAAGACACAATCAATTTCGCGCTGGCGTCGATTTACGAAAAACAGGGCAAAAAAGAAGACGCCGCCAATCTTTACTACAACATCGCCAAACCCGCCTACGAAGCCAAAGACGCCGACGGAAAAGCGACGCAGCCTTCGCAGACGGCGCGCGAAGCGCGAACCAAGCTTCAGGCATTAGACCCGACCCGCGCGGCGGAAATCAAAGAACCCGCGCCGGAAATGCCGCAGATGCCGGGTGGTTTTCCGATTGGCTAGTTAATTATAAAGTGCGCAAGAGTTAGCCCGCCAAACAGGCGAAAAGGGGCGAAAAAACAAGAAATTCGTAAAATTCTTTCTTTTATTTTCGCTTGTTTCGCGCTTTTCGCGGGCTGTTTCTCTTAAAACCAATTCCATTTGGATTTAAAGATTCAATATCCGAGCCGAATAAACAAACGGCTCTCGGATATTGAATCTTTTTATTTAAGCCCGGAAAAATTTGAAAAATTCTGCGGAATTAGGTATTTATAACAATATAGACTTTTTAAAGGAATAAAACGTGGGACAAATTGCCCAGATAAAAACGCGCGAAGTTTCGTCTGCTGAAAAAACTTCCGTTAAAACCGACTTTTCCGGCAAAACGAGCCGCATTCGCGTTTCGCCGAACAGTTATTTCGTCGCCGTTTTTCTGACGACGTTTCTCGCCGCATTTTTTATCTACCTGCATCTGGACGCCGCCGGAGTTTTGGCGATCGTCGTCAGCTGGCTGGTGATTCCGTCGCTGCTTTTGACGGATAAAATTCTCTTCGACGGCGAAAATCTGACGCGCACCGGAGTTGTTCCGAGCCTTTGGGCGTGGATTAACCGGCAGCCGAATAAATTGAATGTCGGCGAGGTCGAGCAGGTCGAAACGCAGGCGATGCGGGCGCTGAAACGCGGCGGAAATGTTTTTTACCGGTATCGCACCGCCGTGACGGGCAAAAATCTGACGTTCGCTTTCGCTTCGGGCGGCGAAGATTACCGGCAGATGGTCAAATCGCTGTTTTCCCGATTAAATGAAGACACGCTCGACAATCGTTCAATCGAGCTGCGCGATTATCTGACCGAGCCGAAAGAAACTTTGATGAAAGCCGAATTTGCGCGCCTTCCGTCAACCGAAGTGCTGGAAAATTCGGTCAGCGAATTTCAAATTTCCAATCGGAAAAGCAAAAGAAAAGATTCGGAAACCATCGCCGAAGACCACGAAAAAGCCGAATATCTGCGCCGTCTCGCCAACGAACTGCGGCTCGCCGGACATCTTTTGCAGGCGCTCGAAGCCTTTCGCCGCGCGCTGCTTTTAAAGCCGGGCGACGCGTGGCTGATTTTCGAATTTGCGCGCTGCCTGCATTCGTTTGCCGGTTCGGAACACAACGAAAAACTCGAATTAAAGGCGAAGGCGGCGCTGCGTCTGGCGGCGATTCGCGGACGCCGCGACAGCGAGCTGCTGGCGCGTCTGGGCGAAAGTTATTTTCAATACGGCGATTGGGAACGCGCGCGCCGCGTTTTCCAGAAAGCGCTGGACGCGACGCAGGAAAGCTTTCGTTCCGTGCGCGGCTTGGCGGAAATCGCTCTGCGCGAGGGAAAAATCGCTCACGTTATTCATCATTTCGCGACCGCCATTCATTTCGCCGACACCAAAGCCTTGAGAAACTGGGCGAAAACCGAAACCGAATATTTTTCGCGCCTGAACACGGACGAAAATTATATGGAGCAGGAAATTCGCCGCATCAACTGGCTGGAAGGCATCCTGCGCGGCAAGAAAATGGCTCTGCGCTTTGCGATGATTGGTTTTATCGCGATTCTGGTCGGTTTGCTGACCGAAGATATAATCGCCAATATCGGCTGGACGGTGTCGGCGGTGAGTTTGCTGATTTGGGTCGGTTTGATAATGAGCGGAAATATGCTGGCGGAGCGCAGCTCGCTGCTCGAAGCCGAAGACTAAAAGAATTTTTATTGCAGAAACAAAACAGGCGCAGAGAGAAAAAAAATCTCTGCGCCTGTTTTGTTTCTGCGTGTTTTATTTATTTTTATTCGGCGTTGGTCGCTTTCTTCGAACGCGATTTTGTTTCCGCGCCGGTTTCGGTTTTGGCTTTGGTCGCTCGCGGCGCGCGTTTGGCGGCGGCTTTCGGCTCGGTTTCGGTTTCGCCCGCGAGCATTGCCGACCAGCGATATTCGGGCGGCGCGACTTCGCCGTTCAGTTTGTTGATAATGAAATCGGTCATCGCGTTGACGATCCAGTTGTGGTTGTATTCGCCGACCGAAGCGAGTTCGGCGTCGGGCGCCGGGTTCATAAAGTCAATCGCGTACGGGATGCCGTCTTTAATCGCAAATTCGACCGTGTTCAAATCATAGCCGAGCGCTTTGCACAGCGTGATAACGTCTTTTTCGACGCGCGCGTGCAGCTCCGGCGTAAGATAATCTTCGACGTTCACATACTGCATTCCCGACAGGTAAGGCTTCGAAGGGTCGTACGGCATAATCAGAACTTTTTCCTGCCCGACGCAGTAACAGCGCACGAACTGGTCATATTCAATGCCTTCCTGCAAGGTCATACACAAAGTGCCGGTCTGGTTGTAGACGTGCCAGAGTTCTTCGAGCGAATGAATTTTCGAGACGTTTTTCCAGCCGCCGCCGTCGAACGGTTTCAGAAAAGCCGGAAAGCCGACGTAGTCGATGATGCCTTGCCAGTCAATCGGAAATTCGAGATTTCTCAAGCTTTCCGAAGTAATGTCGGGAATATATTTTTCCTGCGGCAGCAGAACGGTTTTCGGAATCGCCACGCCGAGTTTCGCGCCCAGACAAAAATTAAAAAATTTATCGTCAGCCGACCACCAGAACGGGTTGTTGACGATATAAGTTCCTTCCAGCGCAAAACGCTTCAAGGTGGCGCGATAATACGGCACTTCGTGCGAAATGCGGTCGATGATTAAATCGTAGCGTTTCGGCTCGTCTAGGCGAATGCCGCCGATTTTGACCATTTCGGCGACGATTGCGCCGTCCGATTTTTCATTGATGCTTCTGATAATAGATTCGGGAAACGTCTGTTCGCGCCCGACTAAAATTCCGACTCTTTTCATAATTTGCTGAATTCCTCTTTAAAAATTGATAGTAAATAATTGCTCGAATTTTCAGATTGTCTGAAACCGTTAATTTTAATTGATTAGACAAATCATCGCAAGGATTACAAAGTCATTGATTAATTGACCGCGAAGATAGTAATATTAAATAGTCAATCCAAAGCGATTGATGCCAGCCTGTCAGAGCAAATCCGATTTCTTACTTTCTACTTTCAACCAAAGTATCGATAAAACAAAATGAGCGAGCCGATAACCAACCCCGTCAATGTTTCTTCAACTAATTCCGTAAATAATTCCGTCAAAACGCCTGCTTCTCAAATGCCCGCACAGAATCCGGCGATTTCGCAAAACACGCAGGCGTTTCACAGCGTCCTGAACCGAATGCTCAACGTCGACCCGAAGATAAGCGATTTGATATTTTCGCCCGGTCGCCCGCCGCAGGTCGAACTGACCGGCGATTTGCAGGGCGTGCAGATTCCCGGTCTGGAACGCCTGACGCCGCCGCAAATCAAGGCGATGGCTGATTTGATGCTGCACGGCAACGAGCAGGGCTTGGAAACGCTGGACAAAAAAGGCTCAGCCGATATTTCCTACAGCGTCAACGGGCTGTGCCGCTTTCGCGTCAACATTTTTCGCCAGCGCGGAACCTACGCCATCGTGATGCGCGTGATTCCGACCAAGCCGCCGAACTGGGAAGAACTGAATCTGCCGCGCGCCGTGATGAATTCAGCGGAATTGAAAAACGGTCTGGTGCTGGTGACGGGTCCGACCGGCTCCGGTAAATCGACGACGCTGGCGGCGATTATCGACCTGATAAACTCGACCAAAAAATATCACATCGTCACCATCGAAGACCCGATAGAATTTATTCACGAGCACAAGCTCGGCACGGTTCACCAGCGCGAGCTGCATTCGGACACGCCGGATTTTGCGCTCGCCCTGCGCGCCGCCTTGCGCCAGGCGCCGAAAGTGATTCTGGTCGGCGAGATGCGCGACCGCGAAACCATCGAAGTCGCGCTCGAAGCCGCCGAAACCGGACACCTCGTTTTATCCACTCTGCACACGGTCGATGCCGCCAAAACCATCGACCGCATCATCGGCGTATTTCCGAAAGTCGAGGAATCGGCTATCAGGACGCGCCTCGCGCAATCGTTTCGCCGCATCATTTCACAGCGCCTGATGCCGAAAGTCGGCGGCGGAAGAATCGCTGCCATCGAAATTCTAGCCTCGAATTCGCGCACGCGTGAATATATCGAAAAAGGCGAAAAGGAAGGACGCTCGATTGTCGACGCGATGAACGACGGAGAAATCGAAGGCATGCAGACTTTCGACCGCGTGCTCGAAAAATTTATTCGCGAAGGTCTGGTCAGAAAAGAAATCGCCGTCGCTTACGCGACGAACCAGAATAACCTTTTGCTTTCGATCAGCGATTTGGGGTGATCCGCGCCGAACAAAAATAAAAAGGCGGAACTTGCCGCCTTTAAATCCGTCTGATTATAAAGTTAAAATTAGCGATTGGCTTCCGGCAAAAGCTCGTAATTGCCCATCTGGCGATTGTGCGAATCGAGCGTTCCCATCGCGTCGGCGGTCGCGTCGAGCATTTGTTTGGTCATCGCGATCGAATCGGAAAGCTGTTCGAAATCGAGCAGAGAGAATTTGTCGGGCGTCGACATCGTGACGATTTCGTCGTTCAGATAACCGAAAAAGTTTTCGATTGATTGAAGCTGTCCTTCGACCAGTTTGACGCTTCGTTCCAGCTCGTCAAACGAGGCGAGACGGCGTTTTAAGATTTCGACGTTTGTTTGCTGGACGCGTTTGGTTTTCTCGTCCGGCGAGCTTTCGGCGGCGCGAAACGCCTGCGATAATTGATTGTGAACCGCCTGCCGATTGATTGATTTCAGGTGCTGTTTGCGGCGGCGATAAACGTCGAGAAGGTCGACGAAATCTTCCCAGCGCTGGTCGAGCGAAGTCAGATTCGACGGCAGCTCGCGCGCGCCGGTAAATTTTATATAATTTTTCTTAATCTGCTCTTTCTGCCATTTCAGGTATTCGACGGCTTCGCGCTCGCGCGGGCTGAAAGTTTTAATCAGCTTGTCGCGGTTCGATTTGTGCAGGGCGATAAGGCGTTCCTTTTCGCGGCGGTCGACCAGGCGGCGATAGGTCGGCAGAACCGGCACGACGACCATATAAAAAACTTCGAGCAGCAGCGCGATAAAAAGCGGGATCACCGAGCCGGTATAAGCCGCCGCCACCGCAAAGCCCGCCAAGCCCCAAAAGTTGACGGGTTCCTTGATTGCTTCTTTGGCGTATTTTGTATTAAATCGGTTGAATTCCTGCTGATATTTCGCTAAGTCTGCCATATTAGAAAGTTAAGTTCTCGCCGTTCTCTTTAAAAATCTTCATCTTTGATTTTGAATCCGCCGATGCGGTTGCTTTATTTCGCAACACTTATTTATTTCCGCTGTTATTGTTGCCTTCGTTCAGGAAAAACTGATTCAGGTTATCGGAATTTTTATTTTCCGCCGGATTGCCCGCGCCGAGCTGATTTCCCGCCGCGTTGGACGAGCCTGCGCCGAGCAAGCCCATAGATTGTTTGTATTCGAGCAGCTTGTCCTGCAACTGAATGTCCATCGCTTCGCGCTCGATGTCCTGCATCTGCGTGTCGACCGAAGACGAGCCGAGCTGCAATTTGGCTTCGGCTGCCGCCACGCGGCGGTCGATTTTTTCGCGCATTTCGTTGAAGGTCGAAGCGTCGTCGCCGATGTTGAAGGTTTCCATCGTCTGCGCCAGTTGTTCCTGCAATTTGGCTTGTTTGGCGGCGCTGATCAGCTGCATCGCTTCGGCGGTGCGTTTTTTCATATTCAGCACGTAATTGTCGCGCGCTTTCAAAGCCTGTTTGGAAGCGACCGAAGCGTGGTCGAGCTGCGTCGAGGTGCGTTCCAAATCAATCTGCGCCTGCTGCAATTGACCGATATAAGCGGTTGCGATGTCGTCGCGTCCCAATTTGACGGCGGCTTTGATTTTCGAATCGAGGTCGACGACCTGATTGGCGAGATTTTCCTTGTTTTTCGCCAAAAGCCGTTCGGTCGCCATCACCTGCGCGACGGAATTATTCAGCTCCGGCACGCGGTCGCGCATATCCCGAATCGTCTGCTGCAGAACCAACTCGGGATTTTCCATCTTGTCCAAAGCCGCGCCCGTGCTCGCGCGAAATATTCTTGAAATTCTTTGCCACAATCCCATTTTTAATGTCTATCTCCTGATAAATTTGCAAATAAAAGACCGATTGCCAAATTGCGTACGACAACCTTCCAGCCAAAGTTGCATTTTCCCTTCCAAGTATATAGTAAACCTGAATTGTTGAATAGTAAATAAATGCAAAACCGGTGTAAATGCAAAACGCAAAATGCAAGGGGCAAAACGCCGGGATTTGGAATTTGAGATTCAACCTTAAACGAGTTTTTTTGTTTTGCGTTTCGCCCTTTGCATTCCGCATTAATAAACGTTTTTCATTTTCGACGCAAGTTTTTTCCGGCAGGCGCGTTCAGCATCTGACACGGCTTTTGGAGAGCTAGTTTGAAAACGGAATTTAAGGTAATATGAAGGCGCGAAAAACCTCTCCTCGGAATTTGCGCTCTCAAAAGTTTTATCGAAGGATAATTTATGAGAAAAACGGTTTCTTTTTTATTGATTTTTGCCATTTATCTGGGAATGTTGGCGCCGCTGGTGCTGCAAGTGAACGCGCAGAAAACGAGCGGCGGAAAAACCATCCAAACGTATATGAGTGAATTACCGGCAGGATTAAAATTTCGCCTGAGCGAAGGCGTCGAAGGCGCAGAAAGCCGCGAGAAACAAGCGTCGACCAAAGGCGATGCTTTGTCCGAAGGTGAAACGTCGAGTCTTTTAAAGCGCATTCCCGAAATCAAAACGGATGCGGGCGACCAGAAGGATTTCAACAAACGCGCCGGAAGCCTCCCGCCGCCGAAAACCGGCAGAATGGTTCCCGTAAAATTTCCCGCGCGCGAACAGCGCGACGCGCCGAACGTTGATGCCAGTAAACAGGCTTTGCAGGTTTTGCGTTTCTCGCCCGAAGGCGAAATCTCGCTCGCGCCGGATTTGAGCGTCACGTTCTCGCAGCCGATGGTCGCCGTCACGTCGCAGGAACAAGCCGCGCAAATCGTTCCCGTCCAATTGACGCCGAACGCCGAAGGCAACTGGCGCTGGCTCGGCACGAAAACCTTGATGTTCGACACGACGAAGCGTTTTCCGATGGCGACGAAATTCACCGCGCGCGTGCCCGCCGGAACGAAAGCCGCGACCGGACAGGTTCTGCCGAAAGACGTGACGTGGACTTTCACCACGCCGCCGCCGAAAGTCGAGCAGATGATTCCGGCGAGCCAGACGACGCGGCGCGACGCGCTGATGTTCATTTCATTCGACCAGGAAATCAACCCGGAAGCCGTATTAAAAACAATTACCGTCACGGGCGCCGGAAAAAAATTGCCCGTCCGGCTGGCGACGCCCGAGGAAATCGAAAAGGACGCCGGCATTGCCTATTACGCGAAACAAACGCAGCCGAAACGCTGGCTGGCTTTTCGCGCCGTCAATTCCGACGGTTTAACGGAAA
>DASVRL010000421.1:0-3073 GCA_036388635.1 Pyrinomonadaceae bacterium
AGCTCGAAGTCGTCACCGTAAAGGGCAAACCGGTATTATAGGAAATGATACCCGATGCCTGCCAACCGCCTAAAAGCTTACCGACCAAGCCCCTCTGATCACTGAAAAACGGCAATTCGTAAACATAGTTCAGCGTGAAAATATGGCGGCGGTCGAGCGCGGCTCTGCCCCATTCGCTTTCGATGTCGTAGGAATTTTGCGGCGCGCTCGAGCGGTCAGTCAAATTATTGGTCAGGTTTTTTGACCACGTATAAGCGACATTAACCTGCGAAGAACCGCTAAAACGCTGCTGCGCGGAAATCTGCAAACTATGATAGTTTGAATCGAATCGGGGCTGAACAATGTTTAAAGATTGATAGCCGCGATAGGGTCGCAGTTGGTCGAGAATTCTGTTTGCCGCCAGGAAACCGGTTCCCGGAGTCTGACAGGCAACGGTCGGAGTCGTCGAGGCTCCGGTCGCGCACAACGAATTTAACGCCACACCCGGACGAATTTCATTGAGTTCGAAGGCGCCGATCAAATTCGTTCCTTTGGAACCGTAATAACCAACCGTCACCAGCGTTTTATCGGTCAATTGGCGTTGCAAATCCAATGACCAGTGCTGCATATAGGGCGTTTTCCAATCGGTCTGGATGCCTCTGATATTCGGAGCCAGGGCTGAAGCCGCCGCCGTGCAGTTTCCGCCCGGAACCGGATTACTCAAATTTACCCCGGTGACCGTGCAGGTCTGTTGATAAGGCGGATTCAAACCGATGTGCTGAAGCATAATTCCGTTCAAAATCTGCTCATGATAAATGCCATAACCGGTACGAATCGCGGTGGTGCCTTTGCCGAACGGGTCCCACGCCAAACCGACGCGCGGAGCGTAGTCGTTTTTCGGAGCATCCATAATGAATTTGCCCCAGGGCGAAGGTATCGGCGTACAGTTAAAGTTTGCCGGACCGGTCGTGTAATTCTGCGTGTTGGCAATTAAACCGTTACAGAAATTTTTTCCGGCAGCGGCGACGCGATTGCCGGCGCCCGTCACGAGCGGAGCGGCATTCGGGTCAAAAAGCTCGGGAACAAAGTTCGTCAAGCGACCGTTTTTATCCCACGGCGAGCCGAAGAAAGAGTAACGAACGCCCATATACAAAGTCAGGTTATTGCGGATACGCCATTCATCCTGAGCGTACCATTCAAAGGTTTTTTGACGTAAATCAGCCGTGTAATCGAAGCTCGCCTGCGTGAACGTGACATTTGTTCCCAAAAGGAAATTCGCAAACTGCTGCTGCGTGGTCTGCGTAGCGCAAGGCTGCTGAGTAGGAATACAGCCCGCCGCAATAACTGCTGTCGTCCCGCCCGGAGTATTAAAAGCACTGAAAATGCCTTCATTGTTGCCGGCGAGAGCATTTTCGTTTTTACGATACAGCGAATACATCGCGCCGAATTTCATCGTGTGGCTGCCTGTAATCCACGTAAAACTGCCGCTCCAGCCGTGCTTGTCGGAAAAGTTGTCGTATGGACCGAAGCCCTGCAAGGCGCTGTATCCGTTGCCTGAAATAGTCGGCACGCGGTCGCGCGTGACGGCATACGGCAAAGGCAGCGTAATCGGGGAATTTTCTAAAGCCAGCAAACCGACGTTTTTACTTAAAATAGCGCCGTAGCTGTAAGTATAACGACCTTCCAGAATCATTTTCGGATTCAGGACGTAAGTCGTCTGAGCCGTGTGCGTTCTGCCGGGCGAATCGGTCTCGGTCGTCGCCACGTTCGGCAATCCCGAACCGCTCGAAAACAGCGAGTTGGCATCGAGCGTCGGAATATCGTCTCTCTGATAGCGGTAATAACCCGACCAATTCTTCGTAAAGTTATGATCAATTTTAATGATTTCCTGGCGAAAGTCGGCTTTATTAATTGCCGGGAAATTCAAGGTGTTCGCGCCGGTGGTCGGCGCCGGTAATTGATTGTAAATAAACGTCAGATATTGCTGGGCAACCGGATTTATCGGACTCAACGCCGTAATCGGCGTACCGGCTGGCAGAATGATCGGCGTCGTTCCGTTGACGCCCGGAAACTGCGGGTCGCAGCTGACCTGATTATTATCGGCGCGAACAAAAGCCCTGATACAAATCGGTACGGTAAAAACGCCCTGCCGCTGCGGCAGACTGGGAACGGTCGCGGAAAGCGCCGGATAACGTAAATCCTTTCTAAACTCCTGCGAGAAGAAGAAAAACGTTCCGCTTTGCTTGGCAAAAAACGAATCGTCCGGATCACGCTCGCCGAAGTTAAAGAAATAGACCGGTCCGCCGATTGTCCAGCCGAAGTTGTTGTAACGGAAAGGGCGGCGTTTAGCTTTGCCGGTTTCCGGATCGACGCCGGCAGCCTTGGTCTGATTAGTGAAATAATCATTGGCGTTGAACGCTTCGTTACGGACAAACTCGTAAAGAGTTCCGCTGAAGCGATCCGTGCCGCTGCGCGTAATAACATTGACCTGCCCGCCGCCGCTTCTACCGGATTCAGCCGGGTACAGCGAGCGCAGGACGCGGAATTCGCCGATCGAGTCGACGCTCGGATAAGCTTGAATCGTTAAGTTCGAGCCGCGGTCGGTGATGTCCGCTCCGTCGACCGTATAAGTGTTCTGGCTGCTGCGCGCGCCGTTAACCGAAATGCTGACAAGATTTACCGCTCCCGTTTGGGGATCGGTACTACCCACCGAAATAGTATCGGTCAGGTCACTCGACACGCCCGGAGCGAGCGTCACCAGCTGCACGAAATTGCGATTGTTGAGCGAAAGTTCGCGAACCTGCTCGCCGCTGATGACCGTGCCGGCGGTCGGCGTCGATAGTTCGACCGATACGGGATCGGATTCGACGGTCACCGTTTCTGCGATGTTGCCCGCCTGAAGCGTAACTTCAACCTGCCGGCGCTGACCGACATCGAGTTTCACGTCAGTGGTCACTGATTTTTTAAAATTTGCCGCTTCGACCGTCACGCTGTAAACGCTGACAACCAGATTCGGTGCCGAAAATTCGCCATCGTCATTGGTGTTTATCGTGCGGACGACAATATTATTTTTGGAAGGGTCTGTAATAGTCAC
>DASVRL010000422.1:0-105424 GCA_036388635.1 Pyrinomonadaceae bacterium
GGTCGTGAAGCGTATCCGGGCGACGTTTTCTATCTTCACTCGCGCCTTTTAGAACGCGCGGCAAAAATGTCTGACGCTCGCGGCGGCGGAAGTTTGACTTCTTTGCCGTTTATCGAAACGCAGGCGGGCGACATTTCGGCTTATATTCCAACCAACGTGATTTCGATTACCGACGGGCAGATTTTTCTTGAATCCGATTTGTTCAACTCCGGCGTGCGTCCGGCAATCAACGTCGGAAACTCGGTTTCGCGCGTCGGCGGCTCAGCGCAAATCAAAGCGATGAAACAGGTGGCGGGAACGCTGCGCATCGATCTGGCGCAGTTTCGTGAGCTGGCGGCGTTTGCCCAATTCGGTTCGGATTTGGACAAATCGACGCAGTCGCAATTAGAGCGCGGAAAGCGTCTGACCGAAATCTTGAAACAGCCGCAGTATCAGCCGATGCCGGTCGAAAATCAGGTTTTCATTATCTGGACGGTGACCAACGGTTTGGCTGACGACATCGAGGTTGCGGATTTGAAACGTTTTGAAGAAGAAATCACCAAATTCGTCGAAAGCTCGCATCCGGCGGTCATGGAAACGCTCCGCACGAAGAGGTCGATTGACGACGATTTGAAAGCGGCGATGCGCGAAGCCGTCGAAGATTTCAAAGCGACGCGCTGGACGGAAGCAAAAGCAGCTTCAGTCGGTGTTTAGTTTGACGCGGAAGGCAAAACTTTGAGACACCGCATAATTTAGCTTTTGTGTGGTGTCTCGATATTTTGCAATAATCGAAAAAGTTTTGTCTGTATGTCGAAAGAGAAGTTATCCGAAGAAATCGCGTCGTTTGAAGGGCTTTGGGAAGGCGGTTATTACGAGGGCGACCCGCTGAATCCGCTCGCCAAATCGACCTACGGCAATTACGGTTATATCTCGGTTCTGCACGCGACATATTTGAGATGTATCAAGCCGTATATCAAGCCTGAAACGACGGCGCTGGAAATCGGTCCCGGGCGCGGCGCGTGGACGAAAACGATGCTCGACGCCAAAGAAGTCTGGGCACTGGACGCGCTTTCGGCGGAATACAACCGGTTCTTTGAATATCTGAATCATCCGAAAAACGTCAAGTATTTTCAGGTGCAGGACTTTGAATGCAAAGAGCTGCCGGAAAATTATTTTACGTATATGTTTTCGTTCGGCTGTTTGTGCCACGTTTCGTTTGAAGGCATCAGCGAATACGCCCGAAACATTTTTCCGAAGCTTCAGGCAGGCGCAAATTGTTTCTGGCTGGTCGCCGACAGAAAGAAATACAACGAGTTTGTCGAAACCGAGCAAAAATTCGACATCTGGCAGGGCTTAGCGCCGAAACGAAAAAAGCTCGCGCCCGTGCGGATAGTTTTCGAGACGGTTTCCAAAGTGACGAAACCGACTTTCCGCAAAGTGGACGATTTTGCCGACGGTCAGGGTCACTGGTATGACGCGGGCGCGGAAAGAACGTGCGAGATGCTCGAAAAAATCGGTTACAAGGTCGTTGACCCGGACGTCGGAACCAGCCCGCGCGACCCGATTATTCATTTTATAAAACCATAGAATTTTGAAATAAAACTATGCCAAGTTTATTAGATATGCGCCGGCGCATTAAGTCGGTCAAAAATACGCAGCAAATCACCAAAGCGATGAAAATGGTCGCGGCGGCGAAGCTCAGGCGCGCGCAGGACCGCGTGACGGCGGCGCGCCCGTTTGCGCAGAAGATGTCGCAAGTTCTCGGCGGCTTGAGCGCCAGAATCGGCGAAGATTTTTCGCACCCGCTGCTGGACGCGCGCGGCGACGAAAAATATTTGATTGTTATCGTCACCGCCGACAAAGGGCTGGCGGGCGCGTTTAACGCCAACGTTATCAAAGCGGCGCAGGCGTTTATGAAAGAAAACGCCGGGAAATCGACTCAAATGATGCCGGTCGGCAGAAAAGGACGCGATTTCTTCAAACGCCGCGAAATCGCCTTTCTCGAAGAATACGTCGGCTTGACCGGAAAGGGTCGCATCGAATACGCCGAGGCAGTCGAAATCGCGCAGAACGTCATCAGAACTTTCACCGAAGACGAGTCGATTGACAAAGTCTTTCTGGTTTACAGCGAATTCAAATCCGTTCTGTCGCAAAAGCCGTCTGTGCAGCAATTGCTTCCGATTCCGAAAATAGCTGGCGAAGAAGCGCAGACGACCGGCGCGCAATCCGAATATATTTACGAGCAGCCGCCCGCCGAAATTTTCGGACGCCTGCTGCCGAAACAGGTCGAAACGCAGATTTACAGCGCGATTCTCGAATCAATCGCTTCGGAACAGGGCGCGCGCATGACCGCAATGGACAGCGCGTCGAAAAACGCGGGCGAGCTTATCAGCTCGCTAACCCTGAATATGAACCGCATCCGTCAGGCGGCGATTACGAAAGAAATTATCGAAGTCGTTTCCGGCGCGGCTGCGGCTCAGTAAAATCCGGTTGTGGACAGCTTGACTAAAGCAAAATGGCGCGGGCGAATTTTTCGTTACGCGCCTTTAATTTTGTGGATTGGCGCGATTTTCGTTGCTTCGTCGAATACGGGTTCGATGTCGAATACCTCGCGCATTATTCGCCCGCTGCTGGAGTTTTTTTTTCCCGGCACACCCGAAGAAATTCTCATCGTTTATCACGGCTACATTCGCAAATTCGCGCATTTTGCCGAATACTTTGCGCTGGCTTTCCTGGCAGCGCGCGCTTTTTCCGGCTCTTCCCATAAAATCCTGCGAAATTACTGGTTTATTTTTTCGCTGGTTTTAGTCGTCTCGGTGGCGACCGCGGACGAGACCAACCAGAGTTTTCTCGCTTCGCGGACCAGTTCCGTCTACGATGTTTTGCTCGACAGTTCGGGCGGCTTGACGATGATTTTATTTTTTTGGCTTTACCGGTATTTCTTTTCCAAAAAAAATTAATTGCTTAATTTCAATCGCTTTTCCCTTTTCATTCCCGAAACTTTATGCGATATTTTTCGTTAAGAAATACAAAGGAGAAATTATAAAATGGGTATTTTCGACAAAGTTAAGGAAGCCGCGATGAACCAGTTTATCGAAGTCATCGAATGGCTCGATAATTCGGGCGATACGATTTTGTATCGCTTTCCGGTCGCCGGTCAGGAAATCAAAAACGGCGCGCAGCTTATCGTGCGCGAATCGCAGGCGGCGGTTTTCGTTTTTGAAGGTCAGGCGGCTGACACTTTCGGTCCCGGTCGCTTCACGATTGACGGCGGCAACACGCCGATTCTCTCGAAACTCGGCGCGTGGAAATACGGTTTTAACTCGCCGATGAAATCGGAAGTTTATTTTGTTAACACCAAGCAGTTTACCGATATGAAATGGGGCACGGCAAACCCAATTATGCTGCGCGACAACGATTTCGGCATCGTGCGCCTGCGCGCTTTCGGCGGTTATTCGATGCGCGTCGTCGACCCGCAGACTTTTATCAAGGAAGTCGCCGGCACCAATGCGCATTTTCAAACCGACGACATTGACGCGCAACTGAAACGCGGCATCGTTTCGGAATTTTCCGACGCCATCGGCGAAATGAAAATACCGGCTTTGGATTTGGCGGCGCAATACAAGGAACTCGGCGAAGCGATTCGCGCCAAAATCAACGAAGATTTTCGCACTTACGGAATCGAAGTCACGAAATTCTACGTCGAAAACATCAGCTTGCCGCCCGAAGTCGAAGCGGCAATCGACAAACGCAGCTCGATGGGCGCGCTCGGCAATGCCGAACAGTATATGAAATTTCAGGCGGCTGACGCGCTGCGCGACGCGGCGCAGAATGAAGGCGGCGGCGCGGGCTTGGGCGCCGGCTTGGGCGCGGGTTTTGCGGTCGGCAACCAGATGGCAAACGTTTTCGGCGGTCAGCAAGGCGGCGGTCAGGGCAGCGGCGGCGGCGGTCAGCAGCAAACCGTGCAGCCGCAGGCGCAGATGATTCCGTGTCCGAATTGCGGAAAATCGAACGTGTCGGGAACAAAATTCTGCGGCGAATGCGGCGGCAAGATGGAAGTCGCCAAAGTTCCCTGCGTCAAATGCGGCGCGGAACTCCGCGAAGGCGCGAAATTCTGTTCGGAATGCGGTTCGAGCCAGGCGAAAGCGAAATGCACGAACTGCCAGGCGGAACTCGCTGCGGGCGCAAAATTCTGTCCCGATTGCGGAACGAAGACGGAAGACAGTTGATAACTGATAACTGATAACTGATAGTTAAAAACAAAAAGCGAGAACTCAATAAAGAGTTCTCGCTTTTTTCAGTTATCAGTTATCAACTATCACTTATCCCACCAGTTTGCCCAGATAATAGGGCAGCATTTTGCGCCACCAGACCCAATCGTGATTGACGTCGTGTCCCCAGACGTCGAGCCAGTGCGGAATGCTTTTGGACTTGAGCAGTGCGGAAAATTCGCGGCTTCGGTCGGGCGCTTCATATGCGCCTTGTCCGGTCGCGACGATGATTGAATCGGCTTTTTTCAGGCGCGGCAGGTGGTAATCGTCGTTCAGATTTTTCAGATACATCATCGGATTGTTGAAATAGACGTTGTCGTCGTAATAATTTTCCAGATAATTGTAAATGTTGTAGCTGCCGCTCATCGCAATCGTGCCGCGAAAATTATCGGAGTGTTTGAAATAAGTGTTTGCCGCGAGCAGTGCGCCCAAAGAGGCGCCGGTCGTTAAAGGTTTGGCGTCGGCTCCGCATTCGTTGCGAATCAGGGGCAAAACCTCCTGCATAATGTATTTGTCGTAACGCGAAAGCATTTCGACCTTCCAAGCCGGATGCGATTCCTTGTTTAGCAGGCTGTAACGGTTGACCGAATTAATCGAATAAGCGCGAATCTTGCCGCTTTCGATAAAATCCTTAATCGCGTCAATCAGATAAAATCTCTCGTATTCGAGATAATCGGCGGCGGCGGTCGGAAACATCAAAAGCGGAACGCCCGCCTCGCCGTAAGCCACCAGCGGCATATCCATATTTAAATTGTGGCTATACCACGAAGTCGTATCACGTCGCATAAAATATTCAGCTCCAGAAGTTTTGTCGTAAAACCTAGATTATATAAAACTTGTCGGGTATTTGACGAATTTTCGCTCCTTGAAATTCAAAGGAGCATAAAGAATTTTCTTTACGCTCCTTTGTATTCGGCTGCGAAAAACCTTTCTTTCAGATTTTATTTCGCCACGGTAATCTCGCGCGTCGTCGAATTATAGCCGCCGTTGTCTACCAGGTTTCCGTTTTTATCGATTAGTTCGACCTTGATGCTGTGTTTGCCGTTCGTCCAGCCCGAAAGCCAGATCGGCTGCCATTTGTCGATAAATTTCCCTTCGCCGCCGTCAACCGAATAACGCACGCGATATTCGCCGCCGTCGCCCGCGAGCTTGGCGTTTGCCAGCCAGAAATCAATCATAATCGCGTCGGCGTCCGCGCCTTTGTATTCGCCTTTCGGGCGGCTGTAGGTCAAAAGCGGTTTCGTTTTATCGACCGCGCCCGCCGTCGAGTTCGCCATATCCTTGCCTTCGGGCGGGGCGGAATTAGCATTGGTCGGGTAATTATTACTAACATTATTTGCCGCATTAACATTCGACATTTGCTGTCCAGAACTGGTCGTGGTCGGCTGGTTAGCGTTCGCGCCGCCGTTGGTCACGGTGAATTTCACCATCTGAAACGCGCCTTCCGTTTTATAGCTTTCGTGCCACGGGCGCGATGGGAAAACGCGCAGAGTGTGCTCGCCGTTGGCGACGTTTCGCAGCTCGAATTCCTGGTCGAGATTGTAATAGGCTTCATACGGCTGGTTGTCGAGAATAACGTGAATATGATTGCCCATCTGCGTCGCCATATCTTTCATCGGCTTGTAGCCTTTTAAATCTCCGCTCAGATTCAGCTTCACTTTAACGGTCGAGCTATTGACGGTCGATCCGTCGGCGGGCGAGGCGATTTTCAAAGCCGGCGTCGCCTGGTCTTGCTCGCCGCGCTGCGTCATCATTTCCTGAATCTTCGGCGGGCGCGGCACTTCGCTTAAATTCTGTGCGGCTGGCGTCGCCGGAGTTGCATTGACGTTGTCGACAACTCTCATATTTCCGTTCGTGTTCGTATTAGTGTTCGTCGCCGGCGCGCCGCAAGCCGCGAAAATGCCGACCGCGATTAAAAATGCGAATAATTTCGTAAATTTCATAATTCTCCTTATTCTTCTCAAAACGTGGTTACCAATAAAGTTAGCGAGCTTTGCTTCTCAAGCGGGAAATTTTCTTTATGAATATTCGACAATTACAATCACGGGCAAAGAATATTTCTCCGGCTTGAAAATCAAAACTCGCCAAGAAGATTTTTCAAACTTCGGCGGCGACTACTACTACTGCCGATTGCCGCAGTTCTTCAAACTTTTCGAACCCGAAAACATCGACAAAGTTTTTGATTATTCTGTCTTCGACTTCGGCGAGCGTCAGTTCGCGTCCCAGAATCTTTTCCATCGAAGTTACGGGTTCGCCCTCGCACGCGATAATCCAATTAAAAAAACTCAAATCCGTGTTGACGTTCAGCGCAAAGCCGTGCGTCGTCACCCAGCGTTTCAGATGCACGCCGATTGCCGCGATTTTTCCGTCGCGCGTGTGGACGCCCGTTAGACCTTCGAGGCGAAACGCTTCGATGTCGAAATCCGCCATCGTGCGAATCAAAACTTCCTCGACGTCGCGCACATATTTATGCACGTCCTCGCGGTCGGGCGATAAATTTATAATCGGGTAGCCGACGATTTGTCCGAGCCCGTGATACGTCACCTTGCCGCCGCGATTCGTTTCATAAACCGCAACGTCCAGAGATTTTAAAACTTCCGCCGTCGCCAGCACGCCCGCTCGTTTAGCGCTTCTGCCCAAAGTAAAAGTATGCGGGTGTTCGAGCAGAAAAAGCGTGTCGGGCGCTTCGCGCGCGATAACGGCTTGTTCGGTTTGTTTCTGCAGATTCAGCGCCGCATCGTAATCGATGCGACCGAGACGGCAAACTTTTAAAGGTCTTTTATTCATCTTTGCTTATGTTAAGATTTTACTTGATGCTATCTGAAAATAAAACTTGCCGTTCGGCGGCGAACTTATGCGCCGCTAATTTGAGATTTCAAACGCGTTTACCGAACGGCGAATCTTTAAGAGGAAAAATGAATAAAAAATCAATTTTAATAAAATCGTTTGTTGTTCTGGTTTGTCTGGTTAGTTTAAGCCTGTCGGCGGCGGCGCAGCGGCGCAAAACGCCCGTGCGGAGAACGACGCCGAAAGCGACGCCGACTTCTGCCGTTTCGACACCGAGCAATATGCTCGAAATCAAAACCGGCGCGGAAAAGGTTTCGGTTCAGATTAAAAACGTGACGAAGTTTATTTATGTGCTCGGCGGCGTGGCTAAAGGCATCGAGGATATTGACAAGGAAGCGCGTTCGGGAAAAATTTCAAGGGCGGTCGTCGATAAAAACTCGCAGTATAAACAAAACGTCATTCAAAGCATCAGAAACCTGCGCGCCGGTCTGGCGGCGCTCGAAGTCGAGTTTCGCACGAAGCCCGCGCTGAGAAATTATCTGGCTAATATTCAGGGAATCTCCGATATGTCGGGCGTCGCCGAAGACCAGGCGGTCGGCGGGCAGTTTACCGAATCGGGCAGAACGCTGCTGGCGGTCGTGGAAAAATTGTCGGACACGCTGGCGGCTTTGCCGTAAATTAGTCGAGAGTCAAAAGAAAAATCTTCCGGCTCTCGACTTTTTTTAAGGTTTTTTAAACTCGGCGACTTTCTTTTCCGGCGCGCAGATTTCAGTTGTTTTTTCGGCGGTCAGCGCGGATTTTTTATCTTCGGTCGGTAAACCCAGTCTTTGCCTGATAAACGTTTCGGCTTCGGCTTCAATTAATTCGCCGTTGACGATGAAGGCTTTATTCAGCAAAACGTCGCCTTTCTTCTCCAGTTTTTTCGGTTCGAGAAAGATATTCCAGGGCGAACCCCAGTTGCGCGTGTCGCCCGTCGCTTTGCGATACTCGTAGTGCAGAGTTTTCTGTTTCGCGGCGGTCGAATCTGATTCGTAAACGACGGGAAAAGTAATCTTGAAGCTTTCGAGACTCGCTTTCATTTTTTCGACCGTGTCGTATTCGCCGACGCCGACCACTTCAAAACCGTTCGCCTTGTATTTTTCGTAAAGCTTCTGCGCGATGGGCGCTTCATTGCGCCAGTTCGGGCACCACGGCGCAAAGTAAACGACCATTACCAGCTTTTTGTCTGCCGCAAAACTGCGCAGATTTATTTCCTTTTCATCACGAACCGATTTGTAAGTCCAGTCTTTGTATTGAACGTCCTTTTCCAGAATCGGCGCTTGCTCGCCCGTCTGCGCCGAGGCAAACACGAAACTTAAAAGCAGAATTGCGATAGATAAAAGCGTTTTCATTTTTTTTGATAAACTCCCTGCGGTTAGACTAACTTTTCAGATGCCGAAAAACAAGTAAAAGTTAACTTTAAACTCTCGAAGCTATTACGCGCTTAATCGAGCCAAAGTTTAAAATGCAAAATTAAATTTTTCTTCCGTTTTCCGTTTTCCGGCTTACCTTCACCGCCTGCCGAACCAGTAAACGCAGTTCAGATAAATGCCCGTCAGCGCCGACAGGCTTGCCAGCAGCGAGAAAACGATTAAAAGCGTCACCTGCCAGCTTCCGGCAAAAAAATAAAAATGCGCCTCGCGGAAAAATCTGGTTTTCCACGTCGGCGGCTTGGACATCTGCGCTTCGCCGGTTTCGGCGTCGATAAAAATCGAATCCGCGCCCAGCCCGCCGATTGATTGATACTGCGGTCTGCCGTCTTTCATCAACAAAGTCAAAGCCGTCGTCGGCAATTGTTTTCCCGCCAGTTCGGCGGCTTTTTGCATCGCTTCAGGCGGCGCGATTTTCACGCGCGAAGCATCGATTTTTTCCACGCTGCCGCCTTCGACCACGTTCGGCAAAGCATACAAAAAACCGCTCAAAGCCCACGCCAGAACGGGAATCGAAACGAAAAGCCCGAGCCACAGATGTAGTTTGTAAATAAGCTTTTGCATATTTTTGAAACCACAGATTAACACAACGCAGAACGCGGAGCGATGAATGATAAACGATGAATGCAATTTCAGCATTTCGACTTCTGCGTTCCGCGTTGCACGTTCCGCGTTCCGCATTCATCTGTGATAATCTGTGATTTCGTTTCTTTTTGTAAAATTAGGAGATTTTCTAAAACAATGAGCAATCAATCGACCGTCGCCGATATTTTCCGCCGCGCACTGGAAATCAGACAAGCCAATCCGAACGGCTCTTACAAGGACGTCAAATCGCAAATCGTCAGCGAATTCGGCGGAAAGTCGTTTCCGTCAACCGCCAGTTTGACGATTCCCGAGTACGACAACATCGCGCCCGAAGAAGATTGGACTGCCGGTTTGCCGATTGTCCTGCGCGGCATTCAACTGGAAGATTGGAGTGAGGTGGCGCACGGCATTATCATCAGCCTCGAACAGGTCGAAAATTACCCGAAAGAATCCGGGCGGGAAGACGACCCCGACAAAGAATGGCGCAACCGGCATAAGGGCATTGCGGAAGCCGAAGAAAAAAATCTGAGCAAATGGATGCCGGAAGAATTGCTGGCGGTCGCGAAAAGAAACGTCAAAAGTTGATAACTGATAACTGGTAGTCGATAGTTTCGTCTTTCACTATCAGTTATCAGTTACCAATTATCACTTACAATGAAAATCCTGATTATCGAAAACGAAACGCTCGTCCGCGTCGGCATCTGCACGATTTTAGAAAGGGAAAAAGATTTTGAGATTGTCGGCGACGCGCGAACCAGCGCGGAAGGTTTTCGTTTGTTTCAGGAAAAACTACCGGACGTGACTTTGATGAGCCTCCGCCTTCCCGAATCGTGTGCCGTTGACGAAATCGGAAATTTTCTCGAATATGCGCCGAAAGCAAAAATCATTATTCTCGCCTCGCACGCGGGCGACGCCGAAATCAATCGCGCGCTGATGGGCGGCGCCTACGGCTATATCCTGCGCAATATTTCCGAAAGCGAATTGATCAAAGCGATTCGCACCGTAGCGGCGGGCAAAAAATATATTCCCGGCGAGATTGCCTCTATCTTGAGCGAAAATCTGGGGCAGGAAACGCTCACGCCGAGCGAGCAGCGCATTTTGGAAATGATTGTCGCCGGACAATCGAACAAGGAAATCGCTTTTGAATTGAGCGTTTCCGAAAATACCGTTAAAACGCACATCAAAAACATCTTCGAAAAGCTAGCCGTCTCCGACCGCACTTCCGCCGCCACCTCCGCTATCAAACGCGGCTTAGTCAGATTTGAACAGTAAGCAGTTCGAATGCGGAGTGCGGATTTGCCGTTATCGAAAGACCAATCCGCATTCCGCATTCGCATCACCCGAAAGGGTGAGAAAAATCTCGCCCGGTTTGATGATTTCAAGACAAACTTTTTCTAGTATTCTAAAAACATAGAATTTTTGGAATAGAGGGAAAAATCAATGATTAAAATCAGACGAGCAAACGAACGCGGGCACGCCAATTACGGTTGGCTGGACACTTATCACACCTTTTCATTCAACACCTATTACGACCCGAGTTTTATGGGCTTTCGCACATTGCGCGTCATAAATGAAGACCGCGTGGCGGCGGGCGAAGGCTTCGGCACGCACGGGCACGCGAATATGGAAATCATTACCTATGTGACCGAAGGCGCGCTGGCGCACAAAGATTCGACGGGCGGCGAAGAAACGCTGCGCCCGCACGAAGTCCAGCGAATGACCGCCGGAACCGGCATTCGTCACAGCGAATTTAACCCGTCGGAAACCGAGAGCACGCATCTTTATCAGATTTGGATTCTGCCGGAAAAAGAAGGTTTGACGCCCGGATACGAACAGACGTATTTTGCGCCCGAAGAGAAAAAAGGAAAGCTGCGGCTGGTCGCCTCGCGCGCGGGCACTGACGGCTCGGTGAAAATCAACCAGGACGTTTCGCTTTACAGCTCGATTCTGGCGACGGGCGAAGAGGTTTCGCACAATTTGGCGGAAAATCGTCACGCGTGGATGCAGGTCGTGAAAGGAAAACTGGAAATCAACGGCGAGACTTTAAAGACAAGCGACGGCGCGGCAATCAGCGACGAGCGAGAATTGAAAATCAGAGCGCTGGAAGATGAAACGGAATTTCTGCTTTTCGATTTGAATTAATTAAAGAAATTTCAGACGCGGTAATTAGAACGCGATGAACGCGCAGCGATGAATGATGAATTCCTTATTCCGCCTTCATCGCTGCGCGTTCACGCGTTTTTCTTTATCCTGTTTATTTTTTCTATAATGATTTTATGAAAGCAGTTTACGTTAAAGAATTCGGCGGAATCGAAAATCTCGAAATCCGCGAAGTGGAAAATCCGCCGCCGCCTGCCGGAAAGGAAGTTTTGGTCAAGGTTAAAGCTTCGGCATTGAATCGCGCTGACCTTTTACAGCGGCGCGGGCTTTATCCGGCACCGCTCGGTTTTCCCGAAAGAATTTTAGGTTTGGAATTTGCGGGCGAAGTCGCCGAAACGGGCGAAAATGTGTCTGATTTCAAAATCGGCGACAGAATTTTCGGCATTACGGCGGGCGGCGCGCAAGCCGAATTTTTACTGACCGACGAAAGTCTTCTGGCGCGGATTCCGGAAAACTTAAGTTTCGCCGAAGCCGCCGCCGTTCCCGAAGCTTTTATCACCGCCCACGACGCCCTTTTTACGTTAGGCGAGCTGAAATCGAATGAAACGCTTTTGATTCACGCCGTCGGCTCGGGCGTCGGGTTGGCGGCTCTGCAACTGGCAAAAGCGCGAAATATTAAAACCATCGGAACTTCGCGAACCGCCGGCAAACTCGAAAAATGCAGAGAATTCGGGCTTGACGAACCGATCTCGGCTCGGGGCGAAACAAACTTTGCAGAAATCATCAGAGAAAAAAATCAGGGCAAAGGCGTTGACGTAATTTTGGATTTAGTCGGCGCAAAATATTTTCAGGCAAATCTGGAAAGCTTGAATTTAAAGGGCAGGCTCATTTTAGTCGGCACGACCGGCGGCGCGCAAGCCGAATTGAATTACGGCGCGGTGATGCGGAAACGCCTGAAAATTATCGGAACCGTGCTGCGCCCGCGCCCGACGCCGGAAAAAGCCGAGGCGACGCGAAAATTTGCGGAAGAAGTCGTGCCTTTGCTGGCAAACGGAAAAATTAAACCGAACGTCGACAAAGTTTTCCAGCTCGAACAAATCCGCGAAGCGCACGAATATCTGGAGTCAAACGCGAGCTTCGGAAAAGTCGTTTTGGAATTTTAGCCGGGAGCGAAGAATTAGCCGCGAAAAAACACGAAAAAGCGCGAAAGAATAATTAAGAAAAATTAGCGGCGAACAATACGAATTGCGCAAATTGTTTTTTATTTCTTCTATTCGTGTTATTCGTCGCTATATTTTCTTAATTATTCTTTTTGTGTTCTTTCGCGCCTTTTCGCAGCTAATCTTTCCGCCCCGAAATTCGCGCTGCGGCTTCGTCCGTGATGATACACAAGCCGGAGATATTCTGTTTTTGCAGTTTTTCCAGCCATTTTTGCGCTTCCGCGTAAGGCAAACCGTGAACGGCGACCGATTCAAAGCTCACGACCGACCAGCGCGGCTCGTTCAGCTCGCTGGAAACCTCGTTCTCGGTTTCGGCGGCTGGCGCGTCCGATTTTTTGTTCTTTTCAGATGTCATTTTCGTCATCTTTGCGCCTGACTTTAACATAATATCCCTTTGATTGTAAAAGTTTTAACAGAGTTGCTTTCTCAAAAAACGCACGCTCGTTACATCTCTAACACGTTTAAGTTATAATTCTGTTAACAAAAATGAATTTCACCGAAACAATTTTTTTGACCGGCTTTCCCGGCTTTATCGCCGGCAGGCTCGTCGAGCGGCTGGCAAAACCCGAAACGCAGTTTTTTCTGCTCGTGCAGGCGCCGCTCGTCAAAAAAGCGATGCACGACATCGAAATCATCGCGCTCGCCAACAACGTTCCGCTCGAAAATTTCGCCTTGATTGAAGGCGATATTACACGAAAAAATCTGGGAATTTCAGATGAAGATTCGGAAACCATCCGGCGCGAGACGACCGACGTTTATCATCTGGCGGCGATTTACGATTTGGCTGTGCCGCGCGACATCGCGCTGCTCATCAATGTCAGAGGCACGAAAAACGTCAACGAATTTGTTAAATCGCTGCCGAATCTGCGCCGCTATAATTACATTTCGACCTGCTATGTCGCCGGAAAACGAAAAGGCGAAATTCTGGAAACCGAGCTGGAACACGACGCCGGTTTTCGCAATTTTTACGAAGAAACGAAATATCTGGCGGAAATCGAGGTCGAGAAACTGAAAAGCGAATTGCCCGTCACGATTTTTCGCCCGTCGGTCGTCGTCGGCGATTCCAGAACTGGCGAGACGGCAAAATACGACGGAATTTATTATCTGATTCAGTACCTGCGAAAGTTTCCGGCGATTCTGCGTTTTATAAATGTCGGAAATTCTTCGGTCAGGCTCAATCTCGTCCCGGTCGATTTCGTCGTCGAGGGCATCGCGGCGCTCGCCAAAGACGAAAATGCGACGGGAAAAACCATTGCGCTCGCCGACCCGAACGCCTTGACGACCGAGCAGCTTTTCGATGCGATCAGCGAAGCGCTGACCGGTAAAAAATCGTTGATTAAACCGCCGCCGAAATTAGTGGAAAATAGCCTGCTGCTGACGATTTCACCGGCGCTGACCGGCTTGCCGCATTCGGGCGTGCCGTATTTTTTTCTTTCGCAAACTTACAATACAAAGGTCGCCGACGAGCTGCTCTCGGCGCACGATATAAGCTGTCCGAATTTTTCGTCTTATGTAAAAAATCTGCTCAAATTCGTCGAAAAAAATCCGAGGCTTTAGAAATCTTTACAATCGCTAAAGCATATTTTTCGCCCGGCGAAACATCATAACCAGTAGCTTTGAGGAAAATTATGCTTTTGTCACGAGTCAAATTCCCGTTTTTCGTTCTCGGATTACTTTTCGTTTTTTCGACCGGCAGCCTTCAGGCGCAATCCGGAAATACGCGTCAGGCGCAGCCGACGCCGACGCCGCCCGAACAAGTCGAAAGAGTCGAGACGGAAGAAATCCGGCTCAATATCTCGGCTTTTGACGCCAACGGAAAATTCGTTTCCGACCTGCGCATCGAAGATTTGGTTATCAACGAAGACGGGCGGCTGCACCAGGCGACGAGCGTCCGCCGGACGCCGGCAAACGTTTTGATTCTGCTGGATGTCGGCAACGAAATCGCGTATGCGAAAAGAAGAGCGGCGACGGCGGCGGCGGCGCGAGGTCTGGTCGGCGCTCTGCGCGAAACCGATTCGGTCGCCGTTATGCAGTACGGCGATAAAGTGGAAATTTTGTCCGAATGGACGCAGGATAAAACGGCGCTTTTAAACGCGCTGAACGATAAAAAACTCGGCTACGGCAAACGCTCGGTTTTTAATCAGGCGCTCGCCGCGGCGGTCGATTTTTTCCGAAAAACGCCGCTCGAAAATCGTCATCTGGTTTTAATTTCCGACGGCGTGGATACTTATAACGATTTGCGCTCAAAGAATCTAGCCATCAAAAATCTGCTCTCGTCCGACATCAACGTCCACGTCATCAGCTACACCAAGCTTCAGCAAAATGCGATTACGATGCCGAAAACTCTGAAAGGCGGCGGCGGCAGACCAAAAGCCAATAATCTGCCGCCGGGCGCGGAAATCCCCATTCACGGCTCGACGCCGACTTATACGATAGCCACGCTTAATCTCGACCGCGAAATGATTCGCAAGCGACAAGAGCAAATCGCGCAGCTGAAAACCAGCGAAAAGCTTCTGGCGACGATTGCCGAAGACACGAACGGCGAGATTTTTCTGCCGGAAACCGTCGAGGAAATGGTCGATAAAACCGCGCAGCTGGCAAAAAATATAGATTCGCAATACGTCGTCACCTACACGCCGAAACGCGCGCTGAACGAAGCCGACGACGGCGAAGTGCGCGTTATCGAAGTTTCTTCCAGACGCGCCGGAATCGACATTCTCGGTCGCCGAAAGCTGGTCGTCACAAACAATAAAAACTAAAACCGAACCTTTTCGAACGACGCGAGACTGATGATAAAAAAACTCGCCTTCGTTTCAGTTTTAATTTTAACTTTTTATGCCGAGGCGTTTGCTCAGTAAACTTCTGTGAGATCGCTCATATCTTGAAAAACGCCTTCTAACAAAATCAACAACTTAGAAATTGAAATTGCGCATAATGTGAAAAAACTGTAGCGCATAAAGTGAAAATTTCTGCTATTTTAAGCGCATATATTGAAATTTTCTTTCCAATGAAGTTATCAATTCTAATGGGGGTTTAAATAGATAACTGGTTTAAGTGAGGATGAAATATTTAATTAATTATTAAAATAATCTGAAACGGATTATTATTTTTGGAAATAGTTATAATTACTGAGGATGATTCGGTAAACGGTTCAAACGAGAGCCAACTATGCTCTCGTTTTTATTCATTGAAATATGCTGTTTGTTAAACAACCCGTTTGTTTATTAGAGATTCTCGATAACTTTTTTTAGCATCAGCCACTATTTTTTTGGTAGTTTCGGGAGTTCCTCTTAGCATAAGACCAAGTTTGTTAGGAAGGTCTACTCCAAAAATGTCGCCTCTATTTATTATCCTTGCTGAGAAGTCGCGCCGATTTTTGCCTATTTGCACGGAAATTCGAGCATTATTTCCGCCTGCTACTACTTTTATTAATTTTACTCTTTTATAAACCATCTTAAAATCACCTCTCCTCCCCAATGTTGCTTAAAATCTTCAAACGTCATTTTATAACTTGTCTGGTCAAAGGGATCTTTGATTTCGATGAAATCATCTTCAGATACGTTTTCTATAATTACTGCGTGTCCTAAGAAGGACATTGGTTCCAGTAAAATTACACTTATTGGCTTTTGACTTAATACAGCATCAATACATTCTACATCAGCGGTAAATCCTTGCCACTCTTTACCATCATCTGTATCCTTATCAAATGTATTCAAACATCGCGCTAAATTAGCGATATATGTCGGCTCACCAATTATAGCACGAATTTTTTCTTGAGATACTGAAATTCCTCGTGTCTTTAATAGCATTTCGCCAACTGCTGAAACGCACGAAATGCCAGTTGTTTGCTTAACAATCGTTTCATCAGTTGTTTCTTCATATCTTTTCCAGCTACCACCTGCTCCACTTTCCATATTTTGAGAATTTTCAAGAATGTCCACATTAGAGCGTTTCAAATATTAAAATATCTAGACTGCCTTTACAGTGATAAAAAGTCAACGGGGACGCTCATATGAGATTTTTGCAGAAAACTACAATTCCAAATTTAGTGTCAATTTCTCAGTTAACACTAAATTTATTTCAAACTAACAACCATTCAACTTTTATAATTAAGGTTGGACTTTCAGTAGAAAAAATAATCGACGATGAAATAGAATTATATAAATAGGAAAAATTCCAATATACAGTATTATATTTCCCATTTTCATTTTATGCCCTAACTAACATACGCGTCCTCTCTGATCTCACAACTTCGCCTAAACCTTACTCCACTAAAATCCGCTTGACATTTTTTAGAATTAGAATTATTCTAAATCTAACTTAGGACACAATGAGCGTATCAGTAAATATAAAAGATTTAGGTTTGACCCGGCAGCGCGAGGTCGTTTTGCAGGTTATCCGCGCTGCCGAAGAGCATCTGACGGCAAACGAGGTTTTCGACAAAGCCAAGCAGCTTTTGCCGAGCATCAGTTTCGCGACGGTTTACAATTCGCTGCGTTATCTGAAAGACGCCGGGCACATCGCGGAAATCAGCTTCGGCAACGGCGCGAGCCGTTTTGATTCGATGACTTCCAGGCACGACCACGCCATCTGCACCAAATGCGGGAAGCTGGTCGATATGGAAATAGAGCTTCCGCCGGAAGTCGTTAATTTCGCGGCGGAATTTTCCAAATTCAAACTTGAATCCATCGAATTAACTCTGCGCGGATTATGTCCTAATTGCAGTAATACTTAATTTTAACAAATCAAGGAGATTTTTTTATGGCGACAGCTACAGGAACAGCGACGGAAAATACTGCGACGACGACTTTGGCGAAAGTCGGACAACCGGCGCCGGATTTTAATATGCCTTCGACCAAGAATATGGAAACGCTGGCGGAAAACGTCAAGCTTTCCGATTACAAAGGCAAATGGTTGATTTTATTGTTTTACCCGCTCGATTTTACATTCGTCTGCCCGACGGAATTGACCGCTTTTTCGGACAGACTCGACGAACTGACCGGCATCGGCGCGGAAGTTATCGGCGTTTCGACCGATTCGGTTCATTCGCATCGCGCGTGGATTAAAACGCCGCGCGACCAGAACGGCGTTGCGGATTTGCAATATCCGCTTGCCTCGGACACGGGCGGCAGACTCGCGGCGAAATACAACATTCTGGTGGAAGAAGAAGGCATCGCGCTGCGCGGACTTTTCATTATCAATCCGGAAGGCATTCTGCAGTATGCGGTCGTTCACGATTTGAACATCGGACGCTCGGTTGACGAAACGCTGCGCGTTCTGCAAGGATTGCAAACCGGCGGATTGTGTGCGGCTGACTGGACGCCCGGACAGGAAAACTTAAAAGTATAACTTTTAGAACAGGTTACAAGAGGCGAGAGAACAGCGATATTCTTTCGTCTCTTACTTTTTTTATGCATAAGTGGAAAAATAATTTATGCGAACAAGCGGGAAGAAACGCCTGCTGCCAAGGTCTGGGGCTAAGCTCGGATAATCAGGAAAACGCGCAGACAGCGTAAAATTTATTTACTGAAGCCCTTTTGTAGCGCGGCGTAATTGTTGTAAGACAAAAGGCTTCTGCCGGAAAGGCTATTTTATATTTTTATATTAAGAGGTGATTTAATATGCCGATGAGAATTGGAGACGCGCGCCCGTCGTTTGAAGGCGCGACCGAGTGGCTCAACGAATTGCAGGAAACCGCCGACGATTATGTCAACGGTCAGCCGACGCTCGTTTATTTCTGGGCGACGAGCTGCGGAATCTGCAAGGAAAATATGCCGAAATTGCAGGAATTAAAAGCGAAATTTAAAGACCAGGGCTTGCGCACGGTGGCGATTCATATGCCGCGCTACGAAGCCGACACGGATTTGGAAAAAGTCAAAGCGACCATTGCCGAACATTGCATTGACGACGTCTGCGCCATCGACAACCAGCACAAATTAAAGGAAGCCTTTCTGAACGAACAGGGCTGGGTTCCGGTTTATTATCTGTTTGACGCGGACGGAAAATTGAAATCGCGCGCGGCGGGCGAATTCGGCGTCAACGTTTTGAACGGCGCGCTCGAAAAAATGTTTCCCGCGCAGTCCAGCGAAGCAAACGCTTAGTTTTACAAAAACAGGCGCAAACGCCAGAGCAGCGCCGGAGCGTTTTTTTGAACGAAAAGTGAAAAGTGAAAAGTGGATAGTGAAAACACTATTCACTTTTCACTTTTCGACACACTCCGGCGCTGCCGGCGTTTCTGCTTTTATTTAATCGCAGCTGCAATCGCAGCATCCGTCGCAACCGCAATTATCACAACACCCGCTGCAACAATTGCAGCCTTCACAACAGCTGCTACTGCCCTCGCCGCCGCAATCGCAGCAGCAACATTCGCAAGAATCGCACCAACCTTCACCGCCGCCCGAATCGCCGCTGCTTCCTTTTCTGAGTTTCTTTTTGCGACCTTCTTTGGTTAAAAGCTCTTCGGGATTTTCCATCAAAATCGTTTTTGGAAAAGCCAGAACCGACCCGAAAATTGCGCCGAGAAACATCAGGTTAAAACTCAAATCAAAACATTCGCGCGCCGATTTTGCATCTTTCGTCTGCGCGGGCGCAACGAGGGCAAAGGCAAACACGAAAATAAAAACCAGCGGCATCTGCCACGAAAACCCGCCCGCCATTTTGCGCGCCGCTCGCGCCGCGTTTTGCCACCTTTCCGAAAAACTTTGTTTACGTCCGGGCGGGCAAGCTTTTTTCGTTTTCAAAACGGGCAAGGATGTTTTCAGTTTTCTTTGCAGATTCTGCTTGAGACGCGAGACAAAAAGCGTTTTTTGATTTTCCGCAATTGGTAATTTGTAAATTTCGGCGGTGATTTCGCTTTCCAGTTTCTGCAAAATCGAAATGATTTTTCGCTTGATTTCAGCCGGAATTTTTTCTTCATCCTGGCGAAACGCGGCGCGAATCGCATTGAATTGTTTGCGCCGGAAATCTTTCTCGTAATCTTCAAAAGCGTCGAGCAGGTAAATCAATTTTCCGAAGCGAAAACCGATTTCCGCAGCCGAATTTTCAAGCCGGCTTTTGCCGGTTAGCCTCGCGCCTTCGCCGAAAAAAATCGCGGTCGCCTCGGCGGTCGGGCGCGAAAGCTCATTTAAAATTTCGCCCGGAGTTTTGTTCGATTGCCGGGAAGCGGTCTCGATTGTTTCCTGAGCGGACAAAATTTTCCGAACCGTTTCAAACGGAAATTTCCATTCCTCCAGCTTTCTTTGCGCCTTTTGAAAACTGTTCGAGAAAGTTTTTCGCGCGATTTTGCCCGCGCGGGAATTTTCATCCGTGATTTTGTCGGCAAGCTTGAATTCGGCGAGGATGAGATTAGCCGTTGCCGCAAATTCGAGCGGCAGAGGCATCTCGTTTTTCGGCAAACTCAAACAATTGTAAGATTGATAAGCGCTCTGCCAATCCCGTACATTTTCGTCATTGAGACTCGTTAAAAGCTCTGCCAGAAAAACCGTGTCGTGATTAAGCAGAAATCGCGATTTTTGCCCGTAAAGACTGCCGATGGTCTTGCACGTTCCGCAATAATGAAGCCGCCGGAAATTTTTCTCCGCGTCGGACATTCCGCATTTTTTGACCCGCATCAAGCCGAACATTTTTCACCTCAGAAATTAAGAGAATCCCAGATTCCCCTGAAAACAGTTCCCAAAATATACAAGCTTACTAAAATCGAGCCGACCAGAATGGCGATTAAAATCAGGATTACCAGCAGCACGAAAATATAATCGCCCGCTGTGCCCTTGTCTTTTCCCGTCGCGCGTTCGCGAATCAAATCCATATTCTGCTTGTTCGATTTCCAGAAAAAATCGAACGCGTCGCCCAGAAACGGAATCGCGCCGACCACATAATCGAGCCCGATATTGAAAGCCATCCGGAGCAGCGTGATTTTCGGCACGCCGTAGCGCACGCCGGCGACGAGAATATAAAACGAAAGAAGCGACGTCGCCATATCGCCGACGTTCGGAACCAAGCCGATCAGCGCGTCAAGCCCGAAACGCCAGCCGACGACCGGAATTTTCACCCAATCGTCGAGATAGCGCGAAAGGCTTTCCAGACTTTCTTCCAGCTCGATTCGTTTGCGTTCTTCTTTTGATAAGCCGAAAGCGTTTCGTTTTTGAATTTCTTCCTGTAATTTCATAGTTTCAATAAATCGCGTTGAGATTTTCTAATTTCCACTCGTTTTCATCACGAACAAAGAAAACGAAACGTTTTCCAGATGTCCTTCATAATAATCACGCCGCGAAACCCAATACGAGAGCGAAATTTTATCGGCGGAATCCTCTCTTCCGCCGATTCTCCAGTTTTCAATTTTGTATCTGGTTTCATTTTCCAGAAATTGATTCTTCCGGTCGTCGCTCGTGTCGTTTAAGTATGGAATTATCGCTTCCGTGTTGCCGTTTTTTAATTCTCGCAAAACTTCCTCAGCCATTTTTTCCGGCTGTTTATTACGAAAGGGATTCATCAAACAATAATCTCTCGGTCGAATCGAGTCGTCGAGAGAAGCGCACAGGAGCGCCGGGCGGGAATTTCGCTGCAAATATAAAAGAAGAGAAACGGCAATAAAGAAAATCAAAATTGATATAACGACTTTTTTCATTTCTTTCTTTGCCTTTTCGCTGCCGGGCGAAAAACGCTTTCCATAATCTGCACTTTCAAAATTTTATCGCCGCGCGCCAGATTATCTACGATTTTCATGTCGCTTTCGTTCACTCGACCGAAAACCGTGTAGCCGCCGTCCAGATGCGGCGTCTGCGAATGCGTCACAAACCACTGCGAGCCGCCCGTGTCTTTCCCGGACAGAGCCATTCCGACCGCGCCGCGCTCGTAAGGAATCGGGTTGATTTCGCAGCGAATCTGCCAGCCCGGACCGCCGTTGCCGTCGCCGCGCGGGTCGCCGTCCTGCATCACGAAATTCGGGACGACGCGATGAATCGAAACGTTGTTGTAATAACCCGAGCGCGCCAGCTTAATGAAATTATCGACCGCGAGCGGCGCGTCTTCCGGGAAAAAGTCAATCGTGAACGCGCCTTTTTCGGTCGTCACGACGGCTTTCACCTGCCCGTTTTTGCGCGAAACGGCGCGCGTGTAATCGGCTGGCGTATTCAGGATTTGTCCGAGCCGCGAGCCGTAGCCGTACGGCAAAACTCTTTCCTGTCCCTTGCCGCTGGCGACTTCCAGCATCGTCGGAATGCCGGGCGAGTCTTTTTCCAGATCTTTCGTCCGCAAAAGCTCGAAGGCTTTTTTGCGAACGATGTAATCTTTGGAACTAAGCGCAATCAGAAGATTGCCGGTCGATTTGCTGCGGTCTAATTTGAACAGCGCGTCCATAATCGCCAGCAGCGCGTCGTTGTAATCGCCGTCGGTCAAAAGAGCCTTCGTAAAAGCGCTTTCCAGAGCCTTGAAATTTTCTTCCGTCAACGGTCGCTCGGCGATAAGCTCGGCGGCGGTCGCGCGCAGGAAAACGTCTGGATTCTCCATCTGAGCGCGCAAAATTTGGTCGAGATTGTCCGGTTTGAGAGCCGCCAGAGCGCGCAGCATATCCGGCAAAGCCTTCATCATTTCGTGCCGATAAGCAGTTTTCACGCCCGTAATGCTGCCGCTGAGATACGAAGTTAAAGTTTCGCCCGCGCGAACTTTCAGCGAAACGTTTTCCGAATTCCCGAAATCGCCCAAGCCCTGCGCGTAAGCCGAGGCGACGCGCCAATTCGCGTAACCGTTATTTTTCGTTTTGAATTCCGTCAAATATTTTTCCGGCGCGACGCGGGCGAAAGCGATTTCCGTTTCGGGCGATTGAAATTTATCGAGCTCACGGAAATTTCGTAAAAACTCCAGCGCGCCTTCGTCGTTTGAATTCGGCAAAAGCCTGCCGAGCGTCGCGGCAATTTCCAAAAGTTCGTTTTTCTGCCACGGATTCGCATTTTTCGCCTTCGCCAATGGATAAGCATCGAGAAGCTTGTTTCCGTAATCCAGCAAAGGCGCGACGGCTTTTTTGTCTTTTAAGCTGCCGAGCGCGCGAATAGCGCTGACGCGGACGCGCGAATCCTGATCTTTCGCCGCCGCTTCGATCAAAAGCGTCAACGCAGTTTTGTCTTCCGCGATTCCCAAAATTCGCGCCGCATTTGCCCGCGCTGTCGGCTCTTCGTCGGAAACGAGCATCGCGCGCAGCGGTTCGTTGTAGTTTTTGGCGCGCAGCCGCGCCAGAGTGTTACCGGCGTCGGCGCGAATCTGCGCGTCCGGGCTGGCGAGAAATTTTGATGCGACAAAATCGCCTTTCGCGGGGCGCGTTCGCAAAATGGCGGTTAAGCCGAGCAGAATCAGTTGTTTGTCCGGTCTGGGCTGGCGCGCTTCAAACTCGACGGCGTCGATAATCGCTTCGGCGAGCTCGTCGGATTTCTTTTTGTCGGCGGCGGCGATGGCGGCTCCGATTTTTCCGGCGGCTTCGAGACTCCGCGCTCGCACAACGGCGGAGTTTTTTTCGTTTTTGAGCGTTTCCAAAACGGCGTCCGCGCCTTTTACCGATTCGATTTCGCCGACGGCAAACGCCGCCATTGCGCGAACGGCGTCCGAATCTTTGTCCAGCAGATTGATCAGCGCGGGAATCGAGCGTTCGTCGCCGATTCTCCCGGCGGCGAGCGCGGCACGAGCGCGAATCTGCGCGTCCGGGTTCAGCAAAAGATTTTCCAGCGTTTTGTCATAGCGGCGCTCGTCTTCGGCGCGGACGATTTGCACCAGCACGGCGGTCGGAATCTGGGCAAACGCGGTTTGCGAAAAACAAACAAAGATGGCGAAGAAAATTAATAGAAGTTTTTTCATTTTCGGATTACGGATTCTCTCGGAATATCGAGAATTATTTTACAACACATCGGGAAATTTAAAAGAAAAACGAGCGCAGCTTTTGAATTTGCGCCCGCACCGGATTTTATCTTCGTCGATTCGTTTTTATTTTATCTTAATATTTTTGACTTCGACTTTGCCCTGTATTTCGGGCGGCAGAACAATCTGCGGAAGGCTTTCGCCGTTTTCGTTTGGCGCGAATACGATTTGCAGCTCGTCGGCTCGGAGGTCTTCCAGAATCGAGCGCGCGCCGAACAGCAAAACGGTCGCATTTTTTGTTTCGGTTTCTGTTTTATAGGGCACGACAAACAATCTTTCGGTGCGTTTTTCGCCGATTCTGAAGGTGACGTCGACAATCGTATCGAGCAGCGTAATTTTAGGATTGACAACGTTTAAGCCGATTTGTCGCTGGGTAAAATCCTGTTTGTGATTATCGAGCGTAATTTTTTCGGTGGAAATTGAATCGAGCGAGTTGACGAAGCTTTCCGGTCCGCGCACGCGCACTTTTGCCGGCACGACCATCTGCGCGTAAATCTCGAAACCGTCGGCGGTATTGCCTTCGATTTCCGGCTTGACCGAAATTTCGCGTTCTTCGACTCTTTCCAGCTTGACGGCGATTTTGCCGGGCTGAATCTCGTCGATTTTTAAGCCGCTCGGCAGCTCGACGTTTATGTTTTCCGGCGTCAGCTGAATGGTTCGCTCGCCCGCCGTGACGTCCGTCAAATCAATGGAAACAACCAAATCTTCGCTTCTGAGGCGCGAAATTTTCGTTTTGTCGCCGGTGACAACGATATCGACTTCTTTCAAAGGCGAGTTGGTGGCGTCCATATCGCTCGAAAAATTCAGAATCAGCGGGACGCTGTTCAATCGCCGGGAAGTCGGTTTTTGCAGTCCGGTGACGCCTAGCCACAATGCCGCCGTGATGCCGAGCGCCACGAGTTTCGTGCCCCAGTCTTCGAGAAAGACGCGGCGAATCGCGCGGCGAAAAAATATCTGCCGCTGCTCTTTTTCGAAAAATTTCTCGGTCGGAAACGAGAAAAGCATAGTCGTAAATGCAAAATTCAAAACGCGAAAGGCAAAATGCCGGAGTAAAATTTCAGATTTGATTTTGGCTTATTCATTTTGCCTTTTGCCTCTTGTATTTTGCTTATCCAATCGTGATTTCCGATTCGGCTTCCTTCATCGTCTTGGTCGCCTTTCGTTTTCTTTCGATGACGGGAATATCCATCGCGTTTAAAAGCAGGCTGCGCAGCTGGTTGGTGTCCAGGTTTCGCTTCATCCGCCCGCCGTCGATAAAAGAAATCAAGCCGGTTTCTTCGGAGACGACGATTGAAACGGCGTCGGTGTCTTCGGTAATGCCGATGGCGGCGCGGTGGCGCGTGCCGAGCTCGCGCGAAATGCTCGGATTTTTCGTCAGCGGCAAAAAGACGGAAGCGGCGACGATGCGCTCGCGCTGAATAATGACCGCGCCGTCGTGCAGCGGCGTGGACGGATTGAATATCGTCACGAGCAAATCGTAAGTCAACTTTGCGTCGAGCTGGACGCCCGCATCGCTCAGATTTCGCAAGCCGACGTTTCTTTCCAGAACAATCAACGCGCCGATTTTCTCCGATGAGAGCGTCGTCGCCGCCAGCACGACTTCATCGTAAATCGTTTCGCCGAGCTGCCCGCGCTGGCGCCGAAAAACGGGAAAGCGCAGCTGGTTGCCGAAATAAATCAAAGCCTGCCGGATTTCCGATTGAAAAAGCACGATGACCGCGACGCCGACATAAAGCAGCGCGCCGCGCAAAACGAATTCGAGCGTCGCCAAATCCTGCGCGACCGCCAGCCAGTAAAGCAGACCGAGCGTGACCATTCCGACCGCCATCGGCATACCGCGAGTGCCGCGCAAAAGTTTGAGCAGGACATAGACAATGATGAAAACCAGCACAATGTCTATCGCGTTTCGCACGGTGTTAAATGCCGGAAGATATTCGCTAACAGGCGTCTGCATTATGGAAAATTCGGATTTTTGTTGCGTGTTTCAGATGCGAAATCCGGCGCACCCGAAACTAAAAACTAAAACGACCGCCTTCGTTTTGAAGTTCGACCAAGCGTTTGAAGTTGCCAAAGAAACTTTTTTTTCGCGTCAGCCGATATGCTGCGGCATCGGCAACGGCACGTTGCTATCCTTTTGGCGCGCCGTTTCCAGAAATATCATATCAACTTTCGGCTCGGCTTTTTTTATCGTTTCTTCAATTTCCGCAATCGTTTGAATGATTTCGTTATTCGTCAAATCGTCTTTTAGGTTGACGTGAGCGTTGACCAGAATTTGCTTTGGCGCAAGGTGCATCGTCAACAATTCGACGACATCGACCACGTTTAGATGCGATTTGACGGCTTCGAGGATTTTCGCGCAGTTTTTCGCCGTCGCCGCTTCGCCCAAAAGAAGTCCACGCGAAGAACGTGCCAGATAGAAAGCGACAATCGCCAGCACGACGCCGATGGTGATGGAAGCGATGCCGTCCCAGAGTCTGCCTTCATACGGCGGAACGGGATATTGACCCAAAAGCAAGCCGACCGCCGCAATCACAAAGACCTGGTTCGTCGTGTCCGCCAGCGAGTGCAGCGATTCCGCCATCAATCCCGCCGAGCCGGTGAGCAACGCACCGATAAATTTCAAAATCGTGATTAACCCATTTGCAACTAAAGCGCCTAAAACGGCAAGCATTCAATAGCTCCTTCTAACAAATATAATTTTATTGATTATGTGACAAAAAGAAGGGAAACCGCAAAAAGCAAATGCAAAATTCAAAGTGTAAAGTGCAAAATGTCGGGATTTAAGATTGAGGATTCAGAATCAAATCGCTTTTTTCATATCGCGTTTTGCGTTTTGAATCTGGCGTTAATTCAGCTTCTTTTTCTGATTTTGCCGCGCTGGAGAAAGCCGACCAGCTCGCCGTTTTCGTCAATCACGCCGAGCGCGCCGATGCCGTTGGCGCGCATCAATTCGCGGGCGTCGGCAACGGACGAAGTATTTTCGACAAAATAATCGGTCGTCACCGGACGCATTATTTCCAAAATCTGTTTTTTATGCCAATCCTCGCGCGGAATCTTTTTCAAATCCGCCAGCGTCAGGACGCCGTAAAGCTGCCGGTCGCGTGCCACCAGAAAAACGCTCTGGCGATGAACGGGCAAAATATGGTCGATAAAATGCAAAACGCTGGCTTCGGGCGCGACCGCGACCGGCAGAGTCATCGCTTCTTCGACCGGGAAATTTTCGTTTTTGGAAGCCTGTTTAATAATTCCCGTCGCCGCGTCCAGCAGAAAAAGCCCGACCAGCACCGTCCAGATTCCGGTAAAAAAATCGCCGCGCAAAAATGAAATATACAATCCGACGCTGATCAGAGCGATAGCGATAATTTGCCCGGCGCGCCCGGTCGTAATGGTCGCTTCGTTTAAATCCGTGCCGCGCCGCCACAAAAAAGCGCGCAAAACGCGCCCGCCGTCCAGCGGATAACCCGGAAAAAGATTGAAAATCGCCAGCAGCATATTGCCGAAAAACAACATCGTCAAGAGCGGCGTGAGAATATCGGTCTGGAGAAAAAGCGAAAGTCCGGCGAGCAGCAAAAACACCAGCGCCAGCAGAAAACTGGCGAAAGGTCCGGCAATCGCGATGCGAAACTCGGCGCGCGGCGTATCCGGCTCGCGCCGGAAGCGCGCCAGACCGCCGAACGGATGCAGAACGATTTCTAAAACCTCGACGCCCTCGCGCCGCGCCGTAAAAGCGTGCGCCAGCTCGTGAAACAGTATCGAAGCAAAAAAAACGAGCGTCGAGATAAAAGCCAAAACGAGACGAACGGCGAAGTTTTCAATCAGTTCGGCGGGAATATTTACCGCCGTCAAAACGGAAATCAAAATCAAAACGCCAAACCAGCGATAATCGACCCGCACGGGAATATCGAAAACGTGCGCGACCAGAAGCTGGCGTTTGGAAAACTCGATTACATTCATCTTTTACTGGTAAGGATAAATTATGAATGAGATAAGTCGAAATAGTCTAGCTTCGGTCTATCTTTATAATTTTTATTTGGATTGGAAAATTAATGAAATGCGCGCTGATATTAAGAGGCGGAATTGATGCTAAACGATATCTGGCATCAATTCCGCCATAAAGCGGACGACGTATCCGGCGCGTATTTTTATCGTCAGCGCCGTTTGTATCTACGGGACGAACGCCGCCGGAATCGGTTTGTCGCCGGTCGCTCCGAATTGGACGGCGCGAAACTGGTTGTTCGAGCTTTGCACTATATACCAGTTTCCGCTGCGGAAAACGGCAATATCGGTTTTCTCGTCGCCGTCGTAATCGGCTGCCACCGGAATGTCGCTGGCAATTCCGAACTGGATGGCGTGGTGCCCGGACTGAAACGAGCCTGCGACAAAACGGCGGGAAAAGTCGCATTGAGCGCGCCGTCGCGCAAAGCCGCATCAACCGGCGACGGCAGAAGAAGATTTTGAGATTTGACTGTCGTTTCCGGTGGAAAAACAAAAGCCAGCAGCGCCAGCACGACGAGCGCCGCGCGCGAAGAACGCGAAGAAGACGCAGAATAAGCGCCGCGCAAAAATAACTTACTGATTTGATACAACATAATTTTAAATATTTTTTTGTTCGTCTGAAATGAGAAAAAGTGAGCTTGTTTTGTGTAACGGCAAGTATATTTTAGATAAATTTTAAAAGCAATCGCTTTCTTTCAGTGAAGTTACTAAATAAGTGTCGTTAAGATAAATCCCGATGAGTTCGTTTTATGGCGCGAAAAAGTTTCGGCTTACGGTGTGTGAAATTTAACCTGCGGCGGAGCTTGCGGATGAAAAAACAATCGTTAAATTTTTCGGATTATTTGTTTTTCTTTTTTTATTGATTTTGAGAATTGTCGAGCAGCCAAATGTCCGATTGATTGGAAAGAGCCGTGTAATAAAGAAGGCGTCCGTCGCGGCTGACGAACGGCGCGCGAATATGTTCGGGCTGGTGTGAAAATATTTCCTTTATTTTTTTTGTTTCGGTATCGGCGATGTAAATTTTATTTTCCCGCACGAAAACGAAGCGGCGGCTGTCGGCGAGCCACGACGGAATCATATCGCCGTCGGCGGGTTCGTCCGAGAGTCGTTCGAGACGTTTTGTTTCCAGCGAATAAAAGCCGACAACGTATTGTTCGAGCGGAAAAACTCCGACGATTTTTTTGCCGTCGGGCGACCAATCCCAGGTGGTCAGGCGATTTTCGATTTCCGGCGGCAAAACTCTCTGCGGCGATTGCTCCTGCCAGTTTTTTGTTAAATCAATCTGCCACGACTGCTTATCGTTCGTGTAAATCAAATGTTTGCCGTCCGGCGACCAATTCGGAAAAGATGAGCCGAGCTTGGGCGTGTATTCAAAAGTGACCTGCCGCAGATTGCTGCCGTCGGCGTCGCAAACCCAGATTTCCATTCCGATGTTTCGGTCTGAGGCGAAGGCGATTTGTTTGCCGTCGGGCGACCAGCGCGGGTAACGGTCAAACGGCGCGTCGTTGGTGATGTCGCGCCAATCGCTGCCGTCGCGGTTGACGACCACGATGTCGTCCTGCGTGCGCCGCCTCTGGTGCATCACGAACTGCCTGCCGTCGGGCGACAATTCCGCCCGCACGATGACGCGGTCGCCGCGCGTTATCCAAAACCAATCGCCGACGGTTCGCTCGTTCAGCGAATCGAACTCGACGCCCTGAATGTTCGATTGACTGTCGGTCTGCACGTAAATCATCCGCTTTCCGTCGCGCGAAAAATTCAGATGGCGGCTGTATTTCGAAGGCGAAACAATCGGTTCCGGCGCTGAAAGGGCTTCGCCGGTCGTCTGGTCAATCGCCACGCGCCAGAAATTCAAGTTCCCGTTTTTATCGGAAACGAAATACAAAAACTTTCCGTCCGGCGACCAGACCGGATTCCAGTTCGACGTGGCAAAATCCTTGGTAATAACGACCGGTTCGCCGCCGCCCGCCGGAATTGTGGCGATGTCGCGGCGCGCTAAAGTTTCCGGATAATACCAGTACGCGATGCGTTTTCCGTTCGGCGACCAGGCGGGAAACGTCGCTTCTTCTTTGAGCAATTCGCGTTTGGCTCCGGTTTCGACGTTAATAATCCATAAGCCGTTATTGTGTCCGCTGCGGACGTTCGGCGCGGAAAGTCCGAACGTCCCGACGACGATTTCCGTGCCGTCCGGCGACCACGAAGGCTGATAACCGAAATCGGCGACGCGACGCTGGTTTTCGCCCGACGCGCCCATAACATATATGCCTTCCGGCTCGCGCTCGGAACGAAAGGCGATTTGCTCGCCGTTCGGCGAAAAAGCGGGCTGCGTGTCGTCGGCTGGCGAATCTTTTGTTAAGTTTGTCGCGTTTTTTCCGCCGACGCGCTGAATGTAAACGTCAAATTTCCCGCCTGTCTCTGCGGCATAAACAAAGGATTTGCCGTCGGGCGAGAGCGCCGGAAAATATTCCGTCCCCTGCCGGTCGGTCAGCTGGATGTTCGTCGCTTTGCTCCAATCAATCGCGGCGGTTTGATTTTGCCGAAAGACAAAAAACCAGATGCCCGCCGCGCCGATTAAAGCCAAAAGAAAAACGCCGAGCGCCGGAATCAGATAATTTCTCCGCGTCTTCTCTGCGGCTTCTTCGCGTGTGCCGCGCGTTCCGCTTGCGCTTTCGAGCGAAGGTGACGAATCAATCTCGCGGCGGACGCGCTTCAAATCGGCGCGCAGGTCCGACGCGCTTTGATAGGAAAGCTCCGCGTCCTTTTCCAGAGCTTTGCTTAAAATTCTATCGAGCTCGGCTGGCAGATTCGGTTTGAGTTCGGTAACAGGCGGCGGCTCTTCGGATAAGATTTTTTGAAACGTCGATTGCCGCGTTTCGCCTTTGAACGGATTGACGCCCGTCAGCATTTCGTATAAACAGACGCTGATGCTCCATAAATCCGTGCGATGGTCGACGCGGTCGTCCGCAACCTGTTCGGGCGACATATAGGCGGGCGTGCCCATAATGATACCTTTCTGCGTGTAGTTTGAAAGGCTTTGCTGAAATTCGGTATTTTCGACGAGCTTTGCCAGACCGAAATCCAGGACTTTGACGTAACCGTCCGGGCGCAGCATTATATTTTCCGGCTTAATGTCGCGGTGAATGATTCCGGCTTTGTGCGCGGCTGAAAGCGCTTCGCAGGTTTGCGAGACGACCGAAAGCGTCCGTTTGAGCTGAGCGCCGCGATTTATCAAATCTCTGACCGTTTCGCCTTCGACGTATTCGGTGGCGATATAATTGATTCCGTCCGCGCTGCCGACATCGTGAATCGTCACGATATACGGGTGATTCAGAGCCGAAACGGCAAGCGCCTCGCGCTCGAAACGTTTGACTCTTTCCTCGTCCGTCAGAAATTCGGCGGGCAAGATTTTCAGCGCGACCTTGCGGTTTAATTTCGAATCGAGCGCCAGATAAACTTCGCCCATACCGCCCGCGCCGATCGGCTTTTCTATTTTATATGTCCCGAATTGCCTGCCGACGAGCGAAAAATGCGCGTCGCCCGCTTCTTCGGCGAGTTCCCGCGCCATCAGCTTCATCGCCGAATTTTCCATAAACTCTTCCGCTTCGGCTTGGGCTTCTAATAAGCCCAGAACTTCGGTCTTTAATTCGACGTCGGCGCCGCATCTTTCCGACAAAAACGCTTCGCGCCCGGCGCCTGGAATCTCCAGCGCCTCGGCGAAAATCTCGTCAATTTGTCTGTAACGGGCGGCATTCATCCTTTATGTCTGACTCAGTTCACGATAAAGCCACGCTTTTGCCCTCGACCATTCGCGCATTACCGTGACGCCGGAGATTTTCAGGACTTCCGCCGTTTCTTCGACGCTCAATCCGCCGAAAAATTTCATCTCGACAATTTTCGCTTTGCGCTCGTCCCAATCGGCGAGTTTGTTTAAGGCTTCGTCGAGCGCGACTAAATCGGCGGACTTCGCGGTTAGGTTAAAGGCTTCGTCCAAAGAAATCTGCTGCATTTTGCCGTCTTTCGATTTTGGTCGGCGGCGGGCGAAATCAACCAGAATTTTTCTCATTAAATTTGCCGAAACGCCGAAAAAATGCGCCCGATTTTCCCACCGGACGGCTTTCCAATCAATCAGGCGCAGATATGCTTCGTTGACCAGCGCGGTCGTTTGCAGCGTGTGCCCGTCGCGCTCGCGGCGCATATAGCTTTTGGCTAAGCGGTGCAGCTCGGCGTAAATCATCGGCGTTAATTCTTCGAGCGCGGCAGCGTCGCCGCCGCTCCATTTTTTGAGGAGTTCGGTTACGTTTGGATTCTCTGAAGCCATTTTCGCTTATGAATTCGACGGTCAAAATGAGGAAACGCGCTCGAAACAAGTGTCTTGTTTATCGTAATTACGCACTGGAGTTCGCGCGCGTTTCGGCAAAAACTAAAAATTCAATTTAACACAGTCGAGGCGAAACGAAAAATATTTTTTCTCCGGCGTGATAGGTTTTGGCGAACTCCGACGCCATAGCTATCGAACGGCGGAAAACGCGCCGAATTTATACAAAGGAGTTAATTATGAAAAATCTAAAATTTTTAATCGCGTTGATAGTTTTCGGATTGCTGCTCAATCCGACCATCGCTCCGGCTCAGACGGTCGGATTAAACACGCAGGCAGATACAATTAAATTCGACAAAGGAAGTTTTGAAACGGTAATCAAAAGAAATTTTGACCGCAGAGTGATGGGCTATCAGGTCATTTTGCTGAAAAAAGGGCAAATCGTTTCCGAGCTGGCTGACGGGCTGGCGCGCAACCCGGCTGACGGCAACGTGAAAATGACCGTCAACACGCCCGCCAATATCGGCAGCACGGTGAAATTTTTCGGCGGCACGGCGCTGCTGCAAAAGTTTCAAAAAAACAACGAAATGGACGCGTGGCTAGACAAAGAAGTATACAAATATTTTCCCCAAATCTGGCAGGATGAAATGCACTTCAGCATCAAGCAAATCAAGTTTCGGGATTTGCTTCAGCACAAAGGCGGCTTTATCCACAACGACCCGGACCCGAGTATTAAAGTTTATTTCGATTACCTGAGAAAAGGCGTGACCAGCGACCAGACCCAAACCTACGCCTACGGCAAAAGAAACTACGCCAACGCCAACATTACGACCATCGGTTATGTGCTGGCGGCGATTAATAATCCGTTGCTTTTAAATATGGTCAATAAAAAAATCGCCGACAAAAATCTCAAAGCCAATGACCCGGAAATCCAAGCTTTATTGGGTCAGAGTTTTGAAAATTATATGAAAGCGAAAATTTTCAGCCAGATAAATCCGGCGATTTCGCCGAGCTGCGACGCGCCGAACGAATACCCGAAGAAAAACATCGTTTACGCGAAAATGTATAACCTGCCGACGACGGCGACGGCGGGCGGCGAATACTCTTCAAAAACCAACGGCGGCGCGTGTCACGCGGCTGGCGGCTGGTATATTACGGGGCGCGAGCTGGCGGCGTATGTGGCAAATTACGCTGCGTCCGACGAGATTGTTACGACGGCGACGCGCGATTTGATGTTTGACGACGATGCGGCGCAAGAGCGTCTGGTTTGGTCTATGATCGAGCCTGACGGCAGTCTTCTGAAAAACTTCGGCTGGAACACTTCGCCTTATATGGGCGGCGACCACCCGGTCGGAACGAGCAAAGCGCACGCCACGATAGTCAAGCTGCCGAATGATTATTACGCCGTCGGAATCATCAATTCCGATATTTTGAACAACCAGGGACAAGCCGGCGGTTCCAGGCTTCTGACGCAGAATATCATCGAAGCGTTTAAAGCCGGCGTTGCCGCGAATTTTTAACGGCAGGTAAAGCGCAAAGGAAATAGAGCGTCGATAACACGGATAAATCAGATTTACACTGATTTTAGCTCTAAGCTAAAGCCCCGTTAAGACGAAACCGAGTTATGACCCAAAGCGCGCATTATTTATCAAGAGAATTATAATCTCACTCGATTTGAAGTGAATTTTCAATTTTCCAAAAGAAGGCTTCGCACTATTTTCGGCGAAGCCTTCTTATTAAAATTTAAAATTGAAAAACATAAAACACAATTTTATCTGACAAAAGCGCCAGGCGCCGGCATATGCCCGTTCGTGCCGAACTGAAAGATTGAAAAATAAGGGCAAACAAAATAATCTGTCTCATATAAGTTCCTACTCAATATCGGAGCGCAATATAATAGAAGAAGGAGCCGCCGGACAAAATAGTTTGTGATTAGATTAGTTAAAATGCAGTAGTTAAGAATTTAATCGGACAGTTAAGTTATTTCCGGTAGAAATCCAGGTAAATAAATAGTCTCAAAAACCGCGCTTTTGGAGACGGCTAAGATAAAGAAAAATGAAAGATAATAAAAAGGACAAAAAGATTCGCCGGTTAATGGGCATTGCGTTGTGGCTGGTTATTACTGCGGCAACCGGTTTTGAGCAATCAATCTTCGCCCAATCGAACGACAAATCCGAAACGCCGAAAGCGGATGCCGTCGTCTACGTTTACCGTTACAAGCAGTTTATCGGCTACACGGTCGAACCGTCCGTTTATTGTAACGAAGTGCAGCTCGCCCGCATGGATAACGGACGTTATTTCAAGGTCGTTCTCAGTCCCGGCACATATACTTTTCGCTCAAACGATAAGCAATCCGGTATCGAGATGGAATTGAAAAGCGGCGAGCAGTATTATATGAGAGTAGAAATAGCGCAGGGTTTATGGAAGCAATACGGCAGACTTGTCCTGATGGCGAAGGAACAGGGTTCCTACGAAATCAAAAAGCTGAAACCGCTCGGCAAAAATAAAATCAAAGACCATAAAAGGGTTGTCGTCGTCGACGACGAGCAAAAACAGAAATAACAATCAAGCCGCCTCTCCAAAACGATGCTTTTCGAGACCTTCTTCAACGATAGTTTTCACCGGATTTTACCTCTGAAAACCGCTTCGAGATAAAGTAGATTCTGATGATTGAATATACGATTTATTGCGACGTTTGCGGAGAAATGATTGACATTCAGTCGGGAAGCGCTCGCCAAGCCAGAAAAAAAGCCAAAGCAAAACGATTACTCGTTCGCATTCTTCGCAAAGACTATTGCCCGAAATGCGCCGAGAAACTTCAAAATGAAGGAGAAATTGACAGCTCTCCGGCGAACAATTAAACGCGGGAAAGCGGCGCCGGCGAGTAGCTAATCAGTTTTAAAATACTTTTTAAAAATTTTATGACGCAGTAAAAAGTAGTATTATTTGTGTCAGGTGTCGGAAACGACTCTTTCTGAGATTGAAGAGAGACGGGAAAAAAGAAAAGATTAGCTGAAACGGATGCTTGAGTCTTTTCCGGGTAGTCGCTTTTGAAATCTTTCCGCCGAAATATAATACTCTGTGTCGCGGCTGGTGATAATCAAAGTTTGAGAAATCAGGGCAAACGGGTGTATAAAAATTATAATGCTCAGCAATCGGACAGAAGACAATTTCGTTTCTAAAGACACGTCGAACGAATCGGTGATGAGCTGGACAATCGACTATGAAGATGACCGCCGTTTCGTGCGGGTCGTCGCGCGCGGCGTTTACAATATCGACGACCATATGCGGATGCTCGAAGATGTCGTGACGCGCGATTTCTGGACGCCCGGAATAAACCTGTTGCTTGACGAATCGAATCTCGACTATAGAGGCATCACCCTCGAACAACTGCGCGAAGCCGCCGCCAGGCGAGTCAGTTTTGACGCGCGCATCGGGAGCAGCAAAACAGCCGTCGTGCTTAACTCGCTGACCGACTTTGCCCGTGCTCGCCAATACGAATTGATTACGAGCGGAAAAATATCGGCGAAAATAGAAATTTTCCGCCAGGCAGACAAAGCCCTCGAATGGCTGCTCGCTTGATTTCCGTGAGCGGTCGATTGTTGTTTCGCTTAAAATAAAATAAGAATCTCTGATAAAACGTCTCGAAAACGCCCGATTAAAACACAATCTGAACAGTTTTTCAGAAACGACGACGCTTTTGAAACTGCCGAAGTAAATTTGCCGACGGCGCGCTGAATTCAGAGTTTTCTCGATGCTATTCGGAATTTATCGATAGTCCGACCGGAGAAGCAACAAAAAATCTTATGAACAATAGCGAGCCGCTCCGTTTCCGTCTGGTCGCCTGCCGCGAAGCGCTCGACGACGGCAAACAGTGGAGCTTCTATCTGATGAACGACAGCCGCCTTCGAATCGATTCCGCCGTCCTGTATGAAATCGGCTACGAGTGGGGCGACACCGGCAGCAGCGAGGCGGCTAATATGCTTATCAACGCTCTCGATTCCGGCGCGCACGCGCTTATCTGGCGCGACGACGGCAGCGGCGCCGAACTGCGAATGCAAATGTTTCTGCGCGTCAGGATTTCCAATCGCGAGATGAAACTGGATTTCGAGTTTCCCAAACTCTACCTCCAGAGGAATCTGAAAATGGTGGACGAACTCGGTAAACCGGGCTGGCAGGTCAATGCCGAAGGTAAATTTGATACGGGTATGGAAAATGAACCTTTCGGCGGCTCCGGCTGATTTCGAAATCCGTCGAATATCTAAAATTTCATTCAATTCCGCCGATCGCGTCACATAGCCTTTATCGGGATTTCAGCTGTCGAAACGACACAGCCGATACGAGTTACGAAATCAGGTCTGACATTGTTGCTTTGCTGCCGAACGATTCGCCTTTTTGCGGCGTGAAGTTATGGTTTTTCTGAAAAAAATCAGCCGACAATTTTGAATATTAATCGCATTAAAGTTTGATTTTATCTAATTCCGAATAGTCTGATTTTCTCATAAATGTTTATTTGGTAATGGCGGATAGCGTCGTCTGCCTTCCTCTTTATTTCCACGCTGGCTGGTAATAATATGTCTCGATTTTGATGTAATCAACTGCTCGTGCTGGTGGTATAATACAAACACTAAAACCGGAAAATACAGGACTATTTATTTGTTAAAGAATTTTCCGACAGAACTGTTAACAGGAGAAATTCAGTGTGAGGACTTCATCAAAATCTCAAAGTTTAGACTCGCCAAAACAAGAAAGCCGGAATGAATCTGAAACTCTGATTATTGAGCCGTTGAATGACGTTTTAAGCTTTCCCGCGCAGCTGCTGAATACAATCGAGCAGTCCGTTATTGCGACGGATTTGGACGGGATTGTTATTTATTGGAATCGTTTTGCCGAGCATCTCTACGGCTGGTCAGCCGCCGAAGCGACGGGGCGCAATATAATCGAGCTGGTATCGCCGCAGCCGAGTCTTCAGGAGGCAGAGCAGATTATGGCTCAACTGCGCCGTTCAAAAAGTTGGACGGGCGAGTTTATCGCGCGGCGCAAGGACGGCACTTCGTTCCCGATACAAAGCGTTAACTCGCCGATTTATGATGATAACGGAACATTGGTCGGCATCGTCGGAATTTCTCATGACATTACCGAGCGCAAGAAGACGGAAAAAGCTCTCGTCGAAAGCGAAAACAAATATCGAACATTGCTCGGGCAAGCCTCCGACGGCATTCACACCTACGACTTTCAGGGAAATTTTCTGGAAGTGAACTCAAAGCTCTGCGAAATGCTCGGTTACACTTCCGAAGAATTGATGCGGCTTAATGTCAAAGACCTCATTACTCCGGAAGATCTCACTGCCGACCCGATTCGTTTTGACGAGCTGCGAGCCGGAAACACGCTCCTCAGAGAGCGACGGCTGATTCGCAAGGACGGAACGCTGTTTCCGGCGGAAATCAGCGGAACGATGATAAAGGACGGCGTGCTGCAAGCCATTATTCGCGACGTCACAGAGCGAAAACGCGCCGATGAGGCGCTGCGCAACAGAGAAAACCAGCTGCGCCTTATCACCGACGCCATCCCGCTGCTGATTTCTTACGTCGATAGAAAACATCGCTACCGCTTTGTGAATCGAAGTTATACGGAATGGTTTGGAAAGTCGCGGGAAGAAGTCGTCGACAAACACCTTTCCGAAGTTTTGGGCGAGGCGGCTTATCAATCGCTTTTACCCGAGGTCGAAACGGTTTTATCCGGCACAGAAGTCGTCTTCGAGCGTCTGGTCCCGTATAAATCCGGCGAAAGATTTATCCGCGTTAATTACATTCCCGAATTCGCTTCGTTAACCGGCGAGGTCAAAGGCTTTCACGCCTTCGTGCAGGACATCTCGGAAAGCAAGCGGGCGGAAGAAGCATTGCGCAAAAGCGAGGAATGGCTGCGGAGTATTTTCGAGGCGTCGCGCGACGGAATCGTCGTTGAAGACGATGGAAAAATCATTTACGTTAACGAATCTTACGTCCGCCTGTTCGGCTATGATGCGCCCGAAGAATTAATCAATCAACCCGTCGCGCTCGTCATTTCACCCGAGGATACCGAGCGCGTCCTGGACTTCGGCAAGCGCCGCCTACGCGGAGAGTTGCCGCCGTCGGAATACGAGTTCAAAGGCAAACGAAAGGACGAAACCCTGATAGAGGTTGAAGCTTCCGTCTCGATTACCGTTATCGCCGAGCAGACATACATCACGACTATGATTCGTGACATCAGCGAGCGCAAACGGGCGGAGAGGTTGCTGGAGGCGCAAAAACAATCGCTCGAACTGGTGGTTAAAGGAGTCCCGCTGGTTGAGGTGTTGACCTATCTGGCGCAAGTCGTCGAGCAGCAGGCGGAAGGCGGCGCAATTGCCTCTATATTGATGCTCGACGAACACGGGCGCTTGCGCAACGGCGCTTCGCCGAGCCTGCCGCAGCATTATCTGCAAAAGATTGAAGGACTTAAGGCGGAGCCTCACGTCGGCACTTGCAGCGCCGCTGCGGCTTTAGGAAAAATCGTCGTGACGCCCGACATCGGCGCCGACCAAAAATGGAACGGATTGGCGCATCTGCCGCTCGAACTCGGCTTACAAGCCGCCTGGACGATGCCCATCAGCGCGCGCGACGGGCGCGTTCTCGGGACGTTCGGAACATACTTCCGGGAGCGGCGCGAGCCGACCGGGCTGGAACGTCAAGTGGTCGAGATTCTCGCGCGGACGGCGGCGCTTGCCATCGAGCGCAAGCAGGACGAAGACGAGCTGCGCCGCTCGCACAAAGAACTGGAAGTTCGCGTGCGCGAGAGAACCGAGGATTTACAAAAAGCCAACGAAGCCTTGCAAACGGAAATTCAGGAACGACGGCAGGCAGAGGAAGCCCGGATAGAAGTTTTGCAACAGCTCGTCAACGCGCAGGAGGAAGAACGCCGCCGCATCGCGCGCGATTTGCACGACCAGCTCGGACAGCAATTAACCGTGCTCCGGCTTAATCTGGAGCTGCTTAAAAGAATGTGCCGTGACGCGGAGATGTTTGAAAAAATCGGTGAAGTCCAAAAGGTCGCCCGCCAGCTCGACGCCGACGTGGATTTCCTGGCGTGGGAGATGCGCCCGTCGGCGCTCGACGATTTAGGGATTGCGGCGGCGCTGGACAATTACGTCAGGCAATGGTCGAAGCATTTCGGAACCCCGGCGGAATTTAACGCCGACCGTTTCGGCAAAATTACGCTGGCGCACGAAACTGAAACGAATCTTTATCGAATCACGCAGGAAGCGCTTAACAACGTCTCCAAACACGCGAAAGCGCGCGGCGTCAACGTCCTGCTCGAACCTCGCGGCAATTCTCTGATGTTAATTATAGAAGATGACGGAGTCGGTTTCGAGCCGAATAAGCATACTCTTAAGGAAAAGGGCGTTAGTATGGGGCTGATTGGAATGCAGGAACGCGCGGCGCTCGTCGGAGGAACGCTGGAAATCGAATCCGCCGAAGGCAAGGGCACAACTATCTATGCCAAGGTTCCGATTTTAGCCTTCGGGAATGGAGAAAAGGAATGAGTGAAATCCGCGTCCTGATCGCCGAGGACCATAAGACGGTGCGTCAGGGACTAAAAATGATAATCGAAGCCGAAGCCGATATGACGGTCGTCGGCGAGGCGGGTGACGGAAACGAAGCCGTGCGCCTGGCGAGCGAGCTTGTGCCCGACGTCGTGGTGATGGACATTTCAATGCCGAAATCGAACGGCATTAAAGCGACGGCTGGCGTTAAAAAAGTCGCCCCCGAAATTAAGATACTGACGCTGACGCGCCACACCGATAAAGCGTATTTGCGGGAATTAATTGAGGCGGGCGTCGACGGTTACGTTCTCAAACAGAGCGAGTCGGACGAGCTGCTGCGCGCCATCCGCACCGTCGCGGGCGGCGGCAATTATCTCGACCCGGCGGTTTCGGATAAAGTTTTCGACATCGTCACGGCAAAGCAGTCCAAACAGCGCGGCGAGATTCGAGAGGCGATTTTAAGCGACCGCGAGGCGGAAGTTCTGCGTTTAATCGCGCGCGGCTACAGCAACAAGGAAATCGCCGCCCGGCTCGAAACCAGCGTTAAAACCATCGAATCGCAAAAAGCCTCCGCCCTGCAAAAACTCAATATCAGCGGGCGCAATGAAATCGTCAGCTACGCCATTCTCCAGGGCTGGCTCCGGGATAATTAGCGGCTTTGATAAACGACTTTTGTCCGCCGCTTCAAAATAATCTTCAATTTTATTTTTTCGATTGAAAAGGGTTTTCCCGCAAAAATGTTAGGGAAAATCCTTTTCTATGTTTCTCATCTTCCTGATATATATATTTTTCCCCAAATGAGATAAATAAATCACACGTTTACTGAGGAGCTAAAGCAAGAGTTTTTACTTGGGTAAAAGCCTTGAGAAATCGCGGGCAGGCGCCGGGCAAAGGCAGGCTCAAACTTGAGGAGAGCCTTTGCCGGTTAGGCTCTTTATCTTTTACCGCTATCTTATTTTGTCACGGTAAAGGTCAGTTTTAAAAGGTGAATTCATCTTTTTCGGCGTCGTGTGCGGTTTTGCTCTCCGCTCGGAAAGAGAGCGAATTTTCGGATGTTTGGCGGATATGAAAATAATTTTATTTTCTCTTTATTATTTCAGGCTGCGTTTGGGCGCGATGCTGGGTTTGCGCCGGACTTTCAACCCGCTGGATTTAAGTTGGCGCTGGAAGGACTGGCAGCACAGGCGCGCAAGACGGCGCAGAGAGCAGCGTTTTTAGTAGAGAAACGAATCGGGATTTATGAACAAGCAGGTTAACAGTCGGCAAACGAATCAAAGCTCGGAGTCTTTTACAATTCTCCAGAGAATCGGTCAAGCCGAAAAAAGCGCCGTCAAAGACTGCGTCCACACTTACGGAAATTTGGTTTGGGCACTGGCAAAAAAGTTCGCGCCGTCTTCGGAAGAAGCCGAGAAAGCGGCGGCGGACATTTTTAATGACATCTGGGCGCGGGCGGCGTTTTACGATTTGGCGAAATGCAGTGAAGAAAACTACATCCTGCAAATTGTGCTCCGCCGCTTGATTAGACCGTCAATCGACAGAAAATAAATGTTTTCTGCCGGTTGACGGTCGACGCGTTTTGGAAGCTCTGAAAGCCGGCGGCAAAACGCCGGGCTTGGCAGCTTTAATATGATTTCAACCGAATTTCCTTTTGATAATTAAATTTTGTAAAAATGTGAATCCGAATTTCGTCAGCCAGCGAATTGTTTGTCAAAGGGATATTAGACGTAAAAGCTTGCGACTTAAATTAAGAAAATTATCTTTTCCTTCTTCCTTCGTTTTTCGTCGGGTTTGGAATGCCTGAACAATTTCATTTAGTTCAGGTCGTAAGCGTAATTTGCCGCTCGAGAGGCGGGCGGCGAGGTCAAAGTTTAAAGGTATCGAAGTGTTACCTTACTCAGCCGGGATTTAAGCTTTGGCAGTGTCGAGCTGAGCAAACACTAAGAATATTAGAACATTGGGAGGATTAGTAAATGCGAAAAACAACGCGAACTCTTTTTACGATGGCAATCGCCGTCGTGACGGCTTCGTCACTACTATTAAGCGAATTCCGCGGAACACAGGTGGCACAGGCATCCAGTCACCGCGAAGCGCCGTTAATCAGTCTTGACGCGTCGGCAGATAACACGGACGTTTATGCGTTCGTCAGCCCCGACCGGGCAAACTCGGTGACCTTGATAGCCAATTTCATACCGCTTGAAGAGCCTTCAAACGGTCCCAACTTTTACAAATTTGACGACAACGTGCTTTATCAAATCAGATTTGATAATAACGGCGATGCGAGGCTCGACCTGGCTATCCAGTTTCGCTTTCGCACGGTCGTCGGCAATGGCGACACTTTTCTGTATAACACGAACACGATCGACAACCTTTCCGACCCGGATTGGAACGTCAAACAATTTATGGATGTGACGGCTCTGATTCGTCAGGGCGACCCGAACACGCCGACTTTTACCACCTTCAATCTGGGAACGAATCTGCCGACGCCGCCCGTCAATATCGGACCGCGCTCGACGCCGAATTATGAAACCAATCTGGCGGAAGCTTCGATAAGCACGATTCCGACCGGCGCGGGCGACATCAAGGTTTTTGCCGGTCAGCGCGACGAAGGTTTTTATATCGACACCGGCTCGGGCTTTGACCTGCTCGGCTTGCGCCCGTTCAATCCGGCGCATTTAGCTCCGCTGCCGGCTTCGAACGGCGTGGATTTTTTAGCCGGCTATAACGTTCACTCGATTGCCATTCAGGTTCCGACGCAATTACTAACGGCGACCGGACAGCTTCCGACGGGAGCGAGCGACCCGAATGCCATCATCGGCGTTTACTCGACGGCAAGCCGTCCGGGAACGCGCGTTCTGAACACGAACGGAACGGCAACAACTACCGGCGACTGCTCGTCGGGTCTGACGCCGAATGCCGGCTGCGTGCAGGTCTCGCGTCTCGCCAACCCGCTGGTCAGCGAATTATTTATCCCGCGCGGCACTTCGGAAACCGTTTCCGAAAACGACAAGGATTTATACAACGCTCAACTGCCCGCAACCGACATTAATCGCGACGTTTACATTCGCGGTTCGGCACAGCGTCCGGTCGAGCCTGTAAATTTGATTAATTTGCTGTATCCGCCCGTGCTGGATGCGCCGACTTCGGGTCGTAACGACCTGGTCAGAGTCTTCTTAACCGGCGTGCCGGGAGTTACGCGTCCGCCGGTGGTTGCCGACCCGAACGACCCCGGTGCCGGACTCGGCGCCGTTCCGTCCGATTTAATGCGTCTTAACGTCGCCGTTCCGGCGACACCGTTCGGCTCGCAGAATCGTCTGGGCGTTATCGCCGGAGATTTGGCGGGTTATCCGAATGGGCGACGTCCGGGCGACGACGTGACCGATATCAGCTTCCGCGTTGCTGCCGGCGTCTTGCTGCCGGGCAATGCCTGTGCCGGCGGCACGGCGAACTGTAATCAAGCGCCAAACAACCAGTTGGGCGACGGCGTGAATGAAAACGACCGACCGTTCCGTATGTCGTTCCCGTATCTGGCATCGCCCTGGAGCGGCTACGAAAATCCGTATCACGGACGCACCGGCTCGGCTGACACCACGACGCCGGGAACGACTTTTGCGACACCGCGCCCGTAAACGCAAAACTGTAAAGAAGGCTGATGCGGTTTTTTTAGCCTTCTTTAGCTTCAAAAAGAAGTAAGAAATAAAATTCGTGGGCGTTGTTTGCAGTTGAAATGCCGCTCACGAATTTATATTCATTGTTTCCAAACGATATGCGTAAAAATTTCCTGACAATCTTTGGCGGCGTCTTTATCGGAGCAGTTGTCGCTTTTATAATTATAGCTGTTTCCAAGACCGCCGCATCGCGCCCCGAAGCCGGGCTTTTACAGCCCGTCAAAACCGAGCGGGCGACCGTGACTGACCGGAGTATCAAATCGGCTCAAGCCGTGATTGAAAAAATTCCCGATAACCCGCAAGGCTACAATATGCTCGCCGCCGCGTTTATGCAGAAAGCGCGCGAGACCGGAGATTTTAGTTTAAACGCGCGCGCCGAAGAATCAATCAAACATTCTTTTCGCGTCGCGCCCGACAATTACGAAGGAACGAAGCTGCAAGCGGCGCTGCTGCTTAATTACCATCGCTTTGCGGAGGCGCTCGAAGCCGCCGAGCGCGCCCGGAAAATTAATCAGCGAGACCCCGAAGCGTACGGCGCGATGGTCGATGCGCTGGTCGAGCTGGGCGATTACAAAAGCGCCGTCGACGCCGCGCAGAAGATGGTCGACTTAAAACCGAATACGGCTTCTTATTCGCGAATCTCTTACCTGCGCTCGCTTCACGGCGATACGAAAGGCGCAATCGAGGCGATGAAAATGGCTGTCGAATCCGCCAGCCCGCAAAATCCCGAAACGGTCGCGTGGAGCCGCGTTCATCTGGGCGATGAATTGATGAACGACGGTCAACTGAAGGAAGCGGAGCGCGAATACGACCACGCTTTATATTTGTTTCCCGAATATCATCCGGCGCTTGCCGCCAAAGCTCGCGCGCGGTACGCGGCGGGCGATTTCGACAACGCAATAATATTTTATAAACGCGCCGCCGAGCGCGTGCCGCTGCCCGAATACATCGCGCCGCTCGGCGATTTATACGCCAAACTCGGTCGCGCCGACGAAGCGAAACAACAATACGAGCAGGTCGAGTTTATCGAAAAAATGGGCGCCGGCGCTGAAACTTACTCGCGTCAACTAGCTTTATTCTGGGCGGACCACGACCTGCGTCTGGACGAAGCCTTAGCCGCCGCCGAGCGCGAGCGCGCCGCGCGCAGCGACATTTATACTTACGACGTTCTCGCCTGGTGTCTCTACAAAAAAGGACGCTTTGAAGAGGCGAAGACCGCCGTCAATGAAGCCCTGCGATTGAATACGCGCGACGCCCGCCTGCTTTATCACGCGGGAATGATTTCGCTGGCAAACGGCGATAACCAAAAAGGCGCGGACTATTTGAAACGGGCTTTGGCGATTAATCCGTTTTTCGACATTCTTCAGGCGGAAGCGGCAAAGGAAAAATTGAACTCGCTCAAAGGCGCGCAGGCGTTTTGAAGGCGTTCCCGAACAAAATTTTAACGGCGGTCGATTCATACGGATTTCCGCCGCTCCAAGAAAATTTATTTTTTGAGAATGAACACGATGGTTAGAAAAAAAATCACGCTAGCGCCGGTCATCATTTTAATTTTAACGGCAATTGTTTTGTCAGGCTGTGCCAAACAGGCGGAGTCGCAAGCGACTAAAACCGACAGCATAAATAAAGCGCCGACGGCGGCAAATAACAACATTTCCGCTAATCCGCCGAATGCTCCGGCAGCGCCGGTCAATAATGTTTCTACCGCGACGACTGCCGCCGTCAGGGATAATAGAAAGCCTTCGCCTGCCGTCAAAGAACCGACGCCGCAGATTGGCAGCGGCGGCGATGATATGTCTTTGTTTACGCAGGCGCGCGGCGCTTTAAGCCCGGATAAAGAATTGTTTAATGCCGTCATTATTGAAATCAAGGAAGGCAACGTGACCTTAAACGGCAAGGTTTCGAGCGAAGCCCAGAAGGCGAAAGCCGTGCAGCTCGTCCAGGGCGTTAAAGGAATCAAAAGCGTCAAAAATAATTTACGCGTTTCCTCGTGAGTAAAAAAAAGGCTCGCGTAATTATAAAAGTCGAGCCGAAACAAGCAAGGAGGGAAAACAGACCGATGCGAAAAATGATTTTAGTTATAATGCCCGCGCTTTTGTTAATCACATTAGCGAGCGCCGGCGCCAGCGCCCAAGGCACGGAAAAAAAGGAAACCGAGAAAACCACGACGATTGATGCCTGGCGTCAGGCGCTGCCGGACGGCAACCAATCCGCCAACACGCCGCCGACCGTCGCGATGGACGACGCGAAAGATAATGTGGAAAGCGAAGAAACTCCGGCGCAGATTGAAAAAAGAATTCTCGACCTCGAAAGAAGATTGATGGAAGCCTTGAAACTGCGAGATTCGGCGACGCTCAAACGTTTTCTCGCCGATGATTTCGTCCTCGCCGGAATGAATTTGACGGGAAGCGCGGCGCAGACGGATAAGACTCGCTACATCGAATGGGCGCTCAAAAATTTAGAGCTTAAGTCCTACAATCTGGAAAAAACTACGGTGCGCGTGCATTCGTCGACGGCAATCGTGACGTTTAACTATAAACGACAGGCAAGCATCGCCGGCGCGCCGGCGGACGGAGATTTTATCGTGACGGATGTCTGGGTCAAGCGCGGCAAGCGCTGGCAGGCAGCGTCGCATCACATCAGCCCGTTGCCGAAACCGTAACGAAACCGTTCGCGCCCGGTTGACCGCCCGGACTTTCCGGCAAATAAATTCTGTTTTTATGTCATCGCGTAAATCTAATATGTGGAACAAAATAAGCCTGATTATTCTTTCTCTGTTCGCCTTTGCCGTTTCTTTAGACGCTCATCCGCTGGGGAACTTTACCGTCAGCAATTATTCGCGAATCGAGCTTGAAAAAAATCAAATTCATCTGCGCTGCGTTCTGGATATGGCGGAAATCGCCGCTTTTCAGGAATCGCAGCAAATCGACGCGGACAAAAACAAAGTGCTTTCAAGCGAAGAACTCGGCGCTTATCTGGAAAAACTCACGCCCGAATACCTCGCCAATCTGAAACTTTTCATCGACGACCAGCCTGTACAAATTCAAACCGCGGCAAAGAACATTTCGCTTCCGCCGGGCGCGGGAAATCTGCCTACGCTGCGGGTCGAATGGGATTTCGCGGCGGAAATTCCCGCCGGCGCAGCGAGCGCGATTCGTCGCCTGCGATTTGAAAACGCCAATTACAAAGAGCGTCTCGGATGGAATGAAATCGTGATTAATCGCGCCGCCGGCATCAATGTTTTCGACAGCAGCGCCTTCGGCAGCGCGCTGACCGACGAATTGAAAGCTTACCCCGAAGATATGTTGAGCGCGCCTTTAACGGAAAGAGCGGCGGAGCTTTCTTTTACCGGCGGCGCAACTGTTCCCGCCGACGCTAAAGCGCTGCAAAATCGTAACGGAAGCGCCAGCGCGCCCGTCCAGAAAGACAGTCTCGCCGACTTGATTTCGGTGCGCGAAATCACGCCGGCAATCGTTTTGTTCGGCTTGGCTCTAGCCTTCGGTCTGGGCGCGATGCACGCGATGTCGCCCGGACACGGCAAAACGGTCGTCGGCGCGTATCTGGTCGGCTCAAAGGGAACCGTCAAACACGCGGCATTTTTGGGTTTGACGGTGACCATCACGCACACGCTCGGGGTTTTTGCGCTCGGACTCATCACTCTGTTTGCGACGCAGTTTATACTGCCCGAGCGAATTATGCCGTTTCTGAGCTTCGTTTCGGGCTTGCTGGTGCTGTTTATCGGTCTGACGCTTTTCAAGGAAAGACTCGTTTCCGCGCTCGGTTATAAAACAACTCATCATCACCACGACCACGGCGATGCTCACGAGCACGGTCACGAACACGGCGACGAGCATCACCATCACGACCATCACGGCGCGTTGGTTCATACACACGACGGGCAGACGCATTCGCATCTGCCGCCGGAAGCGGTGACGTGGAAAAGCCTGCTCGCGCTCGGCATCTCGGGCGGACTGCTGCCTTGCCCGTCCGCGCTGGTTTTAATGCTGGCGGCGATTAATCTAAACCGGGTCGGCTACGGGCTTCTTCTGACTTTGGCTTTTAGTTTCGGTTTGGCGGCGACTTTAATGTGCGTCGGTTTGGCTTTTCTTTATCTGGGAAAACTGCTTGACCGTCCTTCGATTGGCAGCAATCCGATTGTCAAAGCTTTGCCGGTTTTCAGCGCGATGGTTATCGCCGGCGTCGGCGCTGTAATTTGTTACAACTCGCTCTAATTAAACCGGGCAAAGGGAGAAACGATGACGACATCGACTATCACAATTTTATTTCTTGGTTTTCTTCTCGGGCTGAAACACGCGGTGGAAGCTGACCATCTGGCGGCGGTTTCGACCATCGTGACGGAAAGAAAAAGCCTTTTGAGTTCTGCGCTGGTCGGCGGCGTCTGGGGATTGGGTCATACGATTTCCCTGCTGGTCGTCGGCGTTTTTGTCTTACTGCTCGATTTTCGTATCAGCGAGCGAACCGAAAGTATTCTGGAATTATTCGTCGGCGCGATGCTCATTTTTCTGGGCTTGAATGTGATGCAGAAAATAGCGCGCGGCGGGACGCTGCATCTGCACAAGCACGAACACGGCGGACGCGTTCACGTCCATCCGCATTTACACGACGAGCAGGCAACGCCGGACGAGCCGCACGCGCATCACGGGCTTTCTCTCAGTCCTCGTCCTTTGTTCATCGGATTGGTTCACGGGCTGGCGGGCAGCGCCGCTTTAATGCTGCTGGTGCTGCCGACTATCGAGTCGCGTCCGGTAGGCTTGCTTTATATTATTATTTTCGGCTTAGGTTCAATCGCCGGGATGATGCTGATGAGTTTGCTGGTCAGCCTGCCGCTTCAGCTCACCGCGCTGCATTTTAATCGCGCCAACCTTTGGCTGCGGGTTTCGGCGGGTTTGTTCAGCATCGGATTCGGTCTGTGGATCGTTTACGAAAAAGGTTTTGCCGACCATCTGAGCGGATAGGTTTTAAACGACTTGTCGGTAGCAAACTCTCTTTCGATTAAGCTTCCGGCTTTCTCGCGCGGTTGCGCTGTTTCGGTTAAAATGGCGTCAAGCTGAATAATAAGTTACTCTAAAATCCAAAGTTGAAATGTTAAAACAAATCTCGACGGTCAAAATTAATTGTAAAAATGCCGTATAAAATTCCCGTCGCCGCTCCTTCTTTAATCGGCAACGAAAAGGAGTATGTCAACGACTGTATGGAATCCGGGTGGATTTCATCGGCGGGCAAATACATAGAATTATTCGAGGCTCGTTTTGCCGAATTCTGCGGCGTCCGCCACGCCGTCGCCTGCTGTAACGGGACGATCGCGCTGCATCTGGCGCTGGTCGCGCTGGGCGTCCGCCAGGGCGATGAAGTTATCGTTCCGACCCTGACTTTTGTCGCCACCGCCAACGCCGTGACTTATTGCGGCGCGACTCCGGTTTTCGTCGATTCCGAAGCAGAAACGTGGAACTTAGACCCGGCGCGCGTCGAAGCCGCGATTACGCCGCGCACGAAAGGCATCATCGCCGTTCATCTATACGGTCATCCGGCGAAGATGGACGAGTTAAAAGAAATCGCCCGCCGCCATAACCTGTTTTTGCTGGAAGACGCGGCGGAAGCTCACGGCGCGTCTTACAAAGGACAAACAATCGGCTCAATCGGAAACGCCGCCGCTTTCAGCTTTTACGCCAATAAAATCATCACTACGGGCGAAGGCGGAATGGTCGTCACCGATGACGACGCTCTGGCAGAGCGGGCGCGGATTCTGCGCGGTCAGGGAATGGATTCAAAGCGCCGCTACTGGTTTCCGGTCATCGGCTATAACTACCGGATGATGAATCTGCCCGCCGCCATCGGTCTCGCCCAGCTTGAGAAAATTGACGAACAGCTCGCAGCGCGAAAGCGTATCGCCGCGTTATATCGAGAAAAATTACAGGATGTCGGCGGTCTGACGTGGCAGAATGAGAACGCGTGGGCGCGCCACGTTTACTGGATGTTCAATGTCGTTCTGGAACCGGGCGTTTGGGCGACGCGCGACGACGTAATGGAAATGTTAAGCCGTCGCGGAATCGAAACCAGACCCGTTTTCTACCCGATGCATTCTTTGCCGCCTTATATTGATTCCGCCCGCGCCGAAAAATTTCCGGTCGCCGAGAGTTTGGCGCGCAACGGAATCAGCCTGCCGACCTGGGCGGGATTAAAAAGCGAAGATATAGATTATATTTGTAACGCTCTGCGGCAGTGTAAAATTAAAGTTTAACGGGCATTGAGAATCTGGAAGTTTCTAACCGGAGAATAGAAATCAGTTAATAATTCATCGCTTTATGGCGTCAGCGGCGAAAGCAAACAGCAGTCGGAAAATCTTTTCAATCGTTCTCGCCACATATAATTGCGGGCGGAAGGTTGAACCGACTATCGAATCGATTCTCGGTCAAAACAAAGATTTATTTGAATTGATTGTCCTTGACGGCGCTTCGACCGACGACACGCTGGACTGCATAAAGAAATATGAAAGCGATTTAACCCTGATTTCCGAAAAAGACGCAGGCGTTTACGACGCCTTTAACAAAGGGATAGATTTGGCGACCGGCGAATATTTATATTTCATCGGCGCGGGCGACAAATTGCGCGAAGGCGTTTTAGAGACCGTCAGCGAATTTTTGCCGCTCGAAGTTACGGCTTTCGTTTACGGCGACGCTTACGTGGTAAAAGAACAAATTCATTACGGCGGCGAATACGACGAGTCGCGCCTGCAAAAGCAGAACATTTGTCATCAAGCCGTATTTTATCACCGCGACATTTTCGCGCTTCTAGGGAAATACGAGCTGCGATACAGCATTTTTTCCGACTGGGCGTTGAACTTAAAATGCTTCGGGAATCGCCGCATCCGCAAGCAGTATCTCGAGCGCGTCATCGTCGATTTTGAAGGCGGCGGCTTAAGCTCGACCGACGGAGACGCCGATTTTAAAAAAGATTTTCCGCGCCTGGTCAGAAATTATCTGGGTCTGAAATCTTATATTGCTTACCGGTCGCCGCTGGTTTCGTCCGGTATTTATTGGAAAATATATTTTCCGTTTGTGAGACCTTTAGTCAGCGCGCTTCGAAAGCTGAAAAACGGCAGGCGCGAATCGTAGTATTATATTTTTGTGACGACGTTTAAGAAATCGCTGTTAATTCGTCCTCTCCAGCCCGGCGATGCCGCTTCGGTCTCGGATTTTATGCGCTCGCAGCCCGCTGAATATTCAAGATTTTTTTACGCGTTCGGCTCGGACGAGACGATGATTGCGGAAATTTTGTCCGCCTGCCGCGCCGACGTTTACTCGGGAGTTTTCTGGCAGGAAAATCTGGTCGGAATATTTATGCTGCGCGGCTGGGACGCGGGCTTTGAAATTCCTTCCTTCGGAGTTTTGATTGACGAAAAATATCGCGGCGGCGCATTTATGCGCCTTACGCTCGACACCGCCAAGCTGATTTGCCGGCTGTCGGGCGCGAAGCGGCTGATGGCGAAAATTCATCCCGATAACGTAAGCCCACGCGGCGCGAGTCGGCTGGGCTTGCGTCAAACCGGCGTCGAAGAATCGACCGGCAATATAATTTATCACCTGGAACTCTAAAAATTTGACGGTTATGCGTTTACTCAAATTAGGCATTTATCACTCAACCTACCTGCGAGATTTTTACGCGGAGCGTGCTGAACTGGAAACGCAAACCTATTCAATCCAGCACAAGATAATAATAGATGATTGTTTCGGCTCGTCCGATTTCTGGACGCGAAGCTTAAACAAGCTGAATTACCAAACCGCCGACCTCATCGCCAACGCCGAACCTTTGCAAAAACAATGGGCGCGCGAAAATGATTTTAGTTTTGACGATAAAAACTGGCTTTTCGAAATCGCCGCCGCGCAGATTGTAAAGTTTCGCCCCGACGTGCTTCTGGTCGCGGATTACTCCACTTTTACCGCCGATTTTCTCAGAAATATAAAACGCGAATGTCCTTCCGTCCGGCTGGTTTTGGGCTGGTGCGGCGCGCCGTATAATGACGCGTCGGTTTTCGGCGAGTGGGATATAGTGCTGTCGTGCATCCCGGAATTAGTCAATGATTTCCGAAGCCAGGGACACCAATGCTTTCACGTCAATCACGCTTTCGCGCCGCGCATTTTGAACCAGCTCGATTCGATTTTGCCGACGTCCGTCGATTTTGCGTTCGTCGGCTCGATTTTAAAGCAAAGCCGTTTTCACATCGAGCGCGAACGGATTTTGTCCGAACTGGTCAGGCACACGGATTTACAAATCTGGTCGGAAATAAAAAGCCCGTCTTTGAAGCAGCAGCGAAACGGTTTTGTCCGCCGGAAAGCCTCGCAAGCGGTGGCGGCGGCAAAAACGGCGGGCGTGCCGCAGGATTTAATAAATGCGCTCCCGCTCGTGCGAAGACTCACAAATGGGAAACCGTCTCAAATAGCCGAGCAGGATATCGACGCGCAGATTGCCCGCCGGACGCGCCCGCCGGTTTTCGGCGTAAAGATGTTTCAGACGCTTCGCCGGAGCCGCGTCGTGCTGAATACGCACATCGACGTTTCTCCATCAAACGCGTCTAATATGCGTCTTTTCGAGGCGACCGGCGTCGGAACTTGTCTGCTGACGGATTGGAAAGAAAATCTGGCTGAGTTATTCGAGCCCGATAAAGAAGTGCTGACTTACAGTTCGGCGGCGGAATGCGTCGAAAAAATCAGATATATTCTCGCGCGCGAAGACGAACGCCGTGCCATCGCCGCCGCCGGACAGCGCCGCACCCTGCGCGAGCATAATTTCGATAACCGGGCGGCTCGGATTGACGAAATCATCAAGGAATATTTTGCGGCTCACAGGTAGAAAATACGCCCGATAAAGCGGATGAAACCGGAATCTGATGAAACCGATAGCGAAGGTCGAAAATTTAAGTAAAGAGTATCAACTCGGAAATCGCGCCGCGTCCGATACCACTCTAAGAGATGCTCTGGCAGGAATTCTTCGCGCGCCGCTGGAGGTTTTTTCTCGCCGTAATCGAAAAGAACGCAAGATGTTCTGGGCTTTACGCGACGTCAGTTTTGAAGTCGAGCCGGGCGAAGTGGTCGGCATCATCGGGCGCAATGGCGCGGGCAAATCCACCTTGCTGAAAATTTTGTCGCGCGTGACGAAACCGACCGGCGGGCAAGTTGAGTTATACGGTCGGACGAACAGCCTTCTGGAAGTCGGCACGGGTTTTCATCCCGAATTGACCGGGCGCGAAAACATTTTCGTCAACGGCGCGATTTTGGGAATGAAACGCCGGGAAATCGAGCGAAAGTTTGACGAAATCGTCGCCTTTGCCGGGATTGACGAATTTTTGGACACCGCCGTCAAGCATTATTCGAGCGGGATGTACGCGCGGCTCGCTTTTTCGGTCGCCGCGCATCTGGATTCCGAGATTTTGATTATCGACGAGGTTTTGTCGGTCGGCGACGCCGAGTTTCAGAAAAAATGTCTGGGCAAGGTAGGCGAAGCGGCGAGCGCCGGTCGGACGATTTTTTTCGTCAGTCATAATATGGCGGCGGTCGAAAATCTGTGCCGTCGCGGAATCGTTCTGGAAAAAGGAAAAGTCACCTTTATCGGCAAACAAACCGAGGCTATCTCGCACTATCTGGCAAAAGCGGACAAAAATCTTAAAATGGATTTGAGCCGACAGCCTGACCGCACCGGCTCGGGCGAGGTGCGAGTGACCGCGATTGAAATCAGAGATACGCGCGGCGTTCAGCTTGCCGCGGCAGCTTCCGGTCAGGACATCGACATCTGTTTTCACTTTGAAACCGCGCCCGGTTACAAAAAAAAGAACGTGATGATGGGTTTTATGGTCAGAACTTACTGGGACGTGCCGGTCTTTCTCCAGCACAACCGTTTAACGCGCGACGAGTGGAATGCCCTGCCGCCGAAAGGCGTTTTCATCTGCCGCATTCGTCGCCTGCCTCTGCCGCCGACGAGCTATCGTCTGGGCTTCAGCGTGATGTACGACGATGAATATCTCGATAGGATTGACGACGCCAGCGAGTTAACCGTCACGGACGGAGATTTTTACGGTTCGGGCGAAGTCCCGCCGGTCAGTCACGGCTGCTGTCTCGTGGACGCGGAATGGCGGCTTCTGGATTCCGATTCGGCAGCGGTTTTCGGAACTGAAAAAGCCGAACTCGAAGCGTGAGCTGAGATTGATGATAAATATTCTGAATTCCCTTAAACGGCGAATCCGAAATTTCGATAAGACGCCCGAAACTGCATCTTATGCGGAAGTCGAGCGCGCCGAGCAGATTTTTTATCTGGAATATCTGCGCGAAGGGATGACGGTTTTTGACGTCGGCGCAAACGTCGGCGAACTGACTTTGCTTTTCTCGCGCTTTACGGCGGGCGCGGGCGACGGAATTGTTCACGCTTTCGAGCCGAGCCGAGCCGCTTTTGAACGGCTGGAAAACGTTTGCCGCGCCGCGAATCGTCAAACGGTCGTTCTGAATAATCTGGCGCTGGCGGATAAAAAAGGTTTCATTCGGCTGCACGTTTACGAGGACGATTATCTGAGTTTTAATTCGCAGGCGGCGCGACCGCTGAAGGATTACGGGCTGGAAATTGAGCCGGTCGGAATCGAGCAAGTGCCCGCGACGACCGTTGACGATTATTGCGCCGACAAGGGAATTGAACAAATCGATTTGCTGAAAATTGATACGGAAGGCGCGGAATTGCAGGTGATGAAAGGCGCGCGAAAAATGTTAGAGTCCAAACGTATAAAATGCGTGACTTTCGAGTTCGGGCAAACCACTTTCGATATGGGAAACCGCCCGGAAGAGATAGAAGATTTTCTCGGAGAAATGAATTACAGCGTTCGCAATATCGTCAAAGGCAATCCGGTTTTTCCCGGACGCGAGAGCGTCAAAACGGCTAAATTTTCGATGCACGTCGCCGTGCCGCGAGCATAAAAGTCAATCGTTAAGGCTAATAATTGGCTTGTTTACCGCAGATTTATAATACGGATGATTCGTTTAAAACCAACTGCCGAAACATCGCACGAATGCCCGCGCTGTCGTTTGAAACTCGCGCCGGACGGCTGGCTGATAACCGGAATGCGTAATCTCGCCGACCTTCGCTGTTTGCAGTGCGGCGAGGAATTTTACGGCGATTTGCCTTCGGGACAGGCATTATACACGCCGATTTTATTAAATAAATCGAGCGGCGCGATTTACGACTACTACAGCGTCGGCTGGTTCGCCGATTGGCTGCGCGATGCTTACGCTCGACGAACAAACGAGCCGCTTCGCTTTGAGATAAAAAAGTTTGCGAAAATCGAAAAAAAAGTGGTCTTGCTGAACTGTCTGGACACGCTTTACGGTCACAGCCTGCTGAAACTGCTCAACGCGCAATATTATATAAATCGCTCGGACGTGAGCTTAATCGTGCTCGCGCCGCCTTTTCTCGAATGGTTGCTGCCGGACGGCACGGCGCAGGCGTGGATTGTCGATTTGCCGCTGCGGCGCGGAACGGAGTGGAACGATTGGCTGGCGCACAAAATAAACGAGCAGCTTGAACCGTTTCAGGAGGTTTTCTTGAGCCTCGGTTTTTCGCACCCGCACGCCGACGATTTCGAGATTGAGCGATTTACCGGAATAAAACCTTTTTCGCTCGAAAATTGGTCTGAGTCCATCAATAAACCTTGTGTAACTTTTATCTGGCGGGACGACCGTTTGTGGGAAACGACAGCAGGCGGCGAATCTCAGAATCGTTTCGGGAAAATAAAAGGGCGATTCGGCAAACGTCGGGAACGAACCGAAGACCAGCTGCAAAAAGTCATACGATTCGCCGAATGCCTGCGCGCCGAAATTCCGGCGCTGGATTTTGCCGTCGCGGGAATTGGCGAAGCGAGCGGATTGCCAAATTGGATTTCCGATTTAAGATTAAAAAATTTAGACGCCGCCGCCGAACGCGCCTGGTGCGAGCGTTATGCTCGAAGCCACGTCGTCGTCGGCGTTCACGGCTCGAATATGCTTTTGCCGTCCGCGCACGCGGGCGCGGTTATCGAACTCATTAATGAAGACCGTTGGGGAAATTTTCTGCAGGATATTTTGTTTCGACCGTCGGATTTTCGCGAGATGTTTTTTCGTTACCGCTTCGTGCCGCATTCGACCGCGCCCGACGAATTAGCCCGGCTCGCGGCTTCGGTTTTGCGTTACGAAGACTTCCGGCGATTGATGAGTCCCGAATTTTGCCGGCATCGGGAAAACTATGATTTCAGACGATTTCAGTCGGCGCGCGGCGGCGGGCAAATCGATGAGGAGACACGAGGTTAATGTGCGGCATTAGCGGAATCGTCACGCGGGAAAAAATGTCCGCCGATTTGTCGGCGGCGGTTTCGCGTATGAACGCGGCGCAGATTCATCGCGGTCCGGACGGCGCGGGCGAATTTTCTGCCGAACACGTCAAGTTGTCGATGCGCCGCCTTTCCATTATTGATTTGGAAGGCGGCGCGCAGCCTCTCTATAACGAAGACAAATCGCTCGCTTTAATTATCAACGGCGAAATTTATAATTACCGCGAGCTGCGCGACCGTTTAAAAAAATCGGGACATGCATTTAGCACCGAAACGGACGGCGAAGCGATTCTGCATCTTTACGAGGAGAATGATTCGAATTTCATCGAGCACCTGCGCGGGATGTTCGCCTTTGCTCTGTGGGACTCTAAGCGGCGGCGTTTGATTCTCGCCCGCGACCGGATGGGCGAAAAGCCTCTGTATCTTTTCGAGCAGGACGGCGCGCTGGTTTTCGCGTCGGAATTAAAGGGCTTGCTGCATTCGGGTCTCGTGCCGTTCGAATTGAATCCGCACGCCGTCAATCTTTATTTTCATTATCAATACGTGCCCGAACCGCTGACGCCGCTAAAAGGAGTGCGAAAGCTGGACGCCGCGCATCTTCTCACGGTGGATGTCGAAAATTGGCGGCTGGAAGAAAAAAAATACTGGCGAATGGAAGATGCGCCGCCGCTGCCGGTCGGCGAGCCGGGCGACGTGATCCGGGAAAAGCTCGAAGAAGTCAGCCGGTTAATCGTGCGCTCAGACGTTCCGGTCGGCGTTGCGTTGAGCGGCGGCTTGGATTCGAGCGTGGTGGCGGCTTTCGCCGCGCGCGAACACGATAATCTCTGCGCCTTCAGCGTCGGTTACGCCGGACGACCCGACTGCGACGAACGCGAAGATGCAGCGGCGCTGGCGAACCATTTAAATTTGCCTTTTCACGAAATCGAACTCGATACCGAAACGATCGTCGATTTTTTTCCTGAGCTTAATTACTGGCGCGACGACCCCGTTGCCGACATCGCCGGTTTCGGCTACTACGCCGTGATGAAGCTGGCGCGCGAGCAGGGCGTCCCGGTGCTGTTGCAAGGGCAGGGCGGCGACGAGCTTTTCTGGGGCTACCCGCAGCTGCGCGACGCCGCGCGCGAAACGCGTTTGAAAGCCGCGCTGCTCGGCAGTCCGTTTTCCCAGGCGCTGCGGCAAACCTTGATGCTCCGTCTTCCATATTATCGTTCGGAACAAACCGTTTCTTCGTGGGCGCGAGATTTCGCTGGACTGCGTTCCGGCTGGCGCAGCGTCCGTCGGCGGCGCGAAAATCCGGCGCGAATGATTTTTTACGATTTATCGCCGGATTTTGCGAGCGCGGCGGCGCAGATGCGGAATTTTTACGGCAAGAGTTTCGTCGAACAGGTTAACGATAGCGATGCCGGAGAAATATTTACTTTTCCCGGCGGCTGGTCGCCGGCGGAAACCGCTTTGACTAAATTGATTTGTGATACATACCTGCGCGAAAACGGCATCACGCAGGGCGACCGTCTGGGAATGGCTTCTTCAGTCGAGATGCGGCTGCCGCTCGTCGATTATAAGTTTGTCGAAACGGTTGTCGGTTTGCGAAAAAGGCATTCGGATTCGTCGCTTCCGCCGAAACACTGGCTCAGGCAGGCTGTCAAAGACGTTTTGCCGGAATGGGTTTTAAATCGACCCAAACGCGGTTTCGCCCCGCCGACGCGCCAGTGGCACGACGCGCTTTTTGCCGCTTACGGCGAATCTCTGCGCGACGGTTATCTGGTGCAGTCAGACGTTTTAAATCGAGAAAGCGCGGCGCGTCTCGCCGAAGGAGAATTTCCGCTTGAGGCGACCAGCCCGCTGTCTTTCAAAGCGCTTGTCCTGGAACAGTGGTGTCGCCGGATGCGGCGGATTATTCCGACAAATTAATTTGAATTTTCAGGCAGTAATGCAGCTTTTGAAGAAAAAATTACGTATCGCCATCAACGCGCAGATTCCGCTCGGCAGCGGCACGGGCGGCATCGAAACCGTGCTGCGCGCCCTGACTTCTCTCGGGCGTTTGGGCGACGGCGAAGAGGAATATGTTTTTATCGGTCACTGGTCTGACCCGGATTGGCTGAAGCCGTTTTTGGGCGAGCGCCAGACGATAGTTTCCGCGCCGCGTCCGAAAGAAAATAAACCGACCGCCGCCGAAACTTTTAAACGCTCGTTAGGCAGCCTGCGCCCGCTCGCCGGTCGAGTCAAGCGAGTTTTCGCGCCGCCGCAATCGCGCGCGCAGCCGCCTCCGACCCGGATTTCTGTTCCCGTCTCGGATGGATTTTACGAAAGTCTCGGCTGCGACGTAATTCATTTTCCTTATCAGGACTATGTTTACTGCAAAGTCGCCACGGTTTATAACCCGCACGATTTACAGCATCTTCACTATCCGGATTTTTTCTCGCCCGCAGAAATTGAAAGGCGCGAGATTGTTTATCCGGCGGCTTGCCGCGCCGCCGAGACGGTCGTCGTCGCTTCCGGGTTCGTCAAACAGGATGTAATGCAAAGTTACGGCGTCGCGGAAAATAAAGTTCAGGTCATTCATTGGGCGCCGCCCGAAACGAATTTAGAAAAGTTTTCAGTAGACGAAGCGCGGCTTTTGTCGGCGAAATATGAACTGCCCGCCGCGCCGTTTGTGCTTTATCCGGCGATGACCTGGGAACATAAAAATCACATCAGATTGCTCGAAGCCATCGCGCTTTTGCGCGAGCGTGAGAATTTGCGAATAAATCTCGTCTGCACCGGACATAAAAACGCTTTCTGGACAAACATTGAGCGGCGACTCGGCGAACTGCGACTGGAAGAGCAGGTTAAATTTACAGGCGTCGTCTCGCACCGCGAGTTAAGCGCGCTTTATCTTCGAGCGCAGTTCGTCGTCATCCCGACGCTGTTCGAGGCGGCGAGCGCGCCGCTCTTTGAGGCGTGGCAGCACAATGCAGCGGCGGCTTGCTCGTCCGTCACCTCGCTGCCGGAACAGGCGGCTGATGCGGCGCTGCTTTTCAACCCGTTTTCCGTCGAAGAAATCGCCGATGCTTTAAAACGAATGGCAACCGACGAAGGCTTGCGCCGCACGCTTCGCGCCAAAGGAACCAGACGCCTGGCGGATTTCAGCCTCGAACGCACGGCGAGAGCTTACCGGGCGGTTTACAGAAAAATCTCGCGCGCAGCATTAAGCAATGAAGATAGGCGAATTCTTTCGTTGCCGGTATAATATTATAATAAAAGGGAGCGGCAAAATTTATTACCTCCCGTAAAATCGGCGTTTCGGTAAATATTATGAAAAAGGCTTTAATCACGGGCGTGACCGGGCAGGACGGCTCTTATCTTGCCGAGCTTCTGCTGCAAAAAGGCTATGAAGTTCACGGCATCATCCGGCGCGCGTCTACCTTTAATACCGAGCGGATTGACCACCTCTATCAAGACCCGCACGAGCGGGAGAAAACGTTTATTCTTCATTACGGCGATTTGGCGGACGGGACGAGTTTGAGGCGGATTCTGGAAAAAATTCAGCCGGACGAGATTTATAATCTGGGCGCGCAGTCGCACGTCAAGGTTTCCTTCGAGCAGCCCGAATACACCGCCGATATTGTCGGGACGGGAACGCTGCGACTGCTCGAAGCCGTGCGCGATTCGCTCACAGGCAACGGAAAGGAAATTCGTTTTTACCAGGCAGGTTCTTCGGAAATGTACGGCGGCGCGCCCGCTCCGCAAAATGAAAAAACTCCCTTTTATCCGCGCAGCCCGTATGCCGTCGGCAAAGTCGCGGCGCACTGGTTTGCCGTCAATTACCGCGAATCTTACGGAATGTTTATTTGCAACGGCATTCTTTTCAACCACGAATCCGAGCGGCGCGGCGAAACGTTTGTCACTCGTAAAATTACGCGCGCACTGGCGCGGATTAAAACCGGTTTGCAGGAAAAGCTTTATTTGGGCAATCTCGACGCCGTCCGCGATTGGGGACACACGGCGGATTACGTCGAGGCGATGTGGCTGATGCTGCAACAGCCCGAACCGGACGATTACGTCGTGGCGACCGGCGAAGCGCATTCGGTGCGCGATTTTCTCGACGAAGCTTTCGGTCTGGCACAGCTCGACTGGCAGGATTACGTCGAGATAGACGCCGGATATTTTCGTCCGGCGGAAGCGAATTATTTACTGGGCGACGCGACGAAAATCAGAGAAAAACTCGGCTGGCAGCCGAAAATCAAATTTAAGGAACTGGTCAGATTAATGTACGAACACGACCTTGAGCTGGCGCGGCAGGAAAAAGTTTTAAAGGACAACGGTCACGTCGTTGCGCTGAGAGGCAGAGTCAATGCTTGAAAAAGACGACAAAATATTTGTTGCCGGTCATCGGGGCTTGGCTGGCTCGGCGATTTTGCGCAGGCTCGAAACCGAAGGCTTCGGGCGGATTCTGACCCGCACGCGCGCCGAGCTGGATTTAACCGTTCAAGCGCAGGTCGAAAATTTCTTTGCGGCGGAGAAACCCGAAATCGTCTTTCTGGCAGCCGGAAAAGTCGGCGGCATCTGGGCTAACAACTCGCAGCCGGCGGACTTTATCCGCGATAACCTTTTGATACAAACGAACGTCATCGATGCGGCGCATCGTCACGGCGTAAAGAAATTTATTTTCCTCGGCTCGTCCTGCATTTATCCGAAGCACGCGCCGCAGCCTCTGAAGGAAGAATACCTTTTAACGTCGGCTTTAGAGCCGACCAACGAGGCTTACGCGATTGCTAAAATCGCCGGAATAAAAATGTGTCAGGCTTATCGCCGGCAATACGGATTCGGCAGCATCTGCCTGATGCCGACCAATCTGTACGGAACAAATGACAATTTCGATTTGGCGAATTCGCACGTTCTGCCCGCGCTTTTGCGAAAGTTTCACGAAGCGAAAACGAACGGTTATGAGACGGTCAAGATATGGGGAACCGGAACTCCGCAAAGAGAGTTTCTGCACGCGGACGATTTAGCCGACGCCTGTCATTTTTTGATGCGGCAGCCGTCGGAAACGCTTAATGCCGCCGCGCCCGACGGAATTATTAACGTCGGCGTCGGCGAAGACGTCAGCATTCTTCAGTTGGCGGAAATTATCAGCCGGACGGTGGAATTTCGAGGCAGTTTGGAGTTCGATTCGACGAAACCCGACGGAACTCCGCGCAAACTGCTCGACGTGTGCCGCCTCGCCGGTCTCGGCTGGAAAGCGAAAATTTCCCTGAGCGAAGGCATCGCTCAGACGTATCGTTGGTATAAAGAAGCGTTTGGGCGTGACAATCGGGAATCAGAACAGGAATCCAATCAAATAAATTCCCACCACGAACAAAATCGAATCGGGGTTTATTAAAAGCCGAACTGAACGAAATTACGAAACCGGAGAATTTGTGTTAATAAAATCGCTTTAATAATTGAATCCGTTTTTAGTTTTTCGGCGAATTTACCAATACGGTTAATTGCGACCAAATTTACGAATAAGTAAACTTTTGTGCAAAAGCCCCGATAATAGTCAATGACGAGAGACGGCGAGTGTTTCAGTTAGTTTAATAACAGCAGCAAATATGTGGATTGACGAAGATATTTGAAATAGTGTTGAGGAGAATTATTGAGCCGGAGTCTTTTTCGATTTGCGTTTGTCAGTTCCTGCACCGATTTCTGGGGCGGGAGCGAAGAGCTTTGGGCGGGAGCCGCGCATATCTTTGCTGCTGCCGGGCATCGGGTGCGGGCTTTCAAGACCAATGTCGACCGCCGCGCGAAGCAGGTCATTAAACTCGAATCGGCAAATTGCCCGGTGGAGGATTTACAAGGTCTGCCGCCGAAACCGCTCCGGTTAATCAACAGATTTCTGCCGCATGACCGGCAGCATCTTCATAAAAACTACGCTCAAAAATCGCTGGATAAAGCTTTGCGAAGCTTTCAGCCCGATTTGACCGTCGTTTCGCAGGGAATAAATTTCGACGGCGCTTATCTGGCGGAAGTTTGCCGTCGGCGGAAGCTTCCATACGTCGTCGTGGCGCAAAAAGCGGTCGATTTTTTGTTTCCGGCGGACGAAGAGCGAGCCAGTGTCCGCGCGGTTTACGAAGCGGCGGTAAAATGTTTTTTCGTCTCGCGGCATAATCTGAATCTGACCGAGGAGCAAATCGGCGCTGCGCTGCCAAACGCCGAAATCGTCTTTAATCCGTACGCCGCGCCGTTTGAAAATTTATTGTCGTGGAATGATGCAGGCAGCGGCAAAATCAGGCTCGCCTGTGTGGCGCGGCTGTTCATAATCGATAAGGGGCAGGACATTCTGCTGCGCGTTCTCGCTCAGGAGAAATGGAAAAAACGCGAGCTGGAAGTCGTGTTTTACGGCGAAGGTGTTAACAAACAAGCGCTCGCGGAAATGGTTCGTTTGCTGGAAGTTCGCAACGTAAAATTCGCGGGCTATGTCGCGGACGTCGAGCAAATCTGGAAGGAAAGCCACGCGCTGGTCTTGCCTTCCCGCAGCGAAGGATTGCCGCTCGCGCTGGTCGAAGCGATGCTGTACGGTCGCCCGTCGATTGTGACCCGCGTCGGAGGAATGGCTGAAGTCGTCGCCGATAATGTGACGGGTTTTATTGCCGCCGCGCCGACGGCGGAAGCCTTTGACGAAGCGCTCGAGCGGGCGTGGGCGCAGCGACGCGATTGGCGGCAGATAGGAATGCGCGCTGCCGATTCGATTAGAAAAATTGTTCCGCCTGACCCTTGTCGGCGGTTTGCCGATAAGCTGGCTGAGCTGACGAAAGAATTAAACTGACCGACTCTTTAAAATGAATCATAAACTGGTTTCCGTTATTATCCCGACATTTAATCGCGCCCCTGTCGTGGTCGAAGCCATCCGCAGCGCGCAAGCCCAGAGCTACCCGGCAAAACAGATAATCGTCGTCGACGACGGCTCGATTGATGACACCGCGCGGGCGGTCGCGCAGTTTGAAGGCGTCGAGTATTACCGCCAGGAAAACAAGGGACAGGCGGCGGCGCGCAATTTAGGCTTGCGTTACGCCAAAGGCGAATACATTGCCTCTCTGGATTCGGACGACGTCTGGAACGAGGAATTTCTGACCGACAGTATTAATTGTCTGGAAAAACACGAATTGGATTTCGTTTTTCTCAATTGGTCGAGCTCGGACGGGAAAGAAAATTTTCTGGATTTCTGGGAGCGCAAGAAAAAGTGGCGAAATTTTACCGAGAGTCAGGACAAGCAGTGGTTTTTGCTGAATCCGGGGCAAGTTCGCCGGTTGTATCTGGAAACTTGCCCGTCGCCTTCTTCGTCGCTTTTGATTCGTCGCCGCTCACTGATTTCCAAATGGAACGAAGAGATGATTATTGCCGACGACTGGTTTCTGATTTTGGAAATGGTGCTTTCCAAACCCTGCCGCGCCGCTTTCACCCTTTCGCCCTACTGGTTAAAGCGGGTCTTCGACGACAACATTTACGACGGCAAAGAGCTTCTGGAAATCAGCAAAAATCTCGGACTGCACGACGAGCGTTTAATGGCTCAGCGCTTTAGCTCGCAATTAACGCCGGAAGAAAAAAACATTCTCCGCGAAAGATTGATTCATCATCATCTTAACTTCGGGCGATTAAGCTGGAAATTTGAAGGCATCTCAAAAAATGTGCTCATCGGCGTCGCCGCCGCTTTCGCGCTGGCGCCCGTCGGATTCGGCGTCTATATTACGAAAATATTTATAGACCACCTTAAAAATCGCCGGAATGTGGAAACTCTGCCGAATGCGGCGACGGCTAAAATTTTCCGTCCCGAAGAAGATTAAGCGGTTATCGCAAGTGAATTTTTACTCCGCTCCGCAAAGCGCTCGCTGGGCAAATGCTATTAACAGAAGAAGCGCTTTCGCCGGCGCTTTTTCCGATTATTCGACATCACCGCTTTCTAGGCTTCAAACGGAACTTCGGCGTTTTGTAAAAGGTTGGGTTCGTTGCGCGTTACTTTTTCGAGCAGGTTCGGCTCGTCAAACATCTGCAAAAGCCCGCGAACCGTAGCGTAGCGCGGCTCGTCGGAAATGAGAAAAGGCAGATTTACTTTTTCGCGGAGATACTGGTCGATGCCGTCGAGCAGCGCGCCGCCGCCGGTTAAAATCACGCCGCGGTCGAAAACGTCGGCAGCGACTTCCGGGCGCAGTTCCGTTAAAGTATCGCTGATGATTTGAGCGACGCGGCGAATAATGGCTTCGATAACCGGATAAATTTCTCCGGCGGTGATTTCCACCGCGTTCGGGCTGCCGGTCTGCACGTCGCGCCCGCGCGCGATGGTCGATTTGGCTAAATCCTGCGGCAGAATGGCAGAGGCGAAATCGGTTTTCAGTTTTTCGGTCGTCTCCTCGCCGATTTGCAAGCCGCGATGACGGCGAACGTGATTCGCCAGCGCGAGATTGATTTCGTTGCTGCCGATGCGTTCGGCGCGCGCGTGAACGACGTTTCCTTTGGCGACGATGGCGATATTGGTCGTGCTCGCGCCGAGGTCGACGACCGCCGAAGCGCGTTTGTCGCGCGGAGAAACGCCCGCGCCGAAAGCCGCCGCCAAACCTTCCTCCATCATAAAGACTTTGCCGATGTGCGATTCTTCAGCTGCGTGCATCAGAGCGCGCTGCTCGACGTGCGTCACTTCCGAAAGCATACTCATCACGGCTTGCGTCGAAACCTGCGAGCCGCCCGATTTCGATTTGCGCACAAAATAGGCGAGCATTTTTTTCGTCCGTTCAAAATCCGCCACCACGCCGCCGCTCAAAGGCGCGATGACCACGACATCGCGACCTTCGCGTCCCTGCATGTCGTAGGCTTCCTGCCCGTAGGCGACGATTTCTTCGGTCAATTCATTGACGGCGACCAGCGACGGCTCGTCCAAAACAATATCTCGCCCTTTGACGGCGATAATCGTGCTGGCGGTGCCCATGTCGATCGCCATCGAATCCGTAACCAAATTTCTGAGTGATGCTATTCCCTTCATAGAGGCTGCTTTTCCTAATAAACTCGTAATAACTGAAATTTTCTGTTTTGGGAGAGTTTTTTCAGAAAATTTCGATTCGCTAATTCTAACTCAACTCCATTTTACTTCAAACAGCGAGACGGGCTGCAAGCGATTTTTTACCTGCAGAGGCTCCTGCGGTTTTAAAGAAACCGGCTCGTTGCACGCCTTGGCGGTCGCTTCGCTGATTAAGATTTGCCCGCCTTGCGCGTTTGATTCGAGTCTTGAAGCCAGATTGACCGTATCGCCGATTGCCGTGTATTCACTTCGCTTGTCCGAACCGATATACCCGACCGTCGCGACGCCGGTATGAAGCCCGATGCCGACGCCGATTTGATTAAAACCCTCGTTTTTCAATTCTTCGTTCAGCGTCTGGATTCTTTTCTGCATCGCCATCGCCGCGTGCAGAGCGTTTTTCGCATCGTCGGGCGTGGCGGTCGGCGCGCCGAAAAGCGCCATCAAGCCGTCGCCCGTGTATTTATCGAGCGTTCCGCCGTGCGCGAAAATTATCTCGCTCATCGCCGAAAAAAAGCGATTTAAAAGCCCGACAATCCTTTCCGGATTTTCGTTCTCGGAAATCGCTGTAAAGCCGCGAATGTCGGCAAACAAAACCGTAATTGTCTGGTTGACGCCGCCCAGACGAAACGAATCCGGATTTTCCAGCAGCTGTTTGACGACGTATTCGGGCATAAAACGGCTGTAATTCGCCCGCGCCACTTCTTCGCGCGCTAGGCGTTTATGAGCTTTGACGGTTTCTACCGTGACGGCGGTTTGCGCCGCGACCGCGCTGATCAGCTCCAAATCTTCCTGGCTGAAGGCGGCAAACGGGTCGAGACGGTCGGCGTAGACGACGCCGTGAACGTTCGATTCGGTTATCAAAGGCGCGCAAATCGTCGAGCGCACGCCTTGCGAAACTATGCTTTCAGAGCCGGAAAACTGCTCGTCCGTGCGCGCGTCCTGCGACAGCAGCGCGACTTTTTCGCGCATCACTTTTTGGGTAATCGTTCGCGAAATCGTCAATTTTTCGGTCAGCGATTCCATCGTCTCGTCGCGCGCTTTCATCGCAATCGGGAAAAGGCTGTAATCGAGAATTTTGCCGTCCACGGTTTCGTCCGCTATCAGCGCGACGACTCTTTCGGCGGGCGTTCCGCGAAAGATCAAATCCGTCGCCTTGACAAAGATTTCCTTCAAGTCAAACACCGTGCCAAGCGTTTTGCTCATCTCGTAAAGCAGTTCTAAAACCTGTGCTTTACGGCGTAAATCCTTGATTTCTTCGGGCGTGACGAGATTGGTTTCGATTGATAAATTTGAACGTTTTCCAATAATTTCGCTTGCCGAGATTAAAAGCTGCGTGTGACCGAGCGGCTGGTCGTCGTAATTGACCGCATCGGGCAACTTTTCGGTCGGCTCATCATTCGAGGCTCGTTCGAATTCCAGCCGGCTGCCGCCGATGGTGATAACGTCGCTGCTCTCCAGAATTTTTTCAAATTGCGGCAAACCGTTGATGAAAACGCGGTTCACGCTGCGCTTTAATTCGCCGTCCACGTAATAGCCGTCAATCAGCGTCCATTCATTCTCGCCCGATTTTATCTGCGCGTGGCGGCGCGAAACGCGCTGGTCGTTTAAAACGATGTCGTTGTCTTTCGCCCTGCCGATTGAATAGACGGTGTTCGGAAGCAGAACAAGCTCCCAACTTTTTCCGCCGACTTCCGTAATTTTAAGAATTCCGCCCACAATTTTTGTTATTGGTAAATGGTCAATGATAAATTGAAGTATAGATAATTTACCACTTCCCGCGCGCCATTTACCACTGTCTTATGATTTATTTCGACAATAATGCCACAACACGCCTCGCGCCCGAAGCTTTCGCGGCGATGCAGCCTTTTTTAAACGAATTTTACGGCAATCCTTCGTCCGGCTACGCTTTCGGACGAGATTCACGCCAAGCCCTTGAAATCGCGCGCGAGCAAATTGCCGCACTTATCGGCGCAAGTTCATCGAATGAAATCGTTTTCACGTCCGGCGGAACGGAATCCGACAACTGGGCGATATTGGGCGCGCTCGAAGCCGATTCCGAACGGCGGTACATTATCACCACGCGCGTCGAACACGAAGCCGTCCGCAAATTGTGCGAAAAGCTCGAAGACCGAAATTATGATGTAACGTGGCTGGAAGTCGATGAAAACGGCTTTTTGAATTTGGACGAATTAAAAAATTCCTTACGCGCCGACACGATTATCGTTTCGGCGATGCTGGCAAACAACGAAACGGGAATTTTGTTTCCGGTCGCGGAAATCGCGCAAATTGTGAAGGAAAACTCCGACGCGCTTTTTCACGTGGACGGCGTGAACGCGGTCGGGAAAATTCCGCTGGATTTGAAAAACACGGAAATTGATTTGTTCTCGCTTTCCGGTCACAAATTCCACGCGCCGAAAGGCGTCGGCGCGCTTTACATAAAAGACGGCGTCCGTTTGCCTTCGTTTTTCACGGGCGGCGGACAGGAAAACGCGCGCCGCGCCGGAACCGAAGCCGTCCATCAAATCGCCGGCTTGGGCAAAGCGGCGGAACTCGCCCAAAATTTTTCCGCGATGGAAAAGGTTCGCGCCCTGCGCGACAAGCTCGAAGACGAGATTTTAAGTAAAATTCCAGACGCTAAACTCAACGGAACTTCCGACAGAAATTTCCGCCTGCCGAACACCGCCAACATCTCGTTTCCGAATCTGAACGGCGAAGCGATTCTGGCAAAACTGTTTGACGCGGGCGTCTGCGTTTCGACCGGCTCGGCTTGCAACGCCGAAAATCACACCGCGTCAGCCGTTTTGCAGGCGATGAACGTTCCTTATTCTCAGGCAATGGGCGCGATTCGCTTTTCTCTGGGAAGATACAATACGGCGGCGGAAGTCGATTTCGTTCTGGAAAATTTGCCGCCGATTATCGCAGACTTAAATTCCATGTCTCTGTAATTCTTTTATCAAACTTTAACCTGCCAATAAATTTCTTCCGAATTTATCTTCTATCCGACCGAACAGTTTTATCCGTTACAATCTCTTTATTAATGGATGGCGAATATGACTAACCCGCCGCAAAAACGGGAGATTTTTCTGGTGCTACGCTCGCAGGCGGGCGACCGCGGGGCTTTCGACGAGCTTTTAAAGTCGATTCAAGAGCCGATTTTCCGTTACATCCGACGCTTGACGGCAAGCGACGAGGCGCTGGCGGAAGACGTTTTGCAGGAAGTTTTTATTCTCATCTATCGCAAATTGCGCTGGCTGGAAAATCCGCGCCTTTTTAGAGCCTGGGCTTACCGGATTGCTTCGCGCGAGGCTTTCAGCCGTTTGAAAAAGGAAAAACGCTGGACGGAACAAGTTCGCGACGAAGAAATTCTGGACGCGATTCCGGCTGGCAATCGTGCAGAAAAGGAATTCGAGCCGGAATTGATTGCGAAAATTCCCGTCTGGCTTTCGGAAATTTCGCCCGCAGCGCGCGCCGTTTTGATTTTGCATTATCTGGAAGAAATGTCTCTGAATGAGACGGCGGAAATCTTAGGGATAGCGCCGGGAACGGCAAAATCGCGGCTGGCTTACGGCTTGGAAAGCCTGCGCCGCATCGCTCACGGAAAGGAAAAATAATTTATGGAAAAACAAAAACTGAATAAAACGATTATCGCGCTGGCGATTATCGAAGCATTTGTCCTGATACCGATTGTTCTTTACGTTATTTTCTTTAAAAGATAAGGAGATTTTATGTCAAACAAAACAAACGAAATTCGCGAAAATACTCTGAGCCGCATCGAGCGCAACGAGCGTTATTACAGATTGATGTTTATCGGCGCGGCAATCATCGAGGTCGGTTTTTTTGCCTCTTTTCTGCTGCTGGCTGATTTTTCCAATCGCCTTCATCTGCTTTTATTGATTGCGGGCGTGGCGATTTACACGATTCTCGCGTGCGGTTTGGCGGCGCTAGGGTTACACGTCAATCTGAATACTTTGCGAATTTTAAACGCCATCGAATTCGCGTCGGAAGAAAAAGCGGAAAAGTAAAACTTTTTCCTCAAATTCTCCGTAATCAAGATTGATAATTTTCCTATCAAGCTTACTGGAGATAAACCGATGAACAAAACATTTTCGCAATCTATCCTTTCATTTCTCTTAATCGTTTCGATTTTTACGGTTTCGCTGCCGCAAATCGGCTACGCGCAAACTTCCGCGCAAACGCAGGTTTCCAACGATTTAGCCCGGCAGCTTCAGACGATTGAAGAAAAAGTCGAAGCGCGGCGCAAGGAACTCGGCATTCCGGGAATGTCGCTGGCAATCGTCCGCGACGACCAGGTTATCTACGCCAAAGGGCTTGGCTACAAAGATTTTGAAAAACAAGTTCCCGTGACCGCCGACACGCAGTTTGCCATCGGTTCGGCGACCAAAGCGTTTACGGCTTTGTCGGTTTTGATGACGCAGGACGAAGGCAAATTGAGCCTGGACGACAGCCCGAAAAAATATCTGCCGTACTTCAAAATGAAGGACGCTGAAACGGACGCGCGCATTAGCGTGCGCGATTTGCTTTCGCATTCGTCGGGCTTGAATCGCACGGATTTGGCGATGATTACCGGAAAACTCAATCGCGCCGAATTGATTCAGGTCGCCGGCGAAGCGAAACCGACCGCACGCCTGCGCGAAAAATTCCAGTATCAAAACATAATGTTTACGGCGGCGGGCGAAATCGTCGCGCAGACGCAGAAAATGCCTTGGGAAAAATTCGTGCCCGAACGCATTTTCAAACCGCTCGGCATGACCAACAGCACGATGTCGATGGGCGAGATGCAGAAAGCGAAAGATTATTCTTTCGGCTACGATTACAATTTCGACACGAAAGAAACGCGCCGTTTGCCTTTCCGGGATATCGACGAGGTCGCGCCCGCCGGCTCGATAAATTCGAGCGCGAAAGATATGGCGCAATGGCTTCGCTTCGTTTTAGGCGGCGGCAGCAGCAGCACCACGGGCGGAAAACGTCTCGTTTCCGAAAAAAGCTTTGAAGAATGGCTCAAACCGCAGCAGAAAATCTCGCCGAACGGCAAATTCAATTACAGCTTGGGCTGGTTTTTGCAGGAATGGAACGGCTTGAAAGTCGTCCAGCACGGCGGAAACATCGACGGTTTCAACGCGCTGGTGGCGATGATTCCCGAAAAGAAAATCGGCTTTGTAATGCTGACGAATGTTTCGGGTTCGTCTCTGGGCAGCGAATTGATGCCGATTGTCTGGGAAAATATTCTGGGTAAACCGAACGCGACGACTGGCGGAACGACGATTGTCGCGCCGGAAAAGGAAGCCGGAAAATATAAATTCGAAGCCGCCGGTTTTGACCTCGAAGTCAGGATGGAAAACGGCAAGCTCGTCGCCGTCGTTCCCAATCAGCCGACCTACGTTTTGGAAAACGTCGGCGGACGCAAATATAAATTGACGAACGCGCCCGAAGGATTTTTTATAACTTTCCGCGAAAAAGACGCGTATCTCGAACAGCCGCAGGGCAATTACACTCTGCCGAAGGCAATCGCGGAAATTACAAACGCCGCTCCGAATCCCGCCAATAATCCGGCGCGGGAATTAATCGGCAAATACGAAACGCCGAGCGGCAAAAGCGCGATTGAAGTCAAGGAAGTAGACGGCAAAGTGGCGCTGGTCGTTTCCGGACAACCGCCTTATGAACTGCGAGTCAAGGACAAAGACGTTTTCAACTCGCCGCTTCTGCCCGACGCGTATTCGGTGAAAGTCACGCGCGACGCCGGCGGCAAGCTGGCGGGCATCGTTCTGGTTCAGCCCGAAGGCGAATTTCCTTTCAAATACGCGGGCGCGGGCGAAAAACCGGATGCGCCGAAAGTGTCGGTCGACGAAGTGCTGGCGAAAGCCGTCAACGCGCTCGGCGGCGAGGCGAACTGGCGAAAAATTTCTTCGCGCGAGATGAAATACGACATCGACTTTGAGCATCAGGGCGTGAAAGGCTCGGGCACGACCTTTCAAAAAGCGCCGAATCTTTTCGCCAACGATACGACGTTTACCGCGCTCGGCAAACCGATTGCGACGGCTTACGAATATTTTGACGGAACGCGCGGCGGCGATGTGACCAGCTTTTCGCCCGCCGATACTTTTACCGGGCAGCGGCTCGAAGACGTTAAGGTCGAAAACGATTTTTACGGTTTATTGAACTGGAAAACCGGCTTGAAATCGGCGGAAGTCAGCCGGATTGACAAGCTCGGCGACGAAGAAGTTTACGTCGTCGTGATTCGCCCGGAAAAAGCGAGCGAATACACTTATTTCATCTCGACCAAGACGTTTCTGCCTTTGAAAAAATCGGGCGTGATCGTTTCCAGCACTTCGAGCGTAAAGCTGCCGATGTCGCAGACTTTCAGCGATTACCGCGCGGTTGACGGCGTGATGATTCCTTACAAAACGGTGACGTCGACGCCGTCAATGGGCGATGTCGTCAGCTATATTAAGGAAATCAAGCATAACGTTTCGATTGACGATGCGAAGTTTAAGCCGAAGAAAATAGTTGACGACAACAAGACAAAAGCGGCGAAAAATTAAGCGCCGAAAGTAAAGCTGAGTGAAAAAGGCGAAGCGTGGGCTTCGCCTTTTTTGTTTGACAACCGACGGGCGGAAAATTAATCTAAAAAATTTGAAACGGAGCAATTTATGAAATTCTCAATCGACACGCTTATTTTAATTTTCATTTTTTCACTCGCCGCTTTCGCTCAAACTCCGACCGACGGGCGCGAGAAAGGCGTCGAGCTTTACAAACAGGGAAATTATAAAGCCGCTATCAAGACGTTAAAGGATTTCACCAAACAAAATTCAGCCGATTATCTGGCGTTTCATTACCTGGCGCTGGCTTTTTCGCGCGAAAACAAGCTCAAAGACGCGGAAAAAACTTATGAAAAAGCCATCAAAGCGAAACCGGATTTCGCCGAATCTCACACCGGCTTAGCCTATATTTATCTACTCCGCGACAAACTGCCGGAAGCGATTAAAGCCGCCGAAAAAGCCGTCGCGCTGGACGACGGTAATCCCGAAACGTTTTACATTCTCGGAAACGCGAACCTGCGTTCGGGCAAGGCTGAAGCGGCTTTTGAAAACGCCGAGCGGGGAATAAAGTTAAATCCGAATCTGGCGGGCTTACATCTGCTCAAAGCGCACGCGATTATGAATATTTCGGTCGCCAACCGAAATGCCTCGCGGAGGTCTCACCAATACGGAGTCGCTTCGGACAGCATCGGAAAATTTATCATTCTGTCAAAGAATTTACCCGATTCCGCTTTTTGGCGCGGGCAGCAGGAAGCGCTGCAATTTTACGCCGGTTATTATGCCGAAAGAGAAAAAAATAAATCCGCCGCCGTCGTCACCAACCCCGACGCCGTAGGCACCGGGGAAAATGTTTTAAAAACGCCGGTCAAAATTCTGGCGAAAGAGCGAGCCGCTTACACGGACGCGGCGCGCCGAGCGGGAGTTTCCGGCGTCGTCAGATTATTAGTCACTTTTTCTGAGGACGGAACCATTAAATACATCATCGCCTTGAACAGCCTCGGCTACGGCTTGGAAGAAGCGTCAATCAAAGCGGCGAAAAATATAAAGTTTGAGCCGGAAAAGATTGACGGAAAACCCGTCAGCGCGGCGAGAACGGTCGAATACAGGTTTACGCTTTATTAAGCTATTTTCGCTCGACCATAATCAGCGGCGAATCTTTTTCCTCGCTGCTGGCGTAAATCGCTTTGCCGTCCGCCGCGTAAGCAATCGCTTCGCCCTGCGCGCGCTGTCCGAGTTCGATTTTCTGCGGCTTCTGTTTCCAGATTTCGTCAAAATTTTTCGCCTGCTTGGGCAAAACGATTTCGTACGCCGCAAAATAATCGCAGACGACGACGCGCTTGCCGTCGGGCGAAATCGAGCCGCCGGTCAGAAGCCCGTTCGGAATGGCGGGAACCGTAAAATCCGTGATTTTTTCCAGCCTGTTCGTTTTGTTCGAATCAAATCCGGCTTTGAGCTTATAAACGGCTGACGCGCCGCTCAACCGTTTCGACAAAACGTAAATGTCGCCCGTCGCCGGATGAACCAGCAAAGTTTCGGCGTCGTGCCGCGTATCGGGATACTCGAATTTTATCGCTTCCGCCGCTTCGGTCGAAAGCGGATTTTTTTTGCTCGAATTCGTTTCGCCGGAAACTGTCGGTTCTTTGACTTTGTAAACGGTAAATTCGCTGCGCGAGCGGGCATTATTGCCGATTTCGCCGATGTACAGAAAACATCCCGCCGGCTCTTTGCGAATCGCCAAATCTTCCCAATCGGTGTTTTTCGCGCCGCCGACTTTAAAAGTGGCGAGTTTTTTTCCGGTTCTGTCGAGCGCAAAGACGAAAGCGTTGTCGCCGGAATCGTTGTGCGTCCATAAAACGTCGGGCTGGCACGGCGAATTTACCAAGCCGCTGCTTTCCGGGATTTCGTCGGAATCGATGGTGCCGACGACTTTCGGCTCTTTATAATCGGCTGATTTCTGACTGTCGGCGGCGCTCGTGTTATTCTTTGATTTCGAGTCGTTTGAGGAAATTGGAAGACAAGCGGAAAAAATCACGCAAATTGCGCCGAAACAAATGACATAAGCGAAGATTTTGGGTATATTTCTTTTCAACATACTTCGTCAAACGATTATAACGCCAATTCGTTTTGCAAGGTTCGGAAAACTTTATAAATCTTTTTTCGTAAATCTAATTAATGCTGGTTGGAACTGAATGGATAATTGATGCCTTCGATTGCGACGCCGAAAAACTGCGCGACGCGGCGGCGCTGCGCGATATTTTTTCGCTCGTCGTCAATGATTTGCAATTAAAGGTCATCGAGGAAGTCTGGCACCAGTTTCCCGGCGAGCGCGGCGTAACCGGATTTAATCTTTTGAGCGAGTCGCATCTCGCCTGTCACACTTATCCGGAATACCGGACGGCGACATTTAATTTATATTGCTGCCGGACGCGCCCGGAATGGAACTGGACGGAAAATTTAACCGAAATGCTGGGCGCCGAAAATGTAAAGATTCAAAAGGTCGAGCGAGGGCATTCGCCATCCGCAAACCGAAATCCGAAATCCAAAATCGTTGGAGGTGAAGCTTGAGCGTCCTGAAAGCGAATTGTCCTTCGTGCGCCGCGCCGATTGAATTTAAAGCCGGTTCGACGATTGTGCTGGTTTGCCCGTTTTGCCGTTCGGCGGTCGCGCGCACCGACCGCGCGCTGCAAGATTTGGGAAAAGTCGCCGAGATCGTCGATTCGCAATCGCCTTTGCGTCTCGGTTTGCGGGGCGAATGGCGCGGTCAGCGTTTTGAACTGACGGGACGCGCGCAGATGCGCCACGACCTCGGCGGATTCTGGGATGAATGGTACGCGACTTTCTCGAACGGCTGGGTCGGCTGGCTCGCCGAGGCGCAGGGCAAATTTTATCTGACTTTTTTCCAGAAATTGCCGGGCGCCGCGCAGCTTCCGCCGTTTGAATATTTGCAGCTCGGTCAAGCCCTTTCACAGATTCCGAGTAAAACGCCGCTGATGGTGGCGGAAAAAGGCACGGCAACTTCCGTTGCGGCGGACGGCGAAATTCCGTACCAGCTCGTGCCGAACGAACGCAGCAATTATGCGGATTTGGCGGGAGCGGGCAATGCTTTCGGCACGATTGATTACGGTATGAATCCGCCGCTGGCGTTTATCGGCGAGCAGGTTTCGCTGGCGGACATCGGTTTAGCCGACGCGCGACCCGCCGAGCGCGAGGCGCGCCGCGTGGCTTCGGCGGCGATGGGCTGTCCGAAATGCGGCGGACCTTTAAATCTGGCGGCGCCGGACAAATCCGAGCGCGTCACGTGTCCGAATTGCGATTCGCTGCTCGAAGTCAACCAGGGAAATTTACGCTGGCTCAACGCGCTGAAGCCATCGCCCGACGAGCATAAATTCGATTTGGAAATCGGGATGAAAGGCGCGTTTAAGGACGGCGTCGAGATGACGATTATCGGCGCGGTCGTCCGCAGCGTAACGGTCGAGGGCATCCAATATTTCTGGCACGAATATCTGCTCTACAATCCGCAAATCGGTTTTCGCTGGCTGGTTCATTCCGACAATCACTGGAATTACGTCGAGCCGGTCAACCCGGCGGAAGTCACGAACTTCGGCAATACGGCGAATTACGGCGGCAAGACGTTCAAGATTTTTCAGGATGCGCCGGCGCGCGTCGAATACGTGAAAGGCGAATTTTACTGGCGCGTCGAGGTCGGCGAAACGGTGCGCGCGATTGATTACGTCAAAGCTCCGCAGATGCTCTCGTGCGAGACGACGCAGAACGAGATAAACTGGTCGCTCGGAACTTATATGACCGGCGCCGAAATCCGGAAAATCTTCGGCGTCGAAAATCTCGCCGCGCCGTGGTCGGTCGCGCCGAACCAGCCTTTTACCGGCGGTTTTTATATCAAATGGGGCTTTGCGATGCTCGGGCTTCTGATGATCGTCGCTATTTTTATGCTGCCGCTGACCGGCTCGACGGCGACGGTGATGGCGGAAAATCTGACGCTTCAGCCGACCGCCAGCGCGACCACGCCGCAGACGGTTTTCAGCCAGCCTTTTCAGTTGAAGGGAAACCGCAATGTCAGAATTTCCGCCACTGCGCCGGTCAGCAATTCTTATGCGGAATTAGATATTGATTTGGTCAACGAGCAGAACAACGAGGTCGAATCGGTCAGTATACCGATTGAATATTATCAGGGCGTCGAAGAGGGCGAAGCGTGGACCGAAGGCGGGCAGACGGGCGATTCGACCATTTCGTCGCTTCCGGCGGGAAAATATATGCTGCGGCTGGAAGGCACGTGGCAGAATTTTCAGCAGCCTTTACCGGTTTCGGTCAAGGTCGAGCAGAACGTCACGCGCGGGATGAATTTCTGCTGCGCTTTTCTGGTGCTGGCAATCGTGCCGCTTTTTTCGCTGATTCGCAAATGGATGTTTGAATCGCGGCGCTGGAGCGAAAGTATGTTCAGCGGCGGCGGCGAAAGTTCCGGCGGCGATTCAAGCGGCGGCGAGGAATAATTATTAATCCTTCGGTCGCTGGTCTTTCGTCACTTGCAGGTTTATGAAAAATATCATTGCTTAATTTATTTTAACCGGCAAAGCGCGAAGGACTAACAACCGGGGACAAAGGACAAACTTATTATGTTAAGAACACTTTTTCTGGTTTTCAGCGGCGGCGTGCTTCTGCTTTATCTTTCGTCCAGCTGGCTGGGCTGGGAGTTTGCCAATTCGGGCAGCCGTTCAATGTTTAGAGTGCCGTTTGTCGGCGGTTATCGTGGAGGAAAATAAATAAATGTTGAGTTCAATTTTTAAATTTCAGGCTTTGGCGACGGTCGTCAAATTGGACGCGTTGCTGGAAGTTTTGGTCACGACACTGATCTTCGTCTTTATCGGTATAGTTTTCTTTGCCGTCGCCTATTTTATTCTGGGCAGAATGTTTCCGATTCACAAGGAAATCGAGGAAGACCAGAACGTCGCGCTCGGCATCGTTATCGGCTCGATAATGATTGGCATCGCCATCATCATCGCCGCCGCTATTAACGGCTAAATTTAGTTGGAAAACGGAAAAGCGGAAAATGGAAAATGATTGCTGTTTATTTCGTTTCCCGTTTTCCGTTTTGCATTTTCCGCTTTAAAAATGAACAGAATTCCTCTTTTATTTCTAAACGTCATTATCATCGCCACGTGCGGCTTGATTTATGAGCTGCTCGCCGGAACGCTCGCCAGCTACGTGCTCGGCGATTCGGTGACGCAGTTTTCGCTGATCATCGGCATTTATCTTTTCGCGATGGGCGTCGGCTCGTGGCTGTCCGGTTTTCTCGATAAAAATTTAGCCCGCCGCTTTCTGGAAATCGAGCTGGCGGTCGCCGTGGTCGGCGGATTCAGCGCGCCGATTCTTTTTCTGACCTTCGCCAACGTTTCGTATTTCAATTTGATTCTCTACTCGATGGTTTTCGTCATCGGAACGCTCGTCGGGCTGGAAATTCCGCTTCTGATGCGGATTTTAAAGGACGAGCTGGATTTTAAAAAACTCGTCGCGCGCGTGCTGGCGCTCGATTACGCCGGCGCGCTCGTCGCCTCGCTTCTGTTCCCGATATTTCTCGTGCCGAAGCTCGGTCTGAACCGCACGTCGCTGCTTTTCGGAATGCTCAACGCCGGCGTCGGAATCTGGGGCACGTGGCTTTTGGAAAATCTGCTCAAAAAGCGCGACGTGACGATTCTGAGAATCAATGGTTTCATCATCATTGTGCTGCTCGTCATCGCCTTTATCAAAGCCGATACGCTGACGTCTCTAGCCGAGGACGCGCTTTTCCCGGACAATATTATTTTTACCAAAAGCTCGTCCTATCAGCGAATTGTCGTCACCAAAGGCAAAACCGGCTACTCGCTTTTTTTGAACGGCAACCTGCAATTTAATTCTTTCGACGAATATCGCTACCACGAAGCGCTCGTTCATCCGGCGTTTGCCGCTTTCGGCGCGAATCCGAAACGCATTCTCGTTCTCGGCGGCGGCGACGGTCTGGCGGTGCGCGAAATTCTGAAATATCCGACGGTCGAATCGGTCACGCTCGTCGACCTCGACCCGGAAATGACGAAAGTTTCAAAATCGGTTCCGGCTCTGGGCGAATTAAATAAACATTCGCTGGAAGACGCGCGCGTTTCGATTGTCAATAACGACGCTTTCGTCTGGCTCGACAATAATGAAATCGAGCCTTTCGACGTGGCAATCGTCGATTTTCCCGACCCGAACAATTTCGCGCTCGGAAAGCTTTACACGACCAGGTTTTATAATCTCCTGAAATCGAAATTAAAGCCCGAATCGGCAGTCGTCATTCAAACGACCTCGCCGCTTTTCGCGCGCCAATCCTACTGGTGCATCGTCAAAACGATGGAAACCGCCGGGTTTTTCGTCAAGCCTTTTCAAACCACCGTTCCGAGTTTCGGCATCTGGGGCTACGCGCTGGCGAAAATCCAGCCGTTTGAAACGCCTTCGAAATTATCGGAAAACATCGAGCTGAAATTTCTAAACGAACAATCTTTCGCCTCGCTGTTCGTTTTTCCGGCAGACATTTCCAGAATCGAAGACGTCGAGATAAATCGCCTCGACAATCAGGCTCTGGTGCGATACTACGAAGCCGAATGGCGCAGATTCGAGTAGTAAATGAAATTCACGCGCCGCGAAATCTTATCCGCGTTTTTAGGTTTACCCGTCGCTCTGGCGGCGTGTCGTAATTCGCCGCCGGAAAATTTTCCGTCCGGCGAAATCATCGGCGCAAACGCTTCGCTCGGACACATCTTACGCGAAAATCGCTCGTTTGAAGTTCCGGCGCAGAATTGGGAAAACGTGAAAGTCGCCATTATCGGCGGCGGCGCGGCGGGACTGGCGGCGGCGCGAAAATTCCAAAAAGAAAATTTTACGGATTTCGTTCTGCTCGAACTCGAAGCGGCAATCGGCGGGACGGCGCGGAGCGGCAAAAATAATTTTATCGGTTATCCGTGGGGCGCGCATTATTTGCCGGTTCCGTTTAAGGAAAACGCGGAATTGATTGCGCTGCTGGACGAGATGCGGCTCGTCGAAGGCAGAAACGAAAACGGCGAAATCATCGTCGCCGAACAATTCCTCTGCCGCGAGCCGGAAGAGAGAGTTTTTTATAAAGGTCGCTGGTATGAAGGTTTATATCTGCACGCCGGCGAAAGCGCGGAAGACAAACGACAGCTCGCCGAATTTCAAAAACAAATTGATTTCTGGGTAAACTGGCGCGACGCGCGCGGCAGACGCGCTTTCGTTTTGCCCGTCGCCGAATGTTCGACGGACGCGGAAGCGACCGCGCTCGACAAAATTTCCTTTGCCGACTGGCTGCGGCAAAAAGGCTTCGATTCACCGCGGCTCGTCTGGTATTGCGATTACGCCTGCCGCGACGATTACGGTCTGAAACTGGAACAGACTTCCGCCTGGGCAGGACTTTTTTATTTCTGCTCGCGCGTTCGCGCCTCCGGCGAAGAATCGCAGGCGTTTATTACTTTTCCCGAAGGCAACGGGCGTTTCGTCAATTTTCTGCACGATAAAGTCAAAGAAAAATCGCGCCTGAATACGGTCGCCGTCGAGATAATTCCGAACGAAACGGGCGTCGACGTCGTTTATCTCGACGCGGAAAAACAAATTCGCGGGCTGCATTGCGAAAAAATTATTTTTGCCGCGCCCGTTTTTACGGCGAAATATCTGATTCGTGATTTCAAACAAAACGCGCCGGAATACGTCAAGGAATTTGAACACAACGCCTGGTTTGTGGCTAATCTTTTTCTGAAAGACCGCCCGAAATCGCCGTTTCAGAGAGATTTTCCGCTCGCGTGGGACAACGTGATTTACGAAAGCAACAGCTTGGGCTACGTCAACGCGACGCACCAGAAAGGAATCGATTACGGTCAGACGGTTTTCACATATTATTTCCCGATGTGCGCGCCCGACGGCAGAGCCAAATTATACGCCGCCGACTGGCGCGAGCTAGCCGACATCTGCTTGACGGATTTATCGCTCGCGCACAAAAATATTCGTGAGCTGACGGAAAGAATCGACATCGTGCGCTGGGGACACGCGATGATAAGCCCGCGGACGAATTTCCTGTGGAACGGCGCGCGCGCTCTGGCGCAGAAGCCTTTTCGCAACATTCATTACGCGCATTCGGATTTGAGCGGCATCGCGCTTTTCGAGGAAGCGTTTTATCACGGCGTCCGCGCGGCGAGCGAGGTTTTGGGAAAAAATATTAATAAAGGTTAAACCGGATTTTAAAAATAGTCTTTATGGAATATTGGGTGCCGATCGAGCAGCAATGCCTTTTGATTAAAGGTAAAATCTCGCCAAATAGTTTGGAGTTGGTCAAATCCGGCTTGCCGCCTGACAAACCGAATAATGCTGAAGTTTTATTTATCGGATATGCTTTTGCCGATGTTCCTGCCGGGAAAAGTTTTAGTGTGATTTTTCCGAAAACTAATCCGGGCGGCGGAATTTATCATGAAAGCAAAATCGTTGCCGTAACTCAGCAATTTGGAAAACCGACCGAAGTTATTCCGCGCGGCTGGAAAACAATTTGTCTGGTTGAATTTCCTCAGGGAATTCCCGAAATTATAAAAAATCTTCCGGTTGTTGATACTTGGTTTGAAAATAGCGATTATGTTTGTATCTGTGATGAGGAAGCTTGGGAAGCAATCAGGAAACTATAGTATTTGATGAACGAAGCGATGCCGCAATCGAAATGGCTATTCAGCGCGCCGGTTGATTTATCAGTCTTTCTGGGCAGCGCGGTTTTGTCGCTTTTGCTTCTGGCGATTGGCTGGCAGTTGGGCGTTTTGCACGAAGAATCGCCGGATTGGACTTGGATAACGGCGGTTCTTTTGATTGATGTCGCGCACGTCTGGTCGACGAGCTTTCGCGTTTATTTCGATACGGAAGAATTTAAAAAAAGAATCTGGCTTTACACGCTCGTGCCGCTTTTCGGTTACGCGGTCGGCGTGGCGCTTTATTCGGAATCGGCTTTGACTTTCTGGCGCGTGCTGGCGATTGTCGCGGTTTTTCATTTTGTGCGGCAGCAATACGGCTGGGTTAATCTTTATCGCGCTAAATTGAGGGAGAAATCGCGCGTGACGTGGTGGATTGACGCGGCGGCGATTTATCTGGCGACCGTTTACCCGCTGGCGTTCTGGATGACGAGTTTGCCGCGCAATTTCGAATGGTTTGTCAGGGACGATTTTTTCGCTTTGCCCGCGTTTGTAGAAAAAATCCTCTTTCCGCTTTACGTTTTGGCGCTGGTTGTTTACTTCGCAAAATCCGTCTATCTTTATTTCAAAGACGGCTTTTTGAACGTCGGCAAAGATATTGTCGTGGCGACGACCGCCGTTTGCTGGTATGCGGGAATTGTCGCGTTCAATTCCGATTACGCTTTTACGGTGACGAACGTGGTAATTCACGGCGTGCCGTATTTTGCGCTGATTTATTTTTACGCGCGCTCGCGGCGGGAAAAAGCGCCCAGATTTTATCAAACGCTTTCCGGCAACTGGATTGTTTTTCTGGCGACGCTCTGGGCTCTGGCGTACACGGAAGAAATTTTCTGGCATCGCGGCGTCTGGCACGAGCGAAACTGGATGTTCGGCGCGAATTTTGATGCGGAAAACTGGAAAATGTATCTCGTGCCGCTGCTCGCCGTTCCGCAATTGACGCACTACATTCTGGACGGCTTTATCTGGCGGCGCAAGTATAATTCAAATTTTCGTCTGATTCAGTAGAATTGAACCGCAGAGAGACGCCGCAGCAGCAGACGCGGAGAAAGAAATGAAAGCACGCATAAATGCCAGCCGTTACAAATCGAATCCGGGAAAAAGGCAAAGCAAAAAAACCTTTTTCCTTTCGCTTTTAAAATCTCTGCGCCCGTGCGCCGCCGCGATTCAATTTTTACTTCTATTGATTCTTTTTACTGCCGCCTGCCAGAAAAGCGGCAATACGGAATCGAGCGGCATCGACGTTTTCGGCTTGACCGACCAAACGGCGGAAGCCGCCGCCATCATTCAGGACGCCAACGAAGACCTCAAAAAAATCCGCAAAATGTATAAGGAAAACCAAAGCAAAATCGACGAGCTGAAAACGGCGATGAACGATAAAAAAATCGATGAAGTCAAAAAAATCGCGGACGACCTTATTTATATCATCAACGACGGTTTTGTTCTGGGCGAAAGCGCGGTTTCGAAAATCGAAAAAGCCGAAGCGATGAACACGAACGACAAATACAAGGAATATTTACAGTTAAAAAAGGGAAGCTTGAAAAAACAGCTCGACGCTTTCGAGTTTCGCCGTCAAGCCGCGCAGCTTCTGCGCGACGCTTTCGGCAAGAAAGACAAGTTGGAAATCGAAAAAGCGAAATCGGAATTCAGGGAAAAAGAAGAGAATTTTCAGAAATATATGGAAATCGCCCGCGAGATGAGCGGCGCGGCGAACCAGCTTGCCAAAGAAACCTTGCAGCAATAAAAACGGAAAAGCGATTAATTTCACTTTTCCGTTTTTATTGCCTAATTTTACATCCTGCGCTCTACTTGCCGCCGCAGAGGCGCGGGCTTCCGTCTTTTTACAACACGCGCGTCGGAGCCAGAACTTGGACGGGCGGTAGATTGGTCGGCGCAACCAATCCTTTCACGCCCGGCGTTTCCGGCATAACCGGAACTGACGGCAGCGGAGTTCTCAACAATCCGTCTTTGTCGTCAAATTCAAAGAAAAACCCGCCGCCTTTCATTTTTTCCGGCATGACGCGCACGGTTTGACGATTGCGGTCGCGGACAATGGTTAAAGTCACGTCGCCTTCTTTCTTTTCGCCGATGCCGCGAATAAAATCGCCCATTCCTTTAACTTCTTTGCCTTCCAGCTCGATGATAACGTCGCCGGCTTTCAAACCGGCTTTCGCGGCGGGCGAATCGGGACGCACGTCGTTAATCAAAAGTCCTCTGCCCTCGCCGATGCCGAAATATTCAGCCAACTGTTTGGTCAAAGGCATCAGACCCGCGCCGATTTGTCGGCTGTCGCCGCGAAAAACGAGAAAGTCTTTGTTCAGCTCGCCGATCGGCGGAATTGTTTTAAACTGCTGCAAGTCTCCGACCGGCGGAGTTCTCGGCGTCGGAATTCGCATCGGCATTTCGCCGACCACGGGCGGAACGCGCATCTCGAAAGTGCCGTCTTCAAATTTCGGCGTCGGACGCTTTCCGACCGTCACGGTAATTTCGCGCTCGCTGCCGCCGCGCAAAATCGTCAGCCGAGCCTGATGGTCGGGCGCGACTTCCGCCAGGAGACGCGATAATTTACGGGTGCTGGTAATTTCTTCGCCGTCGAAACGGACAATAACGTCGCCGTTCTGCAATCCGGCTTGCGCCGCCGGTGAATCTTCCAACACCTTTTCGACCCCGACGCCGCGAACTTCGCCGAGTCCGAACTTCGAGAAATTTTCGCGCGTGATTTCCTGCGTCTGGACGCCGAGGTAACTGCCGCCGAAGAACTCGGAAAACACCATCGTTTGAGCGCGCTGCTGCTGCTGTTTTTCAGGCTGACGCGGCGCTTCCGGCGTTTTTTGCGAATAAATAACGGCGCAGCTCGAAGTCGCGCACAGAATAAAAGCGGATAACTTTCGTAACATAAAACCTCCAAATTTTAGAATTTTTGCGAATGAAATTTTCGGGAGCTTTCCCTTGTTTAAAAACTTTACGAACTACTTGTAATTTAAGTTGCACGAGGTTTTGAAAAAGTTGTATCGGCGCCCGAAGGCGGGACTTGAAAAACCTCTGCGGAAGGCATACCATTATTAAACTTCCAAATTATTATTTAACTATTAAAGCCCGGAAATTGCGGCTTTAAAAATCGAAGAGGAGCAAAAAAAATGGCGATACGTTTAGGAGACGAAGCACCGAATTTTACGGCGGAAACGACCGAAGGAACCATCGATTTTCACGAATATCTGGGCGACGGCTGGGGCGTACTGTTCTCGCACCCGAAGGATTACACGCCCGTCTGCACGACCGAACTCGGAATGGCGGCGCGGCTGAAACCGGAATTTGACAAGCGCAACGTCAAAGTCATCGGCTTGAGCGTCGATCCGCTCGACTCGCACCGAGGCTGGGCGAAAGACATCGAGGAAACACAGGGCGCGGCTTTGAATTTTCCAATCATTGCCGACAGCGATAAAAAAGTTTCCGACCTTTACGATATGATTCACCCGAACGCCAGCGACACTTTCACGGTGCGCTCGGTTTACGTCGTCGGACCGGACAAAAAGGTGAAATTGATGATTACTTACCCGGCAAGCACCGGAAGAAACTTCGATGAAATCCTGCGCGTCATCGATTCGCTGCAATTGACGGCGAAACACAGCGTGGCGACGCCCGCCAACTGGAAAGACGGCGACGACTGCATCATCGTTCCCGCGCTGTCGAACGAAGAAGCAAAAGAAAAGTTTCCGGCAGGCTGGAAAGAAGTGAAACCTTATCTGAGAATTACGCCGCAGCCGAATAAGGAAGCGAAACGAGAAGGCGCATAAGAAAATACAGCCGCGAAATTACGCGAAAGAACACAAAAATAAATCAATAAAATATTTCGTGCTCTTTCGCGTAATTTCGCGGCTCGGCTTTTGTGCCGCCTAAACTCTGGATTTTAATTTCTGCAATCTTTCCGCCGCCGCTTCGAGCGTTTCGTCTTTTTTGCAAAAACAAAAACGCACCTTTTGCGAACCTGAACCAGTGTCGTGATAAAACGACGAACCCGGCACGACCGCCACGCCGATTTCGCGAATCAGATATTTTGTAAACTCGACGTCCGATTCAAAACCGAAATCCGAAATATCGGTCATCACATAATACGCGCCCTGCGGCAGATCGCATTTAAAACCCGCTGCCTGCAAAATCGGCACGATAAAATCCCGCTTTCGCTGATATTCTTTTTGCAGCCCGGCGTAATATTTTTCCGGCAAGCTCAGAGCATAAGCGCCCGCGTGCTGCAAGGGATTCGCCGCGCCGACCGTTAAAAAATCGTGAACTTTGCGAATCGCGCCCGAAATATCCGGCGGCGCGATGCAGTAACCGACGCGCCAGCCCGTCACCGAATAAGTTTTCGAAAGGGAATTGACGACGACGGTTCGCTCACGCATTTCGTCGAGCTGCGCCATCGAGATATGTCTCGGATTATCCGTCGTCATCTGTCCCGCTTCCCGCTTGCCTTTATAAAGAATGTGCTCATAAATCTCGTCCGTAAAACAAATCGCGTCGTATTCCTTGCAGAGTTCGGCGATAAATTCCAATTCTTCGCGGCTGAAAACTTTTCCGGTCGGATTGTTCGGGTTGCAGATGATTATCGCTTTCGTCTTTTCGTTAAAAGCGGCGCGCAGCTCGTCTTTTTCAAAATGCCAGCCGTTTTCCGTTTGATAAAGCGGAACGTGACGCGGCACGGCGTCGGACAAAATCGCGTCTGGCGCGTAGTTTTCATAAAAAGGCTCAAAAACGATCACTTCCTCGCCCGCGTCCACGCAAGCCATCATTCCCGCAATCATTCCCTCGGTCGAGCCGCAGGTCACGGTAATTTCGGTTTCCGGGTCAATCTCCAAGCCGAGAAACCATTTCGTCTTCGCCGCAATCGCGTCACGAAAACCTTTCACGCCCCAGGTTATCGCGTATTGATTATGGTCGGCGGCGATTGCTTCCATCGCCTTCTGCTTAATGTCTTCGGGCGCGGCAAAATCCGGAAAGCCCTGACCGAGATTGACCGCGCCGTATTTCATCGCCTCGCGCGTCATCTCGCGAATGACGGATTCGGTAAAGCTCGCCGCTTTTTTCGAGATTCGATTTTTGGTTAATTTAGTTTGCGTCATAAGAAAATTCATCCACAGATGCACACAGATTAACACAGATAAAGCCAAAATCCCGCGCGCGTTCACAGGTAATTATCTGCGATTAAATCTTAATTTTTTGCGCCGAAGCGAAACGTCAAGCCGACGTTAAACGTAAACGGATAGCCGGGCGTGGCGTGAATCCGCGACGGATAAATATTTCTGCCGGTTTCCGGGTCAATGCCGACAGGCGCATCGCTCAACAGGCGCGACTCGAAATAGTTCTGCGTTTCGTAATAGCGTTTATTGAAAAGATTATCAATCGAAAAATTCAAATCGACCCATTTTTTCAGGCGTTTCGAGAGCGAAAAATCGACGACGTCGTGCCCGCTCGCCCTGAGCCTCGCATCTTCGCCGTCCAGGCGATAACTCGAAATATGCCGCCAGCTCAGCGAAGCGTTAAAGCCGCGCAGTTCCGACAAAACAAAACTTCCGTTAGCGACGGTTTTCGGCGCGCTGTCAACGATAACGCGGCGGTTCGCGGCGGTAAATTCGCCCGGATAGAAAGCCTCGACGACCTGCGTTAAGCCGCCGTTGAAACTCAAGTTGCGATTAAATTTTACCGAGCCTCTGACTTCCGCGCCGTAAGAGCGCGAGCGCCCGGCAAACTCGATGCTGCCATCGTCCGGAATATAAACCTGCTCGTTCGAGCGGTCAATCAGAAAAGCGCTGAAAACGGCGGAAATTCTCGGCGAATTATAGCTTGTTCCGAGCTGATAAAAATCGGTCGTCGAGATTTTCGGCGCTTCCGGGTTTCTGACGATGCCGCGCGCGTCCTGCGAGGAAATTCCGCGCCCGTAATTGACGTAGAAAGAAACGGGCGTTTTTTCAAAAGGCGACCAGACGACAGCGATTTTCGGCTGGAATTTACCGGCGCTTTCTTTGCCGAGAAGTAAATTTTCATTTTCGCCGAATTCAAAACCTTCGACGCCGAACGTGAAATAATCAAACCTTAAACCGGTTTCGATTCGCAGATGACCGTTGAAAAAATCGATTCCGTTTTGAATGTAGCCCGCGTAATTATTCACTTTCGCGTCGGCTTTCGTGTAAAGCACGTTCGGGTTGTCAATATTTTCCGGCAAAAATTTGCGGTTCGGATTGCGATTCGTCGAAGGATACAAGCCGACGTTGATTTGGTTGAAATGCAGATTCGCGCCGACGGTTAAAAGCGCTTGCCTGCCGAACAATTTATACGGCTGAAGGTATTGAAAGTTTGCGCCTTCCTGCAAGCGCGAATCGTGCTGCTGGATTTCGTCGCCGTAAACGGGATCGTTTAGAAAAAACGTGAAATTCGACCATAAATCGAAAAGCGAGCGCGAAACAAAAGCGTCCGTCTTGAGCGTCGCGCCCGATTTCCATTCGCGGCGATAATACGTTCCGATTGTTCCCAGACGAACTTTTCCGCCGTTTTCCGGGTCGATAAAACCGAAACGGTCAAGTTCGCCGCTCGCCACCAAATCCAGCGGAATTTGACCCGAAGAAGTAAAATCACTGCGCCCGACGTTTAATTTAAAGCCGAGCGCCTGCGTCTCGTCGAATTTGTAGGTGATATTTCCCGAAACATTATCGCGGCGATAGCGGAGCGGATTTTTGAAAGGTCCGTCCGTGTAACTCGCCTCATAGGCGATAAAAGCGTCAGTTTTTTTCCACTGCGGGCTGTAGGCGAAAAAGCCGCGCGCGGTATTGAAGCTGCCCGCCTGAACGCGCGCCGTAAATCGCTGCGGCAGAGATTCTTTGAGGCGAATCTGCACGACGCCCAAGCCGGAAAAATCGCCGTAAGCGGCGGAAAAAGGTCCGTTGACGATTGACACGTCCTCGACGAGTTCGGGCGAGAGCGATTTCAGATTTCCCAGATAGCCCTGCCCGTGTCCCTGCGTGCCTTGATTTTGCTGGACGTTATCGACCAGAATCTTGACGCCGCCGTTTGCTCCGCCGTGGTCGGTGTTAAAACCGAACCGACGGATTTCCAGCGATTTTCCGCCGCCTTCGTGCTGCCCGGCGTTGATTCCGGCGTTCAGAGTGAAAATCAACTGGTCGTCGCGCCCGAAAAGCGTGTTTTTATAAATCGTGTCATTGCGCTGTTCAACTTCGGGCGTCAGCGCGCCGGCTTCGATGACGACGTTTTCGGCAATCGGCGGAACGACGTATGCGATTTTGATTTGCAGGTTTTCCAGCGCGTCCGATGCGGCGAAAATCCGCGTCACGGTTTGCAGATTTTTGCCGAAAAATTTCGCGCTAAAAGGTTCGCTTGGAACTTTCAGAGAAAATTTTCCTTCGGCGTCGGTCGTCGCTGCCAGTTTTCCTTCGGACGTGCGGACTTCGATGGAGACGTTTGGGACAAGCTCGAATTGTTGGGTTAAAACCGTGCCGGAAAAAGTTCTTTCGCTTTGGGCGAAAACGGCGAGACAGAAAACAAAATTCAGTAAAGCGGCGAAAGATATTTTTTTCAGCATAAATCGAAAGCCAATTTTTTCGGGAAAACGCGTTTAATTTCGCATTCGCAGATTAAATGGCTTTGGATTCATTATAACCGATGAATTTAGCTTTCGGCAGTCAGGTTTTGACCGATGGTCGGAATCTGGTAATTGACGGTCGTTTCGGCTTTGGCGGCGGCAGGCGAATTCGGCGGCTCTTTGATTTTCGCTTCGGGCAGAAAATGGTTGAATAAGGCGCGGATTTTCGTCTCGCTCGATTCGGTCACGGCGGTTTCAAAATTCGACAAAATCTGCGCCACTTCTTCCGCCGAAAATTCCGCGATTTTGCCGATAAAGATTTTCGGATGCTGCGTTTTCAATAAATTTTCGCCCGTGATTTCCAGTTCTTCAAAAAGCTTTTCGCCCTGCCGGATGCCGGTAAAAATGATGTCGATGTCCTCGTAAGGCTGCAAGCCCGAAAGCCGAATCATATCTTCCGCCAAATCCAGAATCTTTATCGGTTCGCCCATATCGAGAATAAAAATCTCGCCGCCCGCGCCGAGCGCGCCGGCTTGCAGAACAAGCTGCGAGGCTTCAGGAATCGTCATAAAATAGCGCGTCATTTTCGGGTCGGTGACGGTTATCGCTTCGCCTTTTAAAATTTGCTCGCGGAAAATCGGCACGACCGAACCGGCGGAGCCTAAAACGTTGCCGAAACGAACCGCCATATAGCGCGTTTTAGCAAATTTGCGGCGCAGGCTCTGGACGACGAGTTCGGCGACGCGTTTTGACGCGCCCATAATCGACGTCGGATTGACGGCTTTGTCGGTCGAAATCAAAACAAAGGCATTCGCGCCGAATTCGCCCGCCAGCTCGGCGATTTGTTTGGTCGCAAAAACGTTGTTTTTTATCGCCTCGGTCGGATTCGTTTCCATCAGCGGAACGTGTTTGTGCGCGGCGGCGTGGAAAACGACTTCCGGCTTGAATTTTTCGAAAATCTCGCGCATTCGCGGCGCGTCCGAAACGTCGGCGAGCAGCGGCAGAAAATTTAAATCGGTGAAATCCTTAACCAGCTCGCGCTCGATTTGAAACAGCGCAAACTCCGTGCGCTCGACTAAAAGAAGTTGGTCGGGCTGAAAGTTGGCGACCTGGCGGACCAACTCCGAGCCGATTGAACCGCCCGCGCCCGTGACCATTACGGTTTTGCCGGTCAGAAATTCGTGCAGGTTTTTGTCGTCGAGTTGAATCGGCTCGCGCCCGAGGAGGTCTTCAATCTGCACGTCGCGGATGCGGCTGACGTTGACGCGCCCGTGGACGATTTCATTCAGGCTCGGCACGATTTGCGCTTTGACGGGAATCTCGCGGCAGATGTCCAAAATACGGCGAATTTCCTTGCCCTGCGCGTGGTCGATGGCGATGACAACCTGTTCGATGCTTAATTCGTCGACCAATCGCGCCAAATCGTCGGTCGTTCCTAAAACCTTGATGCCGCTGACGCTGCCGCCTTTTTTACGGCGGTCGTCGTCGACAAAACCTTTCACCTGCAGCTCGGCGTCGGCGCGACCCGCGACTTCCTTGACCGCCGCCGCCGCGATTCTGCCTGCGCCGACGAAAAGCGTCGATTTCGCCTTCAGACGCCGCCTGCCGCCGGTGACGATGCGCTTTTCGGAAAACTCGTAAACAAAGCGCCGCAAAACGCGCAGCGCCAGCAGTCCGGCAAACGCGAACATCGTGTTCATCAAAATAATGGAAAGCGGAACCTGCCAGCGAATAAAACGCTCGGGCGAGAGCAGCAGACGGAAGGCAATCAAAACGACGCCGGAAATAAAAGCGGCTTTCAGAAAAGCTTTAATATCTTCGAGGCTGACGTAGCGCCACAAAATCGAGTACGCGCCGATCAGGAAAAGCGAAGAAAACTGCACCAGAATCACAAAAGGAAGCTGATTCAGAGCATTTTCCAGATAATATTCGGAAAGCTGGAAATCGAAACGAAGCAGGTAAGCCAGAAAAAACGCGGCGCACAAAACACACAAATCCGCCAGAAACTGAAACGGACGTCGCAGAAACCAGAAACGCTCTTCGGTTTGATTTTTTTCCGGAAAAGAATCCTTCATCGGTTGAACAAACTTCTCTCAAATGAAGTTACTCGGCACGGCATTGCCTTGTCAAATAGTTTTTATAACAATAAATCTTTCTGACGCGGCAGACAACTCGAGCTATGGAAAGTTGAATCGTAAGCCTTTCTAAGATACTCTTATTAGCTGCCACACATCCAAGAGAGGTTTAAAACGATGAAAAGAAATATTTTGTGGATTTTCGCGCTAACGCTTTGCCTGACTCAAATCGCTTTCGCGCAGGAAAAAGTTTCGCAGCAGACGGTTTCGCAGGTTGCGCCGCGCGGTTATTTAGTCGGACCGGGCGATGTTATCGAAGGAAAAGTCCTGGGCGAAAAAGATTTCGATTTTACCGCCACGATTGACGAAGACGGCAATTTTGAAGTTCCGTTTTTCGAAAAACCCGTTCCGGCAGTTTGCCGCACCGAAAAGGAACTGCGCGCCGAAGTCACCAGGCTCGTTTCAAAATACGTGCGCAACCCGCAGGTCAGCGTGCAGGTCAGGGAACGCAAAAGCCGCCCGCCCGCAACCATCTACGGCGAAGTTCGCCAGCAGCAGCAGGTTATCCTGACGCGGCGGGCGCGTCTGCTGGAGCTTCTTTCTTTTGCCGGCGGCGTCACGGAAAAAGCCGGCGGGATGATTCAGATTTTCCGCACGCAGCCTTTATTGTGCGCCGCGCCCGATGAAGTGGACATCTGGAAAACGGAAGCCGGAAACGGCTTGGATGTGCCTTCGCGCGTGTACAGCCTCAAAAGCGTCAGGCTCGGCAAGGACGAATCGAATCCGTTAATCTATCCGGGCGATATTATCGTCGTGCAGAAAGCCGCGCCGGTTTATATCGTCGGCGAAATTCTGCGACCCGGCGAGATGACGATTCCCGAAGGCGGTCTGCCTTTAATGCAGGCGATTGCCATGGCGAGCGGAATATCGCGCGAGGCGAAAACCAAAAATATTAAAATTTATCGCCGGAAAGAAGGCTCGACCCAACCGGAAATTATTATGGTCAATTATGACCAAATCAAAAAGGGTCAGCAAAAAGACGTGATTCTCGAACCTTTCGATATTGTCGAAGTCGATAAGGCAAAGAAAAAGTTTACCGATTATCTCGTCGAATTTGCCATAGGAATTCCTAATCGGCTGCCGGTAATACCTCTTTAAAGAAAATTCGGAAATATAAATTTGCGCCTGTGAGAATCTTTAGCTCACAGGCTTTTCTTTTTCGGCGTCGGCGTAGATTTTTTCGATAACGTCGCGGTATTTTTCGCTGACGACGCGGCGTTTGACTTTCAAGGTCGGCGTCAGCTCGCCGCCTTCGACGGACAATTCGTTTTCCAGCAGAGCGATTTTTTTCACTTTTTCAAACTGCGATAAATCTTTGCTCAGTTCGGCAATCTGTCTTTCCAGAAGATTGACGATGCGCGGGTGGCGGCACATTTCGGCGCACGAGCTTATCTCGATGCCTTTCAGCTTCACGTAATGCGCGAGCGATTCGAAATTCGGCACGATTAACGCCGCCGGAAATTTCCGTTCGTTTCCGACCAGAACGACCTGATTGACGAAACGCGAGGTTTTTATCATCTGTTCGATTGGCGCGGGCGCGATGTATTTGCCGCCGGAAGTTTTGAAAAGCTCTTTTTTGCGGTCGGTGATTATCAAAAAACCGTCGGCGTCGATTCTTCCGATGTCGCCGGTTTTAAACCAGCCGTCTTCGGTAAACGCCTCGCGCGTCGCCTGCGGCTTGTTGTAATAACCGAGCATCACGCCCGGACCGGAAGCTTCGACTTCCCCGTCTTCGGCGATGCGCACTTCCGTGTTGCGCAGCGGCTTGCCTACGCTGCCGACGCGGGCAGCCATCGGGTTGTTGGTCGAGATGACGGGCGAAGTTTCGGTCAAGCCGTAGCCTTGCATAATCGAAACGCCCGCGCCGTTGAAAATATAGTAAATATCGTCGGACAAAGCCGCGCCGCCCGTGATGCACGAACGGAGATTGCCGCCGAAAAACTCGCGGAATTTTCTGAAAACGAGCTTGTCGGCAATCGCGTGTTTAATTGCCAAAAGACGCGGAATCGCCTGTTTATGCTCGACGCGGCGCGCGTATTCTTTCCCGACGTCAATCGCCCAATCGAAAATCTTTTCTTTCAAGCGGCTTTCGCTCGCCGATTTTTCTTTCGCGCGAGCGTAAACCTTTTCAAAAATGCGCGGCACGCCGACAAAAATCGTCGGCTGAACTTCGCGCAGGTTTTCCGGCACTTTTTCGATTGATTCGGCGTAATGCACCGCCATTCCGTTGAAAATGTAAAGATACATTCCCCCGCGCTCGAAAATGTGCGACAGCGGCAAAACGGAAAGCGGCTTGTCTTTGTCGGAAAAAGTAAAATTCTCGCCCGCGTCGATGACGTTCGAGATAATATTCGCGTGCGTCAGCATCACGCCTTTCGGCTCGCCCGTCGTCCCGCTTGTGTAAATCAGCGTGGCGACGTCTTCAGCCTTTATCTGCGCGGTTAATTCTTTTAATAATTCGGGTTGTTCGGCTTTCAGCGCGGCGCCGAGATTTTCCAGTTCCGCCAGCGAAATCGCATTTTCCGCCTCGACGCCGTCCGCGTTAAAGAAAATTAATTTTTCGATGGAGCGGCATTCGGAAAAAATTCCGCCGATGCGCTCGTAAGTTTCCCTGTCCTGCAAAAAGAAAACTTTCGCGCCCGAATCGTTGACGATGTAACAAACCTGATTCGCCGCCAGCGTCGTGTAAACCGGGACGTCGATCACGCCGGAAAATTGACAGCCCGCATCGGTCAGCGTCCATTCGGGCAAGTTTGCCGAGAGAAGCGCCGCGCGGTCGCCGCGCCGGACGCCGAGCGAATAAAGTCCGAGCGCGATGTTTTCGATGCGCGAAATCATTTCATCGGATGAAATCGCTTTCCATTCGCCGCCGCTTTTATAATTCAGAGCGTCTTTGAGCGAGCGCTTCTGGCGCGCCTGCAAAAATAATTCCGCCAGGTTAAGCGGCTCGTCCGCGAAAAGCGGAATGCGCTGAACCTTACGCCTGATGTCTTGTATTTCGCTAATCATCGTCATTTACCGCTGACCATTCCGCCGAAAAATATTTCCAGAACCGTGTCCGCCATCGGCGCGAGCGGATAGGATTTTTTGGAGAGAATCCAGTTGGTCACCATTTCGTCCAGCGCGCCGTACAGAATTTTGGCGCAAACCGTAGGGTTTAAATCCGCGCGGAAAACGCCTTGTTTTTGTCCTTCGACAATCGTCTGGCGAATGATGTCGAGATATTCGGCGAAACCGGCGGCGGAAAATTCTTCCATAAACTTGGTCGAGCCGCGCAGCTCGACCTGGAAAACAATCGCCAAATCGCGGTCGGCGCTCAAGCGCTCCAGATGCAGCCCGGCAATGCGGCGCAGTTTGGCGTCGGCTTTTTCGATTTCGGCGATTTCCCTTTTGCCTTCGGAGATAAATTCTTCCATCGCGCGGTCGAAAACCGAATGCAGAATCTCGTCCTTGCTTTTGAAATAAAGATAAACCGTGCCGTCGGCGATATTGGCTTCGCGCGCGATGTCGGAAACCTTCGAGTTGAAATAGCCGTTGCGGGCGAAAACTTTTATCGCCGCGCGTAAAATGGCTTCGCGCTTGTCCGTGACGGCGGCTTTTGCCGTCGAAGAACCGTTTGTTCGAGTGGCGGAACGTGACATAGATTTTATTGGCGACTGGCGATTGGCGATTTTTCGATCGGATAAGAAATTTTTAATTTTATTGCCTTCGGAGAGAGCCGAATTCCGCTTCCAATCTAAATTCGCCAATCTAAAATCAGATTGATGAATGAATCATCATTCAGTTTTGCTAAAGGTATAACAAAACCGGAAAACAAATCAACAAAAATCTGCAAAGTTAATGTATTTTTTTTGTCGGAAAAGAAAAAGAACTGGCTGGCGACCAATCCGAAATCTAAAATCGTGTGTGGCGGAGAGAACAGGACTCGAACCTGCAAGCCCTTACGGGCGGTAGTTTTCAAGACTACTGCATTACCAATTATGCTATCTCTCCGCGAATTTTGTGCGGAATTGAAAATATACCGCAAACCGTCGGCGGAAACAAATTCACAACCGGAAAACCGGAAACTGAGAAGACTTCGAGCTTGCGGATTCTCGCCTCGGAAGTCATCAAGAAAAAAGCGCGAAGCCATTTAAACGGCTTCGCGCTTTTTTCGGATTGTGAATAAATCCCGAATTTTTATTTTGAACTTAAAAGACGGCTTATCTGCCCGTCGATGCTTTCGGTTTTGTCCCAGCCGCTTTTTTTCAATTCGATTTCGCCTCTCTGGTTAATCAGATAATGCGCCGGATAACCCATATTGATATTGCCGTCGCTATCTTTGTCGGCGTATTTCAAAAGAACGCCGAAACTGTTCGGCGTAAGGCGAAAGTTAAACGGATTTTTCTTTAGAAAGACGTTGATTTTCGTTTCGTTATCGTTGGTCAAACCGATAAAAACGACATCTTTGCCGTTGTATTTCTCCGCCAGGCGATTAAGCTTCGGGATTTCCGAATGGCAAATCGCGCATCTGGTCGACCAGAAGCTGAGCAGAACGACTTTACCTCTGAAATCGGCGAGACTAAAGGCTTGCCCGTTTAAATCCGTCGCCGAAAAATCTTCCGCGACTTGTTTGTTATTGTATTGTCCGAAAACAGCGAAACTGAGCAGAAGACAGAAAACCGCACTGAAAATAAAGCGCATTAAATTTTTCCTTTGGAACTGGGATTTGACCTGCTTGCTGGTAACGATGCCGGCGCCTTTGACGCCTGTATAGAATAAACTGGTAATATGATGCAATTTTTCAGAAAAATATGCCAGTTTTTTTGTGATAAAATGAAGTTATGCTGCTCGAATCGCTAGAAGTTCAGAATTTCCGCAATTTACAGGGAAAATTTTTTTGCCGGGAAGGCTTAAACGTAATCTTCGGCGAGAACGGGCAAGGGAAAACCAACTGGCTCGAAGCGATCTACACGCTGGCGACGACGAAATCCTTTAAAACTCCGAAACTGCAGGAAGCGATTCAATTCGGCGAAGAGCTCGCCATCGTTCGCGGCACGGTGCGGCAATCGGCGGAAATTCACCGATTGATGCAGGTCGCGCTTCAGGGAAACACCAAAACGCTTTCGGTCAACGGAAAAAAAGAAACGATTCACCGCTATCTCGGACAGCTTCACACGGTCATTTTCAACGCCGACGAGCTGGAAATCGTGCGCGGGCTTCCCGACTCGCGACGCCGCTTTCTGGACGCGGGCATTACGGCGATTTACCCGCCGTTCGTGCAGACGCTCGCCGATTACAACCGCGTCATTCGACAGAAAAATTCGCTTTTGCAGTCGGCGCAGGAAAATGAATTCAGCCTGGAGAAAACGGCGGAAATGCTTGAGCCGTGGAACGAGCAGTTAATCGCTCTGGCGGCGCGGATTCACAAAGCGCGGATTCGTTATGTCGAAAGGCTGAACGAAGTTCTGGAAAAGCGTCTGTTCGGCAAAGAAGAGCTTTCGATTCGTTATGCTTCGTCGCTCGAAGGCAAAGGCGATTTGAGCGATTACGCCGCGCTTTTAGCCGAGCGTTTAAAGCTGCGCGTGCAGGCGGAAGTCGTTTCCGGACACGCGCTTATCGGGACGCATCGCGACGATTTGGACGTTTTGTTTGACGGTCACGATTTGCGAAAGTTCGGCTCCAGCGGACAGCAGCGAAGCGCGCTGCTGATCCTGCAGCTCGCCAATCTTTCGGTTTATTACTCGCAGCATCAGGAATACCCGCTGTTTTTGCTCGACGACATCGACGCCGAACTCGATTACCGGCGCATCGGTCAGCTGCTCGAATATCTGAGCGATAAAACGCAGACTTTCGTCACGACATCGAAAGAAAGCTTTGTCGAAAAATTCGGCGCGACGGCGAAAATTTACAAGGTCGCGGACGGCGGAATTCTGGACGAGGAACGGGAATTTTCGGGCAGTTTTTCAGAAACCGAAAAACTCATTTTAAATAATCCTTAAAACTAATTATAAAGTCGTAAAAATCAGCGCTTTGCGGCTATTAATTTTTGTAAAAAAATGGTACAATAAGCTTAAGTTTTTTCCTCATTGTAAGGAGAAGTTTAGTGCTCGGAAAAGCGCATTTTTACAAAGCCTTTTTGGTTTTGATTTTTACCTTATCATTCGGTCTTTTTTCCTTCGGACAAGAGACTAAAGAAGGCGCGAATCCGGCGTGGCAAAAAGGAAATCCAGACGCGGAAGTTAGGATTGAGGTTTTTAACGATTACCAATGTCCAACCTGCGTCACGTTTAATAAAAAACTGATTGATATTTTGCGGAAATATCCGAACGAAGTCTTGATTATTTTCCGAAACTTCCCGCTCACAGGAACTCATCCAAAAGCGATGTCTGCCGCCAAAGCGGTCGAGGCGGCAGGAAAACAAGGAAAGTTTCGCGAAATGATGCAGCTTATTTATAAAAATCAGCCCAAATGGAGTACAAGCCAGACGGCTGAAGCGGATTTTGTTAAATACGCTAAGAAACTCGGATTAAATATCAAGACGTTTAAAACGGATTTGGGAAGCGAAGCGGTGACGAGCAGAATCAATGCCGACATCGAGCGAGCGCACGCTCTGGAAGTAAATTCGACGCCTACCATCGTTTTTAACGACAGGATATTGGAGTTTTCGGAAGCATTAGATTTAGAAAAAATAATAGAAAAAGAATTAAGTAAATAGAAAGAGGTTAATAAATTGGCTAAAGCAAAAACAGAATACGGAGCAGATTCGATTACCGTTCTCGAAGGACGCGACGCGGTGCGCAAGCGTCCGGCGATGTATATCGGCTCGACCGGCGAAATCGGTCTGCATCATCTTGTTTACGAAGTGGTGGATAACTCGGTTGACGAAGCGCTCGCCGGTTATTGCGACACGATTGAAGTGACGATTCACATCGACAATTCGATTACGGTCGTCGATAACGGGCGCGGAATTCCGACCGATATTCACACGCAGGAAGGTCGCTCGGCGGCGGAAGTCGTTCTCACAGTGCTTCACGCGGGCGGCAAATTCGACTCGAATTCCTACAAAGTTTCCGGCGGCTTGCACGGCGTCGGCGTCAGCTGCGTCAATTTCCTGAGCGAATGGTTAAAACTGGAAATCTGGCGCGACGGCAAAACGCACGAGCAGGAATACAAAGTCGGCTTTCCGGTCGAGCCTTTGAAGCAAACCGGAAAAACGACGAAACGCGGCACGAAAGTCACGTTCAAACCGGACGGCGATATTTTCGAGGCGACGGTTTTCAGTTTTGAAAAACTGTCCGAGCGGCTGCGCGAAAAAGCGTTTTTGAATAAAGGCATTCGTATTTTTATCAAAGACGAGCGCGAAGAAGTGGAAAAATCGCACGAGTTTTATTACAAGGGCGGAATCGCCGAATTCGTCAAGCATCTGAACAAAAACAAATCGCCGCTGCACGACGAGCCGGTTTACGTCGAACAGGTTTCCGACGCGCTGACGGTCGAAGTGGCGATGCAGTATAACGATTCTTACGACGAAAAGGTTTATTCGTTTGCCAACAACATCAATACGGTTGACGGCGGAACGCATCTATCGGGCTTTCGCGGCGCGATTACCCGAACGATTAACGCTTACGCGGAAAGCTCCGGTTTAACGAAGAATTTCAAAACCGCGCTTTCCGGCGACGACGTGCGCGAAGGCTTGGTCGCCGTGATTTCGGTGAAAATTCCGCAGCCGCAGTTTGAAGGTCAGACGAAAGGCAAGCTCAATTCGCCCGTCAAAGGCGCGGTCGAGTCGTTTCTGAATGAAAAACTCGGCGAATTTTTCGAGCAGAATCCGCACATCGCGAGAAAAATCGTCGGCAAGGCGGTCGATGCGGCGCGGGCGCGCGAAGCGGCGCGAAAGGCGCGTGAAATCGTTCGCAAAAGCGCTCTGGGCGGTTCGACGCTGCCGGGCAAACTCGCTGACTGCCAGGAAAAAGACCCGGCGCTTTCGGAAATTTACCTGGTCGAAGGCGATTCGGCGGGCGGTTCGGCAAAACAAGGTCGTGACCGCAAGAACCAAGCCGTTTTGCCGCTCAAGGGAAAGATTCTGAACGTCGAGAAAGCGCGGTTCGATAAAATGCTCGGACACGGCGAAATCAAGGCTCTGATTACGGCGCTCGGCACGGGAATCGGCAAAGACGATTTCGACGTTTCCAAGCTTCGTTATCACAAAATCTGTCTGATGACGGACGCCGACGTCGACGGCTCGCACATCAGAACTCTGCTGTTGACGTTTTTCTATCGCCAGATGCCCGAACTCGTTGAAAACGGACACATTTATATCGCGCAGCCGCCGCTTTATAAAGTCAAAAAAGGCAAAAAGGAAGAATACATCAAAGACGAAAAACAGATGCTGCGTTATATGATGCGGCAGGCGACCAGCGAAATGCAGGTGAAATCGCCCTCGAACGGCAAAACTTACGAAGGCGCGAAGCTGTCGAAATTGCTGGAACAAGTGACCGAATTTGAACGCTATTTTGAACGTTTCGCCAAACGTTTGGGCAACGATTCAAGATTGTTAAGAGTCCTGCTCGAAGCGTTTAGCGGAAAAGACGGCGTTTTGACCGCCGGTCGCGGCAAGCTGCGCAAAGTTTTTGAAAGCGAAGAATTAATGCTGAAAATCGAAGCTCGACTTGCCGAAGCCGGTTACAAAACCGAGCTGCTTAACGACGAGGAACACGGGCTGGCGGAAATCGAAATCACGCCCGTGGTCGGCAATTCCATTATTTTTGACTGGAATCTGGCGAGCCTCGCCGAATTTACGAAAGCGGCTGAGCTGCGCGGATTTTTTGAAGCCGAGTTTCAATCGCCTTTCGTCGTCGGCGAAAACGGAAATTCCGAGGAAATCGCCTCGCGCGAGGAATTGCTGGAAAAAGTCGTCGCTATGGCGAAAAAAGATTTGACGATTCAGCGTTACAAAGGTCTGGGCGAGATGAATCCCGAACAGCTCTGGGAAACGACGATGAATCCGGAAGGGCGCACGCTCTTGCAGGTGCGCATCGAAGACGCCATCGAAACCGACCAAATCTTTACGGTTTTGATGGGCGACCAGGTCGAGCCGCGCCGCCGGTTTATCGAAACCAACGCGCTGGACGTTCGCAATCTGGACGTTTAATTTATTTTTCATCAGGGAAATGCAGAGGATTCAGAGAAAACAAATCTGTGTCCTCTGTTTTTATTTGCCTTGCGAAAAATTTCTCAAAGTGCAATGATTCTGGTTTACGCAAGGACATAGGTTTGCATCTAAAGACTGAGAGGATTTAAGGAAATGTCAGCAGTTTTAGAACAAGTCAGAAATCTCGAAGATTATTTAGTGATGCCGGACGAGGAAATCGCCGAGCGGATTCACGCGGCAAAGCAGGAATTGGGTTCGCGCCTCGTCGTTCTCGGTCATCATTACCAGCGCGACGACGTTATCGCCCACGCCGATTTGCAGGGCGATTCTTATCAACTGTCGGTGATGGCTTCGCAGACGGACGCGGAATTTATCGTTTTCTGCGGCGTGCATTTTATGGCGGAATCGGCTGATATTCTCGGCAAGCCGCACCAGAGAGTGATTTTGCCGGATATGGGCGCGGGCTGTTCGATGGCTGATATGGCGACCATCGAACAGGTCGAAGACGCGTGGGAACAGCTCGGGGAAATCGGCGTTTTAAAACAAAAGGTCGCGCCGATAACTTATATGAATTCGAGCGCGGCGATAAAGGCTTTCTGCGGACGCAATGGCGGCGTGGTCTGCACTTCGTCAAACGCCGTGCCGCTGTTCGACGTTTATCTGAAAGAATACGACAAGATGTTTTTCTTTCCCGACCAGCATCTCGGACGCAATACGGGTGCGAAATTCGGCATCCCGCTCGAAAAAATGGTTTTGTGGAATCCGCACGAAGAACTAGGCGGCAATACGGAAGAAGAACTGCTCGAAGCGAAAGTGATTTTGTGGCGCGGGCACTGCTCGGTTCACGGTCGCTTTAAGCCCTGGCACGTTGACCAAATCCGCAAGCAAGTGCCGGGCGTAAAAGTTTTAGTCCATCCGGAATGCATGCGCGAGGTCGTCGAGATTTCGGATTTAAACGGCTCGACTTCGTTTATCATCAACACGGTCGAAAAAGCCGAACCGGGCACGAAATGGGCAATCGGCACGGAAGTAAACCTCGTCAATCGCCTTCAGCAGCGTTTTCCCGACAAAGACATTCGCCTGCTCGCGCCGGATTTGTGTATGTGCGCGACGATGTATCGCATCGCGCCGCAAAATCTCGCCTGGGCTTTGGAAAATCTCCTCGACGGGAATGTAGTGAACGAAATTATCGTTGAAGACGAAACGAAGCATTACGCGCTCATCGCGCTTGAGCGAATGATTAATCTGACCGAGCAAAACGCGGCGAAGAAGAATTAAGAAAGAATGCAACCGCAGATAAACGCGGGTAAACGTGCAGAAAAAACGGATTTATCCGCTCCTTTCTGTTATTATCAGCGTCTGTCCGGCGTTTATCTGCGGTTTATTTATTGGAATGGCTTCAAGATTATTCATCGCACTGGGAACGGCGAGCCAGGTTCCGACGCGCGAGCGCAATCACAACGGTTATTTTATTCGTTGGGATGAGGAAGGCTTTTTGCTCGACCCGGGCGAGGGCACGCAGCGACAGATGATTTTCGCCGGAGTTTCGGCGTCGCAGATTACAAAAATTTTTATCACGCATTTTCACGGCGACCATTGTCTGGGTTTAGCCGGCGTTTTGCAGCGGCTTTCGCTCGACCGGATTTCGCACGAAGTCCGAATTTATTACCCCGCGTACGGTCGAAAATTCGTCGAGAATCTGCGTAATTCTTCGATTTACTACAACGCTGCAAACATATCGGAAAAGCCTTTTTCAAGCGCGGGCGTGATTTTTGAGAATAAAAATCTGACCATCGAAACGCAAAGGCTCGACCACTCGGTCGAATCGTGGGGTTATCGTTTTCAGGAAAAAGACGACGTGACGATGCTGCCGGAAAAATTAGAAGCGCTCGGCGTTTTCGGAAAAGACGTCGGCAGATTGAAAGCCGCCGGAAAACTGGAAATCAAAGGAAAAACGATTTCGCTCGAAGAAGTCAGCGTTTCTAAAAAAGGCTTGAGCGCCGCTTTTATAATGGACACGCGCGTCTGCGCGGCGGCTGGCGAGCTGGCGAAAGACGTCGATTTTCTCATTTGCGAATCGACTTACCTGGCGAGCGAAACCGGCGAAGCCGTCAAAAACGGTCATTTAACGGCGACGCAAGCCGCCGAAATCGCGCAAAAGTCGAACGCCGCGAAATTGGTTTTGACGCATTTTTCGCAGCGCTATAATTCGATTGCGGATTTTGTTCGCGAAGCCAGAACAATTCACGAACAGACGATTGCCGTCAGCGACGGCGATCAGGTCGAGATTTTAAGAAGGGAAAAGATTTAAAGCCCGCGCGTAAAAGCTGCCGGCGGCGGAAATATCTTTGTTTTGGATTGAGCTTTATCTGAAAAGCCGGAACAAGGATTTAATAAAATGGCGGAAATTCAAGACAAATTGCGCGAAAACGTGCGCGGAAAATTTTACGTCGACTGCCAGTGTATCGACTGCGACGTCTGCCGCGACACTTCGCCGAAAAACTTCACGCGCAACGACGAAAACGGTTATTCGTTTGTCTATAAGCAGCCGCAAACGCCCGAAGAATTGGCGCTGTGCGAAGAAGCGCGCGACGCCTGCCCGGTCGAAGCAATCGGCGACGACGGTAAATAATTATTTTGAAGACGGCACGAGTAAGGCGGCGATTGACAAAGCAAAAACTCCGCGTAAAAACGCCATCCAGCTTAAAAATAAAAATACGCCGCCCGAAACATTTTTGATAATGTCGAAATAAGAAAACTTCAGCCAATTTTCAGAAGTTTCAGCCGTCAGCAGTTTTTGACCGCAATAAGCAAAAATCAGCGAAAACAGAAAAATAAAAAGCGCTTGAAATCCGCGAAAATCAAAGATAAATATTACCGACAGACAAATCAGCCCGAGAACAAACATTGTTTTTAACTGCCAGTTCAAAAATAAATCGATCATACAAGAATCTTAATCCAGCCGTCTTCAATCACGACTTCGTAAGCCTCAATCGAGCAGCTTTTTTTGGTAAAACATTCGCCCGAGGTGACGTCGAAGCGCCAGCCGTGTAGGTCGCATTCGACGATGCTGCCGTAAAGCCGCGAATCGGCGAGCGGCGCGCCTTTATGCGGGCAGAAATTTTCCGTCGCGTAGAATTTTCCGTTGACGTTGAACAAAGCCAGCTCGCCGCCGCCTTTTAGCTGCACGGTCGCGCCGCGCCCGGCAGGAAGGGCTTCGATTTTTCCGACCGTGATTTTTTTTCCTTCGCGGCGCGGTCTGCGCCGGTTGTCGTGAACTTTTCCCATAAAAGATTTTAATTTCAGATTGCAAATTATAAATTAGTGTTGCTCGAAACGTTTGTAAATGCAAAATTCGAAAGGCTAAGGGCAAAATGAAATCTCTCCTCCCAATTTGCCTTCTGCATTTTACGTTTTGCATTTTTTACCTTGCTTTCTCGCGCGCGGTAAAACAAAATATCTGTAAGAGAAAAATTTAGAATAAGTTGGATTTATGGCGGAAAATCAAATTTCGGCAAACGAGCGGCGGCGCTGCCGGGAAATTATGACGCGCAACGTGACGACGGCAACGCGCGAGATGTCTCTGCAGGCGGTCGCCGCGCTGATGCGCGACGGCGATATGGGCTCGCTGCCCGTCGTGGAAAACGGAAAGCTCGTCGGCATCGTCACCGACCGCGACATTGTCGTGCGCGCCGTCGCCGACGGGCGAGACGCGACGACGGCAATCGGCGAGGTGATGACGGCGGAAATATTTGCCGTGCGCGCCGAAGATTTTGTTTTCGAAGCGATTCGTCTGATGGGCGACAAACAAGTGCGGCGCGTTCCGGTTATAAATGAAAACGGCGAGCTGATCGGCATCATTGCGATGGCGGATGTCGCGCTGGAAACCGAAGACGAGCGCGAGATTGCCGAAACGCTGGAAGAAATTTCGAGCGGCGCCGGATTCTGGAAAAAATCTTAATCGACGTATCGAATCCGTGAAATATTTAACCGGAAATCTGAAACTGTTTTTGCTGCTGGCAGCGGCGGTTTTTGTCGTTAAAGCGCAGGCGGACGTTAAAGACTCAACGGCGGCGGCGGAGACAGATGTTTTCCTGAATGTCTCGGTCTGGAGCGAGAAAGAATTATTAAAAGATTTGCGCGCGCCGGATTTTGAAATTTACGAAGGCAAAAAGCGCCAGGAAATAACGTTTTTCAAACGCGCCGACGAGCCGTCCAGCATCGGCGTTTTGTTTGATTTATCCGCTTCGATGCGCAGCGCCGGGGCGGGCAAAGCAAATAAGATTGCTCTTGCCGCGCGGGGTTTTAATTTTTTACTCGCAAACGGTCATCCCGAGAACGATTATTTTTTCATCAGTTCCGGAAAGACGACGTCCGTTTTGCTCGAGCCGACTCAGGATAAAAATAAGGTCGGCGAAGTTTTAAATAATCTTGCCGCCTATCGAGCGGTGAGCGGCGCCGCAAATTTTCACGATGCGGTTAACAGCGGATTTGAAAAAGTTTCTCGCGCGCGGCAGCAAAAAAAAGTTTTAATTCTGATTACGAACGGCGCGGACAATAATTACTTTGCCGAGGCAAAAAAACTGTTTAGAGGCGGAGATGTTTTGCTCTACGCAATAAATATTCTGCCGGACACGGAGTTTTACAGTTTATCGCGCCCGCGCGACGGCAGCATAAACAGTATCGCCGGAACGATTCCGCCGCTCGCCGCCAGAAATTTGCGGAGCTTTTTTTCGGATTCCGACAGCCGAGGTCTTTACTCGCCGTTTTTTTCCGCCGCCGATAATTTAGAGATACTGGCTTCGGAGACGGGCGGGCGGGCGTTTTATCCAATCAACGCGCAGGAAACCGGCAAGGCATTTGAAATGCTCGCCGCCGAATTGAGAAGCCAGTACCTTCTGGGCTTTAAACCAGTCGCGTGGGCGAAAAGAAACGAATGGCGCAAAATCGAGGTAAAAGTTAATTTGCCGAAGGAGAAAAAGCGGGAAACCGGGAAGATTTTTGTCCGGTCGCGCACGGGTTTTTATTTTTAACGGGAAATCTTGGTAGATTTATGGCTGAATCAATCGAACGTTATTTTCACTTTCTGGCTGCGCCGAAGGGGTCGCGCCCGTCGGGCAGGCTCTGGTATCCGGCGGCGGACGTTTACAACACGCCGGACGGCTGGATTGTCAAAATAGAGCTGGCGGGCGTTTCCGCCGACGATCTGGAAATCGAAATCGAAGGCAACACGCTGTACATCGCCGGAATCCGGCGCGATAAAACCTGTCGCGGCGGCGACGTTTCCTATCATCAGATGGAAATCACCTACAGCCGGTTTGAGAAAACTTTGCAGTTTCCCGATATGATCGAGGGCGCAAAACTCGAACACGACTATACGGACGGGCTTTTATTTATTTATTTGAAAAAGGGTGGGACTGAAGCAGCAGCGGCGGCGACGGATAAACAACAATCCTAAAAAATAATTGCATTTATCTTCCGCCGGATTTTTATTGTTATGGCTGAAAATACTGAAAACACGCAAAATACGAACGCGGGCGAAACGACTCGGACGCCGGGAAAACGTTTTGAAATTCCGGTTTTGCCCCTCCAGAACACGACGCTTTTCCCCGACACGGTCGTGCCGCTGAACGTCGGGCGCAAACGCTCCGTTCAGGCGGTCGAAGCGGCGCTGTCAACCGAAGAAAAACTCATCGCCTGTATCAGCGCCAAATCCGAAGAGGTGACGGGCAACGACGCGCGCCCGGTTGACCTTTACGAAGTCGGAACGCTGGTCAACATCAAGCGAATGATGCGCGCCGACGAGACGATGCAGCTTATCGTGCAGGGCGTCGAACGCGTCCGCGTCGTTTACTGGGCGCAGGAACAGCCTTTTCTGCGGGCGATGGTCGAAGTTCTGCCGCCGCTTAGAACGGAAGACGCCGCCGCCGTCGAAGCCTTAAAGCGCAATGTGCAGAGCCTGATTCAGCAGGCGCTGGCGATGCTTCCGAATATCCCGCCGGAAATTCGGATGGCGGTGATGACGGCAAACGAGCCGGTACAGCTCGCGTATTTTCTCGGTTCGGTGCTGGATTTGGGCGTCGACCAGGAACAGAAAATGCTCGAAGCGAATACGGCTGACGAGCTTTTGACGCTGGCGCACGCGTCGCTCGCGCGTGAAGTCGATATTATGCAGATTCGCTCGAAAATTTCCGCCGAAGCGCAGACGGAAATGGACAAAGCGCAGCGCGATTACATTCTGCGCCAGCAACTAAAAGCGATTCAGAAGGAACTGGGCGAGGACGAAACCGGCGAAAAAGCCGAAGCCGGACAGCTTCGCGAACGTCTGGAAACGGCGGATTTGCCGGAAGAAATACGCAAGGAAGCCGAGCGCGAATTGCGAAGAATGGAGCAGCTGCCGCAAGCCGCGCCCGATTATCACGTCATCCGCACGTATCTGGAATACATTCTGGATTTGCCGTGGAAAAAAGCCAGCGAGGAAAAACTGGATTTGAGCGAGGCGCAGGTAATTCTGGACGAAGACCATTACGGTTTGGAAGACATCAAGGAGAGAATTCTGGAATCGCTCGCCGTGGTCAAGCTGCGTCCCGATTCGAAAAGCCCGATTATTCTTTTCGTCGGACCGCCGGGCGTCGGCAAAACATCTCTGGGGCGTTCGATTGCGCGCGCTTTAGGACGCGAATTCGACCGGATTTCTCTCGGCGGCGTCCGCGACGAAGCCGAACTGCGCGGTCATCGGCGCACTTATGTCGGCGCGATGCCGGGCAGAATTATTCAAACCTTCCGGCGCGTCGGCGTTAATAATCCGGTTTTGATGCTCGACGAAATCGACAAAATGGGCAGCGATTTTCGCGGCGACCCGGCGGCGGCGCTGCTGGAAATTCTCGACCCGGCGCAGAACAATTCTTTCCGCGACCATTATCTGGATTTACCGTTCGATTTGTCGAAAACTTTCTTTATCGCGACGGCGAACCAGCTCGCGCCGATTCCCATACCTTTGCGCGACCGGATGGAGATTA